>CBFGPV010000047.1:0-26974 GCA_965650765.1 uncultured Burkholderiales bacterium
AGTTAGATGGTCGGGGTGAGATGATTCGAACATCCGACCCACTGCTCCCAAAGCAGTTGCGCTACCAGGCTGCGCTACACCCCGAAGGCGCGCATTGTACCCGCGGATTGCCTCGGGTCAGCGCGGGGTGCCGGGGAATCTCACGGTGACGTCGATGCGGTGGTGGCGGCCGTGGTCGTCGAGCAAGGTGATGCCGTGCCGGCCGGGCTCGTTGAACTGCAACGTGACCGGGGCACCTGCGACGGTGCGGGCGCGCTGGGTGCCGTTGACGAGCCAGTACGACGCCGCGGGCGGCGCCGCACCCAGGGCGCGCAGCGTGACCTCGACATGGGTCTGCCCGGGCACGGCCCGCAGCACGGCATTGCTTTCGAGGCCGGCGATGCGCAGGGCGGCGCCCGCCGCCGGTGTGACATCCTGGCCGAGCCTTGAAGGCTCGCAGCCTGGCACGCTGGTCTGCAACCCCCAGGGTTCGAGCGGGCTGGGCCACAGGGCCTGCAGGCGTGGTTCGGCCGGGGTGTCGCAGGCCGGTGCGCGCACCAGCAGGCCGCCGGTGCGATGCCGATCCGGCAAGGTGGGTGGTGTGCTGCCGTGCAGGGCCCACCCCGTGCGGCGCGCCAGGCAGTGTTCAGGCGCGGTGCTGCTGGCGGCCAGGCCCAGCGGCCAGCAGATGAGGACCTGGCTCACGCTGGCGGGTTGCCGGCGGTGGGCCGCCGCATCTGCCAGGCCGGCCGATGACGGTGGCAGGGCCGCGACGATGTCGCGCAGCAGCGGTGCCGCAACGTTCGCACCAAAAAACCCTGGGTTGGGGGTGCCGTCCGGGCGCCCGACCCACACGCCGAGCGTGTGTTCATCGGTCACGCCGATGGCCCAGGCATCACGAAAGCCAAAGCTGGTGCCGGTCTTCCAGGCCACGCGCCGCGACGTCTGGGCGTCTTCCACGAAGGGCCGGTCCGGATGGCCGCCGGCTTCCAGGATGTCGCGCACGATGAAGGCCGCGCCTTCGCTCATCAGGCGCGCCTCCACCACGGGCGCATCCGGGGTCAGGCGGGGTCGCCCGGCACGCCCGCCGCGGGCCAGCGCGCGATAGGCACCGACCAGTTCTTCCAGTGTGGTGCCCGCCCCTCCGAGGATCAGGCTGAGGTTGGGCTCGACGCCCGCGCCGACGCGCAGCCGCACGCCGCCTGCACGCATCATCGAGGCGAAGCGGGTGGGCCCCAGTCGATCCAGCAGGTCCACCGCCGGCACGTTGAGCGATCGCTGCAAGGCCTCGGCCACGCTGACCGGCCCGGTGAAGGCGGCCTGGAAGTTGCCGGGCTGGTAGCCCGCAAAGGACTGCGGGGCGTCGACCATCAGGCTCTCGGAGTGGACCAGGCCTTCGTCGAGCGCCAGCGCATACAGGAAGGGCTTGAGCGTCGACCCGGGTGACCGCACCCCGGTCACCATGTCGACATGGGCGGCGCGGTCCGGGTCGGTGAAGTCGGCCGAACCGGCGTAAGCCTTGATTTCGAGGGTGCTGTTGTCCATGACCAGCACAGCCATCGAGACCTTGGGCGGCAACTGCCCGATGCGATCGAGCAGCATGCGCTCGACGCTGGTCTGCATCTCGATGTCCAGCGTGGTCTGCACCGCATGGGCCATGCCGCCCATGCCGGGGGACCGGCCGGCCCGGCGTGCGGCGGTTCGGGCCTCGCGTCGCGCCCGCTCGGCCGCCAGCGGGGCGATCCACTGCCCGCGAATGGGCTGCGCGGCCACCGTCTCGATGCGGGCATCGGCCACGTCGGCGGCACGCCAGAGCCCGAACTGCATCATGCGGTTCAGGACCTTGTCGCGCGCTGCCTGCGCGGCCGCGGGATGGCGGTCAGGGCGCAGCCTGGAAGGCGCCTGCGGCAAGGCCGCCAGCATGGCCGCTTCGGCATGGCTCAGCGTGCGGCTGGACTTGCCCAGATAGGCCCGACTGGCCATCTCGACCCCTTCGACGATGCCACCCATCGGTGCATGGTTCAGGTAGATCGTGAGGATCTCGCGCTTGCCCAGGTGCAGTTCAAGCTGCAGTGCGCGCAGGATCTGGCGCAGCTTGGCGCCCAGGCTGCGCGTGTGACCGGAGGGTGGCGGGTCGATGATGCGGGCGACCTGCATCGTGAGCGTCGACCCGCCCGACACCACCCTGCCCGCACGCCACCATTGCCAGGCCGCACGCGCCATCGCGACCGGGTTGACGCCGGGGTGCCAGTGGAACCAGCGGTCCTCGTAGGCCACCAGGGCTTCGAGGTAGAGCGGCGAGACGTCATCCGGGCCGACCACCTGCCGCCACACACCGTCCGTGCCCGGATAGGTGCGCAGCGGTGTGCCGTCCGCGGCCAGCACGACCGTCGTGCGGTCGGTGGCCGGCAGCGGCAGCGGCGCCAGCTGATCGGCCAGCAGGCCGGCGGCCAGCAGCGCGGCCAGGGTCCAGCGAGCCAGCCGGCCCCAACCCCCACCCCAGCCCGGCCACCCGCGCCACAGCATGCAGGCCCCCGTCGCGTTCGCGCCGGCCGCCTCAGCGCGAGGCCGCCGAGGCCGGCGCTGCGGCCGCCTCGGGCACGGTGCCGCCGCGCGGGTCGGTGATGGTCACCGGATTGGCGGTGGGCCCCACGCCGCGCAGCTCGGGCCGGTACATGTCCTCGGCAAACGGTGCCGGCACGACAAACCGGCCGGGGCTGACCACACGCACCATGTAGAAGACGTTGATCTGGCCCTGCTCCAGCCGGGCGGCGGCCACATAGCGGTCGTCGCGGTACTCGCGGTGCTTGATGCGCGGATCGCCCATGGCCTGAGCCACGTTGACCCCGCCGATCACGAACTCCTCGGCGCGCGGGCCCTGGGACAGGTTCATGTTCTCGACCTCGAAGCCGGCCGGGATGCGGTCGACGATCAGCCCGTCCTCGATGCGCTGGCGCGCCTTGGCGGTGAGTCGCACGACCAGCATGTCGCCGACCTTCAGCGGGCGTCCGGACCAGGCCCGGCCGTCAAGCTCGAACCACTCGCGCTTGAGCTCGATCACGTCGGCACGGTACGGCGGCGCCTGGGTCGGGTAGCCGCTCAGCTCAAGCTCGACAAACAGCGCCTCGCCATGCTGGCTGGTCAGCGTGACGCCGCGTTCGATGTCGGCCGCCGTCAGCGATCGCATCTCGGTGGTGCGCGAGCTGATGGCCTGCATCTGCTCGCCGACCGCCAGGCGCGCGGTCCACTCGGTGTCGGACTGGCCGCCGGCGGCACGCGCGGCCAGGAACAAGGCCATGCGCTCCTGCGTCGAGTAGTACTGGCGCCCGCCCAGGCGATTGGCCAGGTCGAACAGCAGGTTCTCGCGGCGGGGGTGCTTCAGGTCATGACGGACGAGCAGTGCGTAGGCCAGTGCGAGATCGCGCGGATGCGAGCCGTAGTCGCCCAGCCATTCGTAGGTCCAGTCGGACGAGGCGTTCGCCACGCGGATGCCGTAGCCGCGTTTCATGGCATCGTCCAGTGCGACCTGGGCGCGGTTCTCGTCGCCCATCAGCTTCAGCGCAATGGCCAGGTGCACCAGCGGCAGCGGCGACCGGGCCCGGTCACGCGCCTGGTCGTGCAGATAGCGCAGCATGGCCAGCGGCGCCTTCTGGTCGCGCGCCAGCACGTAGCCGACATGGGCCAGTTCGGCAAAACGCTTGTGGCTGTCGCGCAGCAGCTCGTACTCACGCGAGTTCACGGCGCCCGACGCATCGGGCTGGCTCGACTTCGGCAAGGCAGCGAACCGGTTGGGGGCCTGCTGCAGTTGCTGCAGCAGCCAGGCCTGGCCATCGCGGACCATCTTGTCCGGGACGGTGAAGCCTTGTTCGCGCGCGTCCTGCAGGAAACCCATCACGTAGGCCGACAGCCAGGCCTCGTAGGCCCCGTCCCCCCACAGGGTGTAGCCACCGCTGGCGCGCTGCATGCCGGCCAGGCGGCCGATGGCCGCATCGACCTTCTGCGCCCGTTCGTCGCGTGAGCGGGGTTCCAGGCCCGCCGCCTTGGCCGCGGCCTCGTCGATGAACAGGTGCGGATAGGCTGCGCTGGTGGTCTGTTCGAGGCAGCCGTAGGGATAGTCGAGCAAGCCCTTCACCAGCCGGTTGATGTTGAGCGGCGGCTTGTTCGACACCGTCAGGCTCACATTGGCCGAGGCCGGGTAATACTTGCTGAGCCAGGCCGGGTCGACACGGTAGCTGCCCGCCGGGTCGAGCTTGACGCGGCGGATGTCGCGCTCCTGAGGCACCGGTGGCTGCACCTGCAGCACCGACTCACGCTCGATCCTGAGCCCTGACGCACTCGTCACGACCAGTCGCAGACGCCCCAGGCCATAGGCATCGGTCGCCTCCGCGGCAAATCGCAGCGTGGTGCGCTGCTGATGCTTCAGGCTCAGGCTGCGCACGCCATCGCGCACGGCCACCGGGTCGGCGCCTTCGAGCTTCACCTGCAGCTCCTGCGGTGCACCACTGAGGTTGGTCACGTCCAGCGCGATGGTGGCCGCATCGCCCGGCGAGATGAACCGGGGCATGGCGAGTTCGGCCACCACGGGGGCGGCAGCCACCATCTCGGCCTGGCCGCTGCCAAAGCGCTCGGGCGATGCCACCACCGCCATCAGGCGCAGCGTGCCGTTGAAGTCGGGGATGTCCAGGGGGATCTCCGCCTCGCCCTGGGCGTTGAGCGCCACGGGGCCGCTGAAGAGGTCGACCAGCTTGACCTTGCGCGGCAGGCTGCGCGAGTCGCGCATGTTGGCGTCGCCGCCGTAGGCGAGCTTGCCCACGGTGCCTTCCATCTTCTCGATGAGCTTGCCGTACATGTCCAGCAGTTCGGGCGCGTAGCGGTGCTTGCCGAAAAAGAAGTCGGCCGGGTCCGGTGTCTGGTAGCGGGTGATGTTCAGGATGCCGACGTCCACCGCCGACAGCGTGACGTGCGCCGCCTGCCCTTGCAGCCCTTCGGCACGCACCTTCACCGAGGTGCGCTTCTCCGGCAGCACCTTGGCCGGCGCAGTGACAGCCACCTTGAGCTTGCGGTCGTCACGCGCCAGCGGCAGGTGCACCAGGCCGACCGCACGCGCCGGCGTGACCCGATCGCCCTGGCTGCCCGGGCGGAATGCGGTGACCGTCACATACAGGTCATGGCGGGCCCAGCTCTCGTCCATCGGGATCTCGATGGTGCTGCCCTTGGTGGTCACGTCGACACGGCGCGTCCACAGCAGACGGTCGCCCTCGACGGTGACGATGGCCGTGCCGTCATGGGGGGGGTTGATCGTGATCTCGGCCTTGTCGCCAGGCTTCAGCGGCGCACGCGCCAGCTTGAGCTGGACGCGGTCCGGTCGATTGCCGATGTCTTCGGCGTCCTGGGCGTTCCAGCCGGCATAGAAGCGATAGCGCAGGCTCAGGCCGGTTTCCGGGTCATCGACCTCAAGCCGGTAGCGCCCCCAGTTCACCGGCACCGACACCGTGGTGCGCTGCGTCAGCGCCACATTGCGCGAGTCGATGGGTTCATCGGTTTCGGTGTAGCCGGAGTGCCAGCCCTTCTGGTCATCGAAGCGCCAGTAGTACTGGCGGTCTTCACGGACCAGCCTCATCGCGGCCTGGGGCAGAGGCGCAAACTGACCGGCACTGTCGGTGCGGATCAGCTCGAACTGCGCCGTGCCGCCTTCCTGGGCCACATCGCGGTCGAACAGCGGGCGCAGCGCCAGCAGCTTGGGCGCCGGCCAGATCGCACGTTCGATCGAGCGCACCACGGGGCGTCCGCCCGACTCCAGCAGGCTGAAGCTGCCGCGCACCAGCATGGGCGACTGGGCACCGGACACGTCGGCGGGCAGGGTCACCTCGGCGCGGCCGCTGTCGTCGAGCGCGCCGTCCGACACCTCTTCGCGCTTCTTGCGGCTGTCGTCCTCGAAGTCACCGAAGATGAACCCCGGCCACTGGCGCGGCAGTGCCAGGCGCTGACGCTCCTGGGCCACGCTGGCGATCAGCCGGTTGCCGGCCGCGGGCGACCCGAACAGGTAGTCGCCCTGGACGGCCACGTCGAAGCTGTCGCCCGCCATCAGCACGGGCTTGGCCGTCTTGAGTTCGAGCTTCATGCGCTCGGGCAGGAACTCCTCGACCTGGAACTTCCACACCGCATCGGCCTGGGGCGCCCCCGGGTCGGCGCGCAGTTCGAGCAGCCAGGTGCCGGTCTGGGCATCGGCCGGCAGGTTCATGCCGCGCTGGTAGTAGCCGGTGATCCGTTCATGCGGGCGCCAGGTGGCCGTCTGCACCGTGCGGCCGTCGGGCCGCTTGAGGACGGCCTGCAGCGGCCCCGCCGGCACCGCCTTGCCGTCCGCATTGCGTGACAGCACCGACACATTGAAGGTTTCACCCGGCCGGTACAGATCGCGCCCGGCATAGGTGAACAGCTTGGCGTTGCGCGACAGATGCCCGCCGACGTCGAATTCCGACAGGTCCAGCCCCGGTTCACGCAGCACGATCACCGTCATCTCGCCGCCCTGGCGGCCCACCAGCAGGCGGGCCGACGCCGGCACCGACTCGAAGGCCGCATGCCCGTTGCCGTCGGCCGTGGCCCGCGCCACGCTGCGCGCATGTTCGTCGAGCAGCTCGAACTCGACACCCTTGAGCCCCTTGCCGCTCTTGAGCGAGGTTGCAAATGCGTCGAGCGTGCGGCTGTAGCGGTGCACATGCACCCCGATGTCGCTCACGTAGAAGTAGGTGACCTGATAGTCCTCGGCAAAACGCCCGGGCTGGGCCATCACCGCGATGTAGACGCCCGGGTCGCGCAGTTCCTTGATGCCCTCGACCGGCAGGAAGGTGACGTGCCGGCGATTCGGCGTGTCATCGGTCCGGAAGCGGCCCAGGTAGACGCTGCGGGTGCTGCGCTGGAGCTGGTCGAGCTCCCAGCCGCTGACGCGCCCCTTGTAGGTGGAGTTCTCGTTGTAGTAGCCCTCGTCCTCCTCGTCACCGCTGCCGCCGCTGCGCGAACCGGCCACTCGTTCGAAGAATCGGGGCAGTTCGTCGGGCTCGACGCGCAGGAACTGCACATCCACCTCGGGCTGATTGACGGTCACGATGGGCAGGCCCCCGTTCTGCCCGGCGGGCAGCACCACACCTCGGCTGGCGAAGTAGTACGACGGCGCCATGGCGTCGCTGGCAACCTCGCAGCGCTTGCCGTCAGCCAGCTTGACCCCGTCGCCGGAGGCCAGCCCGGCCTGAACTTCGATGCGGAACTGCCGCTGCGGCTGGATGAACGGGAAGTAGGCGATCCGTGCGTTGTCGCCCAGCGTCCAGTTGCCCTGGACGATGCGCCCTTCAGTGGGCCGCTCACCGGCAGCGGTCTTGGGCGCGTTGTCGGTCTTGCGCGTTTCGGTCGCCGGCTCGGCGGCTCCGCTGAGCGGCCCGAGGTCGACGACCTTGATGTATTCGGACAGGGACTGATTGCGGTCGAGCGGCTGCGAGAACGCGACAGTCAGCGCGGGCCGATCGTCCAGCAGCCTGGCCTTGCAGTCGAGTGCGACAAAAGGCGCATTCGGGTCGCCCGCGGCGGCGCCCGCGCTTCCCCCCGGGAGGGGGCCACCCTTCTGGGCGGCATAGAACCAGCCGGCGGCGACCACGGCCACCACGGCCGCAGCACCCATCAGCACCTTGGACGTCGTGCTCTGCAACATCTGTTTACCCTCCCTGCGGATCCAGTGCCGGGGGATTGTTGCAGAACACCCGGGCCCACAACCCGGTCACACCCCCCGACAGTTAGGGGGGCGCAGTGCGTCGAGCATGGAACGGATCAGCTCTTCGAGCCGCCCTGCTTGACCACCAGGCCGTAGACGAACAGCACGATCAATGCACCGATCACCGACCCGATGAAGCCCACACCCTCGCCTGCGGCGTAAAAGCCCAGCGCCTGACCGATGAAGCCGGCCACGAAGGAGCCGGCAATGCCGAGCACGGCCGTGAGGATCCAGCCGAGTTGTTGCGTGCCGGGCATGATGGCACGGGCCACCAGACCGACGATGAAGCCGACGATGACCATCCAGACGTATTGCATGCAGATTCTCCTTCCTGGGGTTGACGATGGGGATGCAGCGTAGCAGGGTGCCCGATCAACGTGACAGCACGCCGACGGCCGGCGCGGGTGTCATGCCACTTCGGCCTGGGGCATCGGTGCGGGCAGCCGCGCAATGACCTCGGCCACTTCGATGCACTGGCGGATGTGCTGCTCGCAGATGAGTTTCAGTGCCGAGTACGTCAGCACCGCCGAGACGGCCTGCCCGGCGATGGGCACGTACTTCGCGGCCTGCTGGGCCGTGAGGCGAACACCCACCACCTTGAGCACGCGCAGCACCAGGTCGCGTGTGACCAGCTTGCCCACCATGTAGCCGCTCGCGGCGCTGACGGCCTTGTAGACATACACCCGCTGGTGCGGACTCAGGCGCTCGACCTGCTCGGGCGACAGCCCGAACGCATGGTTGATGTCATTGAACAGGCTGGCCAGCATGCCGACGTCGGTCAGCCAGTCGAGGCCGGGCACCGGCACCGTGGCCACACCCGCGGCCACGAGCGCCTTGCGCGTCACGAGCTTGCGGCAGTAGCGCGCCACACGGTCGATGTCGGCCGGGGAGCTCGGCACCACCACCCATTCATTGACTTGGGTCATGGCCGGGATGGTGTCACGCACCCCGGCTGCGGTCAATCAGCGGCCCTGCCCCGTTGGCGCAGACCGTTCATCGCGGCGAGGGAATGCGTTCGCCACCGGCACGCCGCAGCAGCCAGTCCAGGCCGCGGGCGATGTCGATGCGCGCCCCCACGGCCTGGGGCGTGACGGGCGCGGGTGCACCGCCGCGGTGCTCGGCCACGATGAAACGGAACACATACAGCGGCTCCTGGCCCATGCGCAGGTCGGTGATCACCCAGCGCCCGTCGGCCTGCTCCACCTTGAAGAAGCCGCGGCTGAACCAGGCGATGCGCTCGGCGTTCCAGTTGCCACGCAGCTTGTCGAAATGCTGCAGTCCCTGGTCGTGCGCCTCGAACGTGATGGTCGGGTCCTGATCGAGCAGGGAATGAAAGCCTTCGAGGTAGCCCTGCGGGGTGATGGCCACGACACGCCACAGCACCGTGTTGAAGGCGGTGGGTGTCACCAGCACCGAGCGGGCCTGCAAACCCTGCGCCTTCAGCGAGGCCATGGCAGCTGCGCTGACCCACTGCTGGGCCAGCACGGTCCAGGCGAGATACGCGCAACTGAGGCCCAGCCCCGCCGCGTTCCAGCGCCATGCCACATGGCCGCGCGACAGCACGACCCCCAGGCCCACCAGCAGCGGCAGCGTGTAGAGCGGATCGATGATGAAGATGCTGCCCACGCCAAAGGGCTGATCGGTGAACGGCAGTGCGATCTGCGTGCCGTACACCGTCATCAGGTCCAGCAGCGCATGGGTCACCAGCGCCAGCCACACCGCGAGCCACCATCGCCCGAACAGCTCGCGTTGACCGTGCAGCCGGCTGATCAGCCAGGCGATCAGCGGCGAGGCCAGCGTCTGATAGAAGATCGCATGACTCTCCGCACGGTGGAAGGTCATGTTGCGCACGGCATCGCCATGGTCGATCAGGGCGTCGAGGTCAGGCAGCGTGCCGCAGATGCCGCCCCACAGCGCGGCCTTCCAGACGGCCGTGCGGCGTCCCATGACGGCCACACCGACGGCGGCCCCGAGTGCAAGCTGAGACAGTGAATCCATGGGTCGGCATTGTCGTGCCGACACCATGGGCCTGTGTCGTTGCGGGTCTTGCGCCGGTCGGGCCGGGCGTCAGGCCGGCAGTTCGCTTCGCCGTGGCAGGTCGGCCCCCCGCCGGCCGCAGGTGATGGCCGCGGCGGCCGACGCAAAGGCCAGCGCCTGCTCCAGCGCCTGCGGCGACAGCTTGCCCAGCGCGGCCGGGCTGAGCAGGCCCTTTTCGTCGAGCCAGGTCAGCAGCGCGGCCTGGAAGGTGTCGCCCGCCCCCACGGTGTCGACCACGTCGACCGGCACCGAGGGAACATTCACCTGCGCCGACGCCGTCCAGGCCCGGCTGCCGGCCCCACCGCAGGTGACGACGACCAGGGCCACGCCACGCGCCAGCCACTGCCGTGCCAGCACCTCGGGCGATTCGCCCGGATAGAGCAAGGCCATGTCCTCGTCGCTGATCTTCAGCACATGCGCCAGCGTGGACATCTCGGCCACCACCTCCCGCCAGGGGGTCAGGTCGGGCTCGACGTTCAGGCGCACGTTCGGGTCGTAGGTGATCAGGCGGCGGTCACGTTCACGGGCGGCCAGCGTGCGCAGCGCCTGCCCCACCGGTGGCACCACCATCGCAAAGGAGCCGAACTGCAACACCCGGGCCTGCGCCGGCAGTGCCGGCAGCGCGTGCACGCTCAACTGCCGGTCGGCCGCACCCTGGCCATGAAAGGCATAGCGAGGCACGCCGCGGGCATCGAGCCCGACCACGCTCAGCGTGCTCGGCGCGTCGCTGCGCACCAGCACGTCGGTGGCGATGCCTTCGGCGTCGAGGGCTTCGACGAGCCGGTCGCCGAAGGCATCGGTGGAAATGCCGCCGAGGAAGGCCACCGGCCGGCCCAGGCGGGCCAGTCCGACAGCCACGTTGAAGGGCGAGCCGCCGATGCGGGCGTCCAGCGCCAGGCCGGTGGCCGTGCGCTCGCCGACATAGACGTCCATCAAGGCCTCACCGCAAACGATGAACATGGGGGTTCCTTCGCGTCTTCGTGCCGTGTGGATCGCGACACCGCTCAGCGCGGTGCCGACCAGCCCTTGTAGCTGGCCACCGTGGCCCGCGTGACCAGGGTGGACGGCATCAGCACCATGGGTTGTGCCGGCTTGTTGCCGTTCATGATGCCCAGGCCGATCTCGACCGCCTTCTGGGCCATGGCCCAGGGGTCCTGGCTGGCCGACGCCTGCACCTGGGTGTCCGACTTCAGCGCGGCCTCGATGTCGGGGGCACCGTCGACCGAGGTGATGATGATGTTCTTGCGATTGAGCTGGCGCGCGGCCAGGTCGGTCCCGATGGCCTGCGGGTCGTTGATCGTGAACACCGCGTCGACCTTCGGAAAGCGCGTCAGGTGGTTCTGCATCACGTTGAGTCCGCCTTCGCGCGAGCCCTTGGCGTCCTGGTCGTCGGACAGCACCTTGATGCCGGCATGCTTGCCCAGCACGCTCTTGCAGCCGTTGACCCGGTCGACCACGGCCGACACCTGCGGCCCGTTCTGGATGATGACGTTGCCCTTGCCCTGCAGCTTCTCGGCGATGTAGGCGCAGGCCAGCTCACCCGCCTGCACGTTGTTGGTCTGCACGGTGGCGTCCGCCCCCGCGGCGGCCACGTCGACGCCCACGACCACGATGCCCGCCTTGCGTGCCTTCAGCACGGCCGGCTCGATGGCCTTGGCGTCGGCGGCGTTGAGCAGGATCATGTCCACGCCTGCCGCGATGAAGCCGTCGATCTGCGAGAACTGCTTGTTGAGGTCATAGTCGGCCGACAGCGCGGTCACCTTGACGTTCGGGTTGAGCTGGCGGGCCTTGGCTTCGGCGCCCTTGGCCAGCGTCACGAAAAACGGGTTGCCCAGCGAGCCCAGCGTGATGCCGATGCTCTTGATCTGCTTGTTCTGGGCCTGCGCCGGCAGGGGCAGGCAAAGGGCCGATGCGATGGCGGCCAGCGCCAGCAGTGTCTTGTTCATGGGTTCATCTCCTGTGGTGGTCGTGTGAGGTGTGGTGTGAGGTGGGCGCAGCCGACGACCGGGCTGCACTGCGCCGAAGTCCGGTGTGTGGTTGCGTTCAGGTGCGTGCCGAGTCCTTGCGGCGGTAGCGATCCAGTGCCACGGCGCCGATGATCACCAGGCCCTTGACGATGTATTGCCAGATGTCGGAGACCCCCATCAGGATCAGCCCGTTCGACAGCACCGCGATGATCAGCGCCCCGATCAGCGTGCCCACGATGGAGCCCACGCCGCCGACAAAACTGGTGCCGCCCAGGATCACCGCCGCAATCGCATCCAGCTCATAGGACTGCCCGAGCTGCAGGCCGTTGGCCGCATACAGGCGCGATGCCGACATCACGCCGCCCAGCCCCGAGAGCAGCCCCGACATGGCATAGACGAACAGCAGCACCGCCCACACCTTGATGCCCGACAGGCGCGCGGCTTCGGGGTTGCCGCCCACCGCATAGATGTTCAGGCCCAGCACCGTGCGGCGCAGGATGAACCAGGACACCGCGATCACCGCGAACGCGATGATCACGAGCCAGGGCACGCCGAACAGGCTGCCATTGCCGATGAAGGCGAACGGCAACTGCGGGTTGAACACCGTCGTGTCGTTGCCCAGCAGCCGGGCGATGCCACGCACGGCCGTGAGTGCACCGAGCGTCACGATGAACGGCGGCAGCCTGAAGAAGGCCACGAGCACCCCGTTGACCAGCCCGAAGGCCAGCCCGCACACCATGCCGGCGGCGATCCCCAGCATGCCGAACTGCGGCGACTGCGACACGAGCATGGCCACCACGGCCGAGGCTGCCAGGATCGCACCGACCGACAGGTCGATGCCGGCCGTCAGGATCACGAAGGTCATGCCGGCTGCCAGCACGATGTTGATCGACGCCTGCTGGGTCACGATCGACAGGTTCTGCCAGCTGGCGAAGTTCTCGGTGGACAAGGCGAATCCGAGGCACAGCAACAGCAGCACCGGCAGCATGCCCAGCGTGCGCAGCCCTTGCTGCAGGCGGGCCCGGGCGTCGGCAGGGCCGCGGGTCGGCGGGCTCGACAGGGTCATGGTGGTCTCCTTCATGGCAACTCCTTGGGGCTTCTGCCGTGGCGTCTCGGGCCACTCAGGCCGGCACGGCCTGGGGGGACGGATCGGTCGGGGTGGGTCGGGCGGCTGCGGTGTGCGCCGCCTCCTGGGCGCCGGTGGCCAGCGCCACGATGGCCTCCTGCGTGATGGCCCGGCCGGCGAGTTCGCCGGCCAGGTGGCCTTCGCGCATCACCAGCACGCGGTCGCACACGCCAACGATCTCGGGCAGTTCGCTCGAGATCACCAGCACGGCAACGCCCTGGCGTGCGAGCGCATCGATGAGGCGGTAGATCTCGGACTTGGCGCCGATGTCCACGCCGCGGGTGGGCTCGTCCAGGATCAGCACACGCGGCGCCACCTGCAGCAGCCGGGCCAGCAGCACCTTCTGCTGGTTGCCGCCCGACAGCGCCCCCACATTGACCTTCGGCGACGCCACGCGGATGCCCAGGCGCTCGATGGCCTCGCGGGTGCGTGCCGCGGCGCGTGCCAGATCCAGCCGTCCCCCACGGCTCGCGTCCACCGGGTTGGCCATCACATTGACGTTCTCGTGGACGCTCATGTCCAGGAACAGGCCCTGGCCCTTGCGATCTTCAGTGAGGTAGACGATGCCCGCGCGGATCGCGTCCGCCGGTCCGCGGCAGTCCAGCTCCCTGCCGTCCACGTGAATGGTTCCGGTCGCACGCTCGTCGGCACCGAACACCAGTCGCGCCAGCTCGGTGCGCCCTGCCCCGACCAGCCCGGCCAGCCCCAGCACTTCGCCGGCATGCAGGTCGAAGCTGCAGCCGCGCACCCGCCGGTGATCGCTCATGTCGCGCACCGACAGCACCACCGGTGCGTCGGCCGGTGCAGTCTGGGCATGGTCCTTCACGTAGAAGCCCGACAGATCGCGGCCCACCATCATCTTCACGAGCCGATCCTGGGACAGCTCGGCCCGGCTCAGGGTGCCGACATAGGTGCCGTCGCGCAGCACCGTCACCCGGTCGGCCAGTTCGTCGATCTCGGCCATGCGGTGGCTGATGTAGATGATGGCCAGGCCCTCGGCGCGCAACTGGCGGATCAGCGCGAACAGCCGGTCGGTTTCGTGGGTGGACAGCGGGGTGGTCGGTTCGTCCATCACCAGCACGCGGGCGTCAAAGTGCAGCGCACGCGCGATCTCGACGAGCTGGCGCTGTGCGATCGACAGACTCGCGACCAGCGTGCGGGGGCCGAAGTCGGCGCCCAGGCGCTGGAGCGCCGCCTCACAGGCCCGTGCCATCGCGGCCCGGTCGACCTGCCCGGCGCGTTGCACCGCACGGCCCAGGTAGATGTTCTCGGCCACGCTCAGGTTGGGCGCCAGGCTGAGCTCCTGGTAGATCACCGACACACCATGCGCCTTCGCCGCCAGCGGACCGTCGATCTCGACCCGCTGGCCGTCGAACAGGATCTCGGCGCCCGGGTCGGCGAGGTAGGCCCCCGACAGGATCTTCATCAGCGTGGACTTGCCCGCGCCGTTTTCACCCATCAGCGCATGCACTTCCCCCGCATGCACGCGCAACTGCACGTCGCGCAGCGCCTTGACGCCGGGAAAGGTCTTGGACACGCGGCGCAGCTCGAGCAGCGCAGTGCGGTTCTCATCCATGAGCAGCCTCCAGGTTCTTGCGAGGGGCTTCGCCCCGCAGCACACCGGCGCGCGGCGAGAAGTTGAAGAACATCGGCAGGCTGGCTGCCCCGATGGCACCCGCATCGATGCCGAAGCTGCCGCGCAGCAGTTGCGGCACGCCGCGCGATTCGGGCGCGATCTCGCGCAGCCCCTGGTCGAGCCGCTGGCGCAGCTCGTCGATCAGCCCGCCGTCGATGTCGGCGTCGATCACGCACACCGGCACGTCCAGCACCGCCAGCGCGGCGCGCACGGCGGGCACGAGGGCATCGACGCAGTCTTCGAGCCATTCGCGCGCAGCGGGGTGGCGCTGCTCGAACAGCACCTCGAGGTCGGCTCGCCCGTTCACCGGCGCACCGTGGTGACGCAGGTGGCGCGTCAGCGCATTGAGCGAGGCGCGTGACAGCAGGATGTCCCAGCGCTTGCCGGTGCTGGGCGCCGAGTCGAGCCGGCTCGGGAGCACCGGCATCATGGCCACGTCGGCCGCATTGCCGCTGCTGCCACGCAGCCCCTCGCCGTCGATGACCACCCCGCCGCCGATGGCCGGCCCGAGGAAGAGATACAGGAAGTCGTCGGCATGCTGGCCCACGCCGAAAAACAGCTCGGCGATCGCGGCGGCATTGCCGTCGTTTTCCTTGAAGACGGGCTGCTGCACCGCCTCGGACAGCGCGCTCCCGAAGTCGACCTCGTCCCACATCCGGAAGTCCGCCTGCAGGCCGAGCTCGTGCAGCCAGCTGCCCAGGTTGTACGGCTGGGCCAGTCCAACGCCTGTCAGACGCTGCCGCTGTGCATCGTCAAGCACGCCGAGCACCGTGGCCACGTCACGCCGGACGATCTCCAGCGCCTTGTCCGGATGGGGCAGCAGCATGTCGTGCGCCTGGCGTGCAAGGATGCGCCCGCTCAGGTCGACCAGCACCGTCTCGATGCTGGTGCGGTCCAGCCGCACACCCACACCAAAGGCCCCTTTCGGGTTGAGCCGGTAGAGGCTGGCCGGCTGGCCGCGCCCGCCGTCCTGGCGCCGGCCGAACACCTCGATCAGGCCGGCCTCCTCCAGCGCCTGGACGATGCTGCCCACCGCCGTGTTCGTCAGCTGGGCCCAGCGCGCCAGGTCGGCCTTGGAGGCCTCGCCGGCCCGGCGCAGGCGCTGCAGCAGCGTGCGCTCGTTGTACTGGCGCAGGTTGACCGAGTTGGTGCCGCGTCCGAGTCGGGTGCTAGTCACGTCAGGCCTATTAATTAATTCAAGTTGAATTAATTTTAGGAACAGACTCCTGGTTGTCTCTCAGGGATTACCCGATCCGGCCCGGATGCAGGCCGCCGATACGTTCCAGGGGCGCGCACGGCCGCCGGGTGCACGCGGCAACCGGGGCCGCCGCGGTCAATGCCCGATCTGCGTCCAGGCCTTTTCCAGGCGCTTGACCGAGACCGGTTGAGGGGTGCGCAGCTCCTGTGCGAACAGGCTGATGCGGAGTTCTTCGAGCAGCCAGCGGAACTCATCGAGCCGGGCATCGCCCTGCCCTTTGAGTTCGGCCAGGCGCCGGGTGTAGCGTTGCTCCAGCGGGCGCAACTCGGCCAGGCGGGCAGCATCGCGCGCCGGGTCGGCCCGCAGCTTGTCCAGCCGCATCACGATGCCCTTGAGGTAACGCGCATAGTGCTGCAACTGCGCATACGGGGTCTGGAGCACGAAGCGCTTGGGCATGAGCCGCTGAAGCTGGGCCGCGAGATCGTCCGCCACCTCCTTCGGGGGCCGACTGTCCTTGATCTTGCGGGCCGCCGCCTGGTATTCGACCAGGATGCCCGCCGCCAGGCGCGCCACTTCCTGTGCAATCAGGTTCAGTCGGGTGCGCCCTTCCTCGATCCGTGCCTTGAATGCATATTCGTCCTGCGGCAGCGGCTCCTGCAGGAAGGCCCGGTCGAGCGCCACGTCGATGATCTGGTCCCGCAGTTCGTCGGCGGTGCCCAGGCTCATGTAGGCCACGGCCATCTTCTGCAGGTCGGGAATGTTCTTCTCGAGGTACTTCAGCGGCTCCTTGATCTGCAGGGCCACCAGGCGGCGCAGGCCGGCACGGTGTTTCGACGCGGCGACCTCCGGTTCGTCGAACACCTCGATCTCGACATGCGAGCCCTTGTCGATCAACGCCGGGAACCCGATCAGGGTCTGGCTGCCGCGCTGCACTTCCATCAGCTCGGGCAGCTCGCCGAAGGTCCAGGCGGTGTGCTGTGCGGGTGCGCGGGCGGGCGGTGTCGGGGTCCGGGGAGATTCGGGCGAGGCCTGGGCGCGGGGCGCCGGGCCGCGGCCTGCCGGCGCAGGGCCGGGTCCTTCGGAGGGCACGGACGCCGCCGAGCCCAGCTTCAGTGCCGCCAGGGCCTGGAACGCGCCGCGCGCCTGGGCACCCAGTTCGGCCTTCAGCGTGGCCAGGTTGCGGCCCATGCCCAGCTGGCGTCCGTGTTCGTCGACCACGCGGAAGTTCATGAACAGGTGCGGCTGCAAGGTCTCGAGCTTGAAATCAGCGCGCTTGACGTCGAGCTGGGTGCGGTCGCGCACCGCCTTGAGCAGCACCTCCATCAGGCTGCCGTGCCCGAACTCATGCTCGTTCACGAAGGACTGCGCATAGTCGGGCAAGGGCACGAGCCGCGAGCGCGGGCGCTGGTGCAGGCTTTTCACCAGGGCCAGCACCTTGTCCTTGAGCATGCCGGGCACCAGCCATTCACAGCGTTCCTCGCTGACCTGGTTGAGCGCATAGATCGGCACGGTCACCGTGACACCGTCCTTGCTGTCGCCGGGGTCGTGCAGGTAGGTCGCTGCACAGTCCACGCCGCCCAGGCGGATGGTCTTCGGGAAGGCCGCGGTCGTGATGCCGGCCGCCTCGTGGCGCATCAGCTCGTCGCGGGTGAGCCACAGCAGCTTGGGCTGGCGCTGCAGCTCCTGCCGATACCAGCGCTCGAAGCTGTGGCCGGAATGAACGTCGGCCGGCAGTTGCTGGTCGTAGAAGGCGTAGATCAGCTCGTCGTCGACCAGCACGTCCTGGCGTCGCGACTTGTGTTCCAGCTCTTCGACCTGGCGCACCATCTTCTGGTTGTGGGCCAGGAAAGGCAGTTTCGTTTCCCACTCGTTGCCCACCAGGGCCTCGCGGATGAAGATCTCGCGTGCGGCCACCGGGTCGACCTGGCCGAAGTTCACCCGCTTCTGGTTGTAGATGACGATGCCGTACAGCGTGGCCCGCTCGAAGGCCACCACTTCGGCCGGCTTTTTCTCCCAGTGCGGGTCGAGCAACTGCTTTTTCAGCAGGTGGCCGGCCACCGTGGGGATCCACTGCGGCTCGATGGCCGCCAGGCCGCGGCCGAACAGCCGGGTGGTCTCGACCAGCTCGGCCGCCACGATCCAGCGCCCCGGCTTCTTGCTCAGGTGGGCGCCGGGGTGGCGCCAGAACTTGATGCCACGCGCGCCCAGGTACCACTCGTCGTCATCGCTCTTGCAGCCGATGTTGCCGAGCAGGCCGGCCAGCATCGACAGGTGGAGCTGCTCGTAGGTGGCCGCGCTGGCATTGAGCTTCCAGCCGTGCTCGGCCACCACGGTGAGCAGCTGACTGTGGATGTCGCGCCACTCGCGCACCCGGCGCGGGTTGACGAAGTTGTCGCGCAGCAACTGCTCGTGCTTGCGGTTGGACAGCTTGTGGTCCTTGCCGTGACCGCCGCGCGACTCGTCCAGCCACTTCCACAGCTTGAGATAGCCGTTGAACTCGGACTTCTCGTCGTCGAACTTGCGGTGCTTCTCGTCGGCGGCCTGCTGTTGCTCGAGGGGCCGGTCGCGCACGTCCTGCACGCTCAGCGCACTGGCGACGATCAGCACTTCGGTGAGCGCGTGGCGGTCGCGCGCCTCGATGATCATGCGGCCCACCCGGGGGTCCAGCGGCAGGCGCGACAGCTCACGCCCCATGGGCGTGAGCTCATTGTTGTCATCGACCGCATTCAGCTCGGCCAGCAACTGGTAGCCGTCGGCGATGGCGCGGCGCGGCGGCGGCTCGATGAACGGGAAGTCCTCGACCTGCCCCAGGCCCAGCGCCTTCATGCGCAGGATCACACCCGCCAGCGACGACCGCAGGATCTCGGGGTCGGAAAACCGCGGCCGCTCGGTGTAGTCCTTCTCGTCGTACAGCCGGATGCAGATGCCGTTGCTGACCCGCCCGCATCGCCCGGCACGCTGGTTGGCCGCCGCCTGGCTCACCGGCTCGACCTGAAGCTGCTCGACCTTGTTGCGATAGCTGTAGCGCTTGACCCGCGCCAGCCCGGAGTCGACCACATAGCGGATGCCCGGCACCGTCAGCGAGGTCTCGGCCACGTTGGTGGCCAGCACGATGCGCGGCGCGCCACCGGTCTCGAAGACACGGTCCTGCTCCTGCTGACTCAGGCGGGCGAACAGCGGCAGGATCTCGACGCCCGGCGGATGGTGGCGGCGCAGGTGCTCGGCCGCTTCACGGATCTCGCGCTCGCCGGGCAGGAAGACCAGCACGTCGCCCGGCCCTTCACGCCAGAGTTCGTCGACGGCCTCGGCAATCGCGTCGTTCAGGTCGAAGTCACGGCTTTCCTCGAAGGCGCGCCAGCGCTGTTCGACCGGGTACAGGCGTCCGGACACCTGGATCACCGGTGCCGGCCCGCGCCGGCCGGCAAAGTGCTGCGCAAAGCGGTCGGCGTCGATCGTGGCCGAGGTGACGACGATCTTCAGGTCGGGCCGACGCGGCAGGATCTGCCTGAGGTAGCCCAGCAGGAAGTCGATGTTCAGGCTGCGCTCGTGCGCCTCGTCGATGATGAGGGTGTCGTAGGCCTTGAGCAGCGGGTCGGTCTGGGTCTCGGCCAGCAGGATGCCGTCGGTCATCAGCTTGACCGACGCCCCGGGGGACAGCCTGTCCTGGAAGCGCACCTTGTAGCCCACCAGTTCACCCAGTGGCGACTTGAGCTCTTCGGCAATGCGCTTGGCCACACTCGATGCGGCAATGCGGCGGGGCTGGGTATGCCCGATCAGGCCCCGGCCGCCAGTGCCCCAGCCCCGTCCCATCGCCAGGGCGATCTTGGGGAGCTGGGTGGTCTTGCCCGAGCCGGTTTCACCGCAGACGATGACCACCTGATGGTCGGCCATCGCCTGCGCGATCTCGGCGCGCCGGCCGGAAACCGGCAGGGATTCGGGGAACTCGATCGCCTGAGCGTCGATGGGGTTCGCAGCCGTGGGGGCGCGTGGCCGCGGACTTCGGGTCATGGAGGGTCTTCGTGCAAAATCCGACATTATTTCAAAGCATTCACCCGCTGCCGGCCGCTCGATGAACCTCGTCTTCCCGCACACCTTCGTCCCGTGGTTCCGCTCGGTGGCGCCCTACATCCACGCCTACCGCGGCGAAACCTTCGTGCTGGGCATTGCAGGCGAGGCCATCGCGGCCGGCAAGCTCAATGCGCTGGCCCAGGACCTGTCGATCCTGCATGCCATGGGCATCAAGCTGGTGCTGGTGCACGGCTTTCGCCCGCAGGTCAACGAGCAGTTGCGCGCCAAGGGCCACGAGTCGCGATACCACCGCGGCATCCGCATCACCGACGCCGTGGCGCTGGACTGCGCCCAGGAAGCCGCCGGTCAGCTGCGCTTCGAGATCGAGGCTGCATTCTCCCAGGGTCTGCCGAACACCCCGATGGCCAACGCCACGGTGCGGGTGGTGTCGGGCAACTTCCTGACGGCGCGGCCGGTGGGCATCGTCGATGGCGTGGACTTCATGCACAGCGGAGTGGTCCGCAAGGTCGACAGCGGCGCGATCCATGCTGCCATCGAGACCGGCGCCGTGGTGCTGCTGTCGCCGTTCGGGTTCTCGCCCACCGGTGAGGCCTTCAACCTCACGATGGAAGAAGTGGCCACGAGCACGGCGATCGCGCTGCAGGCCGACAAGCTGCTGTTCCTGACCGAAATCCCCGGCATCCATGAAACCCCGGGCGACGCGGAAACCCCGATCGACACCGAACTCACGCTGGCGGACGCGGAACGCCTGCTCGCGGCGCTCCCGCCGCCGGCCCAGCCCACTGACGCCGCGTTCTACCTGCAGCACTGCGTGAAGGCCTGCCGCGGCGGCGTCGAGCGCTCGCACATCCTGCCGTTTGCGGTCGATGGTGTCGTGCTGCTCGAGGTCTACACCCACGACGGCGTGGGCACCATGGTGGTCGATGAAAAGCTCGAGAGCCTGCGCGAGGCCACGGCCGACGACGTTGGCGGCATCCTGCAGCTGATCGAGCCCTTCGAGCGTGACGGCACGCTGGTCAAGCGCTCGCGCACCGAGATCGAGCGCGATGTCTCGTGCTACACCGTGATCGAGCACGACGGCGTGATCTTCGGTTGCGCCGCGCTCTACCCCTACCCCGAGGCGCGCACCGCCGAGATGGCCGCGCTGACGATCTCGCCGCAGGTGCAGGGCCAGGGTGATGGCGAACGCATCCTCAAGCGCATCGAGCAGCGTGCCAAGGCCATGGGCCTGGACAGCATCTTCGTGCTGACCACCCGCACGATGCACTGGTTCATCAAGCGCGGCTTCTCGCAGGTCGACCCTGAATGGCTGCCCGAGGCCCGCAAGCGCAAGTACAACTGGGACCGGCGCTCGCAGGTGCTGGTCAAGCGGCTGAACTGAAGGCCGCCCCTTTCCCCCCACGAACACAAGGAGTTCCCGATGGCACGCACCGTGCAATGTGTGTATCTGAAGAAGGAAGGCGAAGGCCTGGACTTCGCGCCCTACCCCGGCGAGCTGGGCAAGCGCATCTATGACAACGTCAGCAAGGAAGCCTGGGCTGGCTGGCTCAAGCACCAGACCATGCTGGTCAACGAGAACCGTCTGAACCTGGCCGACGCCCGTGCACGCCAGTACCTGGCTCGCCAGATGGAGCGCTATTTCTTCGGTGAAGGCGCCGAGCAACCGGCGGGTTACGTTCCGCCCAGCGCCTGAGCGGCTGGCCCGGGGCGACTGCCCCGGCTACTGGAACAGCGAGACGATCTCGCGCTCGCCGGCACGATCGGCGAGCACCCCCAGCCCCTTCAGGATCGCTGCGTCCAGTTCTCGCGGATGCAGGGGCTTGGGCAACCAGCGGCAGCGCGCCAGCGAGGCGCGCAATCTCAGGGTGAGCGTCTGTCCGGGGCCACCCATCAGCACCACGGCCGGCGCCCGCCGGCAGGCATGGGGTGTGGCCAATTGCCGGCACAGGGCCGGTGCCTGTGCACCCACCGCATCGCCATCGACAAACACCAGCGTCACCACGTGCTCCGCGCAATGCTCGATCGCCTGCGCAGCCGTGGCCACCTCGCGCACGTCCAGCCGCCTGAGGCTCAGGCGGGTCTTGAGGTACATGTGATCGGGCGTGTCGCAGCCGACCAGCAGGACCGGCAGGCCGGTTTCCAGGCCGATGCTGGACGCAGCGCCTGAGGTGGATGGCGGCATGCTTGCGCGGGCCCGGGGATGCGTGCTGGATTTCACCCGGCGATCTTCCTGAATGCTTGCGTGCCCGGCAAGCGAATTTGTCACGCCCGGCGCACCTGACTGACGCAGGCGTTCACGACGGCAACGCACCAGTCACCGCAGGACCCGGGAGGTGCGTGCGCTGCCACGAACTGCCCAGCCCTTGATCCAGCTCAGGTTATTTCATGCGAATCATTCTTGTTCGTGCTTAAAATCGCACATCACTCACCAAGCCGGCATTCCAAGGAGAATTCATGTTGCGTCGTGTTGCCACTTCCCTGACCGCCCTGGCCGCGGCCGTGGCCTTCCATCTGCCCGCCAGTGCCCAGGACAAGGTGCTGAACCTGTACTCGGCCCGCCACTACCAGACCGACGAAGCGCTGTACGACAACTTCACCAAGGCCACCGGCATCAAGATCAACCGGGTCGACGCCGACGATGCCGGCATCCTCGCCCGGCTGAAGAGCGAAGGCGCTGCCAGCCCGGCGGACGTGATCCTGCTGGTCGACGCCGCCCGTCTGTGGCGTGCCGAAACCGACGGGCTGTTCGCACCGGTGAAGTCCAAGGTGCTGGAAGACCGCATCCCCGCCAAGCTGCGCGGCAAGGACGACGGCCAGGGTTCGCAATGGTTCGGCTTCTCCACGCGGGCCCGCGTGGTGGTCTTCAACAAGGCCAGCGTGAAGAAGGACGACGTCGACACCTATGAGGAACTGGCCGATCCGAAAAACAAGGGCAAGGTGTGCACCCGCTCGGGCTCGCACCCCTACAACCTGTCGCTTTTCGGTGCCCTGATGGAGCACCTTGGCGCCGAGAAGGCCGAAGCCTGGGCCAAGGGTGTGGTGGCCAACATGGCGCGTGACCCGAAGGGCGGCGACACCGACCAGATCAAGGCGGTGGCCAGCGGCGAATGCGGCGTGGCGATCTCCAACAGCTACTACGTGGCTCGCCTGATGCGCTCGACCAAGCCGGAAGACCGCGCCGTGATGGAAAAGGTCGGCGTGATCTTCCCGAACCAGCAAAGCTGGGGCACCCACGTCAACATCGCTGGTGGCGCGATGGCCCGCAACGCCAAGAACCGCGATGCGGCCGTGAAGTTCCTGGAGTACCTCGCCAGCGATCAGGCCCAGGTCTACTTCGCCAACGGCAACAATGAGTATCCTGCCGTGCCGAGCGTCAAGGTCCCCAACCCGGCCCTGGACGCACTGGGCGAGTTCAAGGTCGAGTTGATCCCGATCTCGGTGGTGGGCGCCAACCAGGCCCGCGTGCAGCAGATGCTGGACCGCGTCGGCTACAAGTAAGCCCCGGCCAGGCTTCTGCCCCGCCCGGCCCGCGCAGCCTGCAAGCTGCGCGGGCTTTTTTGCGTACTCGTACTGTCGGCTCCCGGGCAGCCGCCATTGCGGCGCGGCTTGCGCGCGTGGTAGCGTGGAGCTCAAACCACTTCACTTGCAGTACGGGCCGTCATGCACACGAGCGGACACGACCTGGATCCCCCGACGGCCCCGTTCCCCGACCCCAGCGATGTCGACCGTCTGGTGCGGCACGCCTTGCAGATCGGGCGCCTCGCGTATTTCGAACGCAACGTCCGGACCGACGAGGCACAGTGGAACCTCCACATGTACCGCCTGTTTGGTCTGCCACCCGACGGCCCCGCTCCCAGTTTTGCCGAGGTGATGCGCCGCCTCCACCCGGCCGACCGGGCGCATTCGCTCCAGGCGTGGCAGCACTCGATCGACACCTGCGAGCCTGGAGAGTCGTTCTACCGGCTGGTCCACCCGGACGGACGCATCATGGCGGTGCACATGGTGTGGGACGTGACCCGCGGCGAGGATGGCCGGGCCCTCAAGATCTGCGGCCTGGCACTGGACTCGTCGGCGGCCGAGGCGGTGCACACACAAGTCGACGAGCTGTCCCAGCACCTGGCGCTGGCCTCGGCCCTGAGTCGCATGGGCACCTGGCGCCATGAACTGGCAAGCGACCAGCTTTTCTGGGACCAGCCGATGTGCGAGATGCTCGGCTATACCGCCCCCATGCCCCCGATGTCGCTCGAAGCAGCGCGCGAGTTCATCCACCCGGACGACCGCGAGCGCATTCGTGCTGCGGCCGCGCGCGTGGTCGATCAGCCCGGCCCGCTGACGCAGGAGTTCCGCATGCGCCGGCGCGACGGCACGTATGCCCCGGTGGCTTCCCGGCGTGTGCTGCACACCGATGCCGACGGCAAACCGGTGCGAGTGACCGGCGTCATGCTCGATCTGTCGAAAGAGCATGAAGCCCGTCGCCAGCGGCAGACGCTGCTCGAACTGCTGGAACTGATGACCGGCGTGACCGGTGTGGGGCTGTTCCACTACGACCTGGGCACCCATGCAGCCCACTGGAGCGCCGAAGCCTACCGGCTGTGGGGGTTCGAGGGACGCTCGACACCGCCGCGCCTGGACGAGGTCTATGCGCACATCCACCCTGACGATGTTCCGCGCGTGCAGGCCGCCCGCGAACAGGCCGAGCGTGAACCGGGTGTCGTCGAGCTGGAGTACCGCGTTCTGCGGCCCGACGGCGGTCATCGGCATTTGCTGACCCGGCGCACCGTGCTGCGTGATGCCGGCGGCCGTGCATCGGCGCTGGTGGGCGTCGCGATGGACGTGACCCCTCAGCGAGAAGCCGCGCTGCAGCAGCAGGCCCTGCTCAAGCGCCTGCAGCTTGCAACCTCGATCACCGGCATGGGGCTGTGGGAATACGACCCGCGTGACCACAGCCTGATCTGGAACGAGGGCATGTTCCGCTTGTTCGGCCAGGCGCCCGACCTCGCCTCTGGAGAGGACCCGCGCCGATTGTGGCAAAGGGCCACCGGACAAAGCGGCGCCGGCCCGGTGATATCGCTCGACACCTTCCTGCACGACCTGGTGGGTGCCAGTGGCCTGCACGAGAGCGAATGG
The DNA here is from genome assembly GCA_965650765.1 of uncultured Burkholderiales bacterium. GTDB lineage: Bacteria > Pseudomonadota > Gammaproteobacteria > Burkholderiales > Burkholderiaceae_C > Caldimonas. The sequence goes on from CBFGPV010000047.1 coordinate 24,859, forward strand.
TCCCTGCCCTGCGGTGACGGGGCGACCCGCTGGATTGCCGTGCGCAGCGCCGTGCAGCGCAACGAGGCCGGACAGGCCGAGCGTGTGCTGGGTGTGGCCTGGGACGTCACCAGCCAGCGCATCGCCGAACACGAACGCAGTGAACGCATGGCGGCCCAGCGCGCCAGTCTGGCGAAGTCGGAATTCCTGTCGCGCATGAGTCACGAACTGCGCACGCCGCTCAATGCGATCCTGGGTTTTGCGCAGGTGCTGCGCAGCGACATCCGGCAGCCGCTGCTGGAAGGGCAACGCCAGCATGTGGAGCAGATCGAGTCCGCCGGCTGGCATCTGCTGAACCTGATCAACGAAGTACTCGAACTCTCGAGCATCGAGGCAGGCGCCCTGCGCATGGTGCCGCAGGACGTGGCCCTGGCGCCGATGGTGCGTGACGTCTGTGCGCTGGTGGCGACCGAAGCCGAACGCATGGGCATCACGCTCGATGCCTCGGGCGTGGCACCGCAGCTGCATGTCCGGGCTGATCCCACCCGATTGAAGCAGGTGCTGCTCAATCTCGCATCGAATGCGATCAAGTACAACCAGCCCGGCGGCAGCGTGACGATCTCCAGCACGTCGAGCGCCGCACCACCGGGCGAGGCTGGGCGCACGGTGCGCATCGACGTGACCGACACCGGCATGGGCATGAACCCGGACCAGCGCCAGCGCTTGTTCCAGCCTTTCGACCGCCTGGGCCGCGAGGGTGGCACCGTGCAGGGCACCGGCATCGGTCTCGTGATCAGCCGCCGGCTCACCGAGTTGATGGGCGGGCGCCTCGAGGTCGAAAGCGAGGCCGGCATCGGCAGCCGGTTTTCGGTGCTGCTCGCTGGCGCTACCGAACCCGGCGCCGCAGCGGCCAGCCCGGGCAAGGACGCTGGCCCGGCGCCAGCCGGGGGAGAAGTCCGCGGCCGTGTGCTCTACATCGAGGACAACGACGTCAATGCGCTGCTCGTCAGGGAATATCTGGCCATGCTGCCGGGAGTAACACTCGAAACCGCGCTGACCGGTTTGGGCGGCGTGGTCCTGGCCAGCCAATGTGCCCCCGACCTGATATTGGTCGACCTCAATCTGCCGGATATCACCGGTTACGAAGTACTGGGCCGGCTGCGTGAATTGCCGGCGTTGGCGCGCGTGCCCTGCGTGGCCGTCACTGCAGCGGCCCTTGACGAAGACCGACAGGCCGCTCTGGATGCCGGATTTGATGCCTGCTGGACCAAACCGTTGTCGCTGCGGGATTTCCTGGGTGGTGTCCGGCAATATCTGGAGACGCGCACCGCGGCAGTGACCTGACACTTTTGCGGGTTGCCGGTTTGAATCTGGCCGGCTATTATCCGGCCAGTTCTGCATTCACCTTTCGCAACCCTCAACACGAAAACCCGATGGCCACCTATCAGGAACTGCTCGCCCAGAAAGCCGAACTCGAGAAAAAGATCGAGGACGCCCGCCGTCAGGAACTTGCCGACGCAATTGCTCAGATCCGCGGCCTGATGGCCCAATATGGCATCACGATTGCCGACCTGTCTGCCCGGCCGTCAGCAAAAGGCAGTAGCGCCAAGGGCAGCAAGGTGGCACCAAAGTACCGCAACAGCGCCACCGGCGAAACCTGGACCGGGCGCGGCCGCCAGCCGAAATGGGTTGAATCCGCGCTCGCCTCGGGCAAGACGCTCGACGACCTCGCGATCTGAACCCGCTTCTGCGCATACACTGTCCACCGTGCCCCGGTGGCGAAATCGGTAGACGCATCGGACTTGAAATTTGAGCACCCGGGCTGGAAACACCCGGTGTGAATCCCGTCAAATTCGGCGAACCCCCTGCATGGCCCTCAACCTGCGAGGCAACGCCGAGCCAAGCCCGTATCCCGGGAAGGTGTAGAGAGTGGACGGCGGGGGCCTGCCGGCACATGCGATTCAAGCAAGGTGCCATGGCCAAGGCGCACTCCAGACCCCAAACACACGCATAGTCGTGTGGCGGTGAAAACCGTGGTGGGTAAGAAAATCCGACGCTTGCCTGACGGCAGCGTACCGGTTCGAGTCCGGTCCGGGGCACCATCGCCAAGCCGTTGCCGCACCCGCGGTCCGCCCGC
>CBFGPV010000048.1:0-26866 GCA_965650765.1 uncultured Burkholderiales bacterium
CTTGCACGCGCGCTGGCCACACGGCCACGCGTGCTGCTGCTCGACGAGATCGGCGGCGGCCTGTCCGAGGCCGAACTGCAGGGGCTGGTCGAACTGGTGCGCGCACTGCGCGACGAAGGCCTCACCGTGGTCTGGATCGAGCATGTGCTGCATGCCCTGCTCAAGGTGGTCACCCGGCTGATCTGCATGGATGCCGGCCGGGTGCTTGCGCAGGGCGAGCCGCGGGCGGTCATGCGCGACGCCCGCGTGGTCGAGGCTTACCTGGGCGGGGTGCCGGCATGACGGGCGCAGCCTCGCCCGCCGCACTGCTGGAGGCATGCGACCTCGGCGCCCGCCACGGCCCGCTGCCGGCCGTGCGCGGGGTGTCCCTCTCGCTGCATGTCGGCGAGGTCGTGGCCCTGGTGGGGGCCAACGGCGCGGGCAAGACCACCCTGCTGCGCACCCTGGCTGGTGTCCATCCGGCCCATCAGGGGAGCGTGTACCTGAACGGCGCGGACGTGACCGCACTGGCTGCGCATCGACGGGTCGCACTGGGGCTCGCGCTGGTCCCCGAGGGACGCCGCCTGTTTGCCGACATGACCGTGCGCGAGAACCTGCTGATCGCCCACGAGCACCGCCGGCCGTTGCCCGGCGACGGTGGCTGGACGATGGAACGTGTGCTGCACGCCCTGCCGGCGCTGCAGCCGCTGCTCGATCGGCCCGCCGGCGCGCTGTCCGGCGGGCAGCGGCAGGCGGCCGCGATTGCCCGGGCACTGATGTCCAACCCGTGCGTGCTGCTGATCGACGAGGTGTCGCTCGGCCTGTCGCCCCGAGCGGTGGACGAGGTCTATCGCCATCTCGACGAGCTGCGCCGCAGCGCCGGCACGACGCTGCTGCTGGTCGAGCAGGACCTGTCGCGCGCGATGGGCTTTGCCGACCGCCTGCTGTGCCTGCGCCAGGGTCGCATCGTGCTGGCCGCCGCCACCGGCACCCTGGACCGACAGACCGTCACCGACGCCTACTTTGGTGTGGAGCACGCCACATGATCGAAGCCTTGATCCAGGGCACCCTGCTGGGGGGCTACTACGCCGTGCTGGCAGCGGGGCTGTCGCTGATGTTCGGCGTCATGCGCATCATCAACCTCGCGCACGGCGACCTGGCCATGGCCGGCGCCTTTGCCGTGCTGTGGCTGGTGGGTCTGGGCTGGTCGCCCTGGCTGGCCGTCCTGGTGGCGCTGCCTGTCATGGGCCTGCTGGGCCTGTGGCTGCAACGCTGGGTGCTCGCCCGTACGCTGCGCTCGGGGGTGCTGCTGCCGCTGCTGGTCACGCTGGGCCTGGGCACGCTGATCCAGAACGGGTTGTATGGCGCCTTCGGCTCCGAGGCCCGGTCGCTTGGGGATGCGCTGGGTGAGCTGTCCTGGGCGAGCTGGAACCCCCATGGCGATGTGGTGGTGGGCCAGTTGCCGGTGTTCACGCTGTTGCTGGGCGTGCTCACGCTGGCCGGCTTGCAGTTGCTGCTGGCCCGCACGCGGCTGGGCCGCGCGATCCGCGCCGCCGCGTCGGACCCGGAGGCCGCCGCCCTGTGCGGCGTCGACGCGGCACGCGTGCACTGCGCCGCCGCGGCCCTCTCGGTCGCGCTGGCCGCACTGGCCGGCGTGATGCTCGCCTCACGCGCCACCGTCGAGCCCTATGGCGGGCCGCTGCTGCTGATCCTGGCCTTCGAGGCGGTGGTCATCGGCGGCATCGGTTCGCTCTGGGGCACCCTGCTCGGCGGCATCCTGCTGGGCCTGGCGCAAAGCCTGGGCGCGCTGGTCTCGCCGCTGGGCTTCCAGCTCGGGGGGCATCTGCTGTTCCTGGCCGTGCTTGGCACACGGCTGTGGCGCCAGCATCGCCATGGCCTGGGGTTGTCGCCCTGGCCCGGGTTGCGCACCTCGGCCGTCGCGCCTTCCACGGCAGCCCCTCGCGAGGTGAAGCCATGACACGGCACATCACCGGGATCGTGGCCGTCTCGATCGCACTGGCCGGCCTGCCACTGCTGCTCGGCGCCAATGCCGTCGACAAGCTGACCAGCCTGTTCATCCTGATGCTGATCGCATCGACCTGGGGGCTGCTGGCCGGCCAGGCCGGCCTGGTGTCGGTGGGTCAGCAGGCGTACTTCGGGCTGGGTGCCTACTTTGCCCTTCGCCTGGTGGACGCCGACGGGTCCGCCTACCCGGCCTTGCTGGCCGGCGCAGCCGGGGCCGCGGCGGTGGCCTGGGGGCTGTCGTTTTTGGTGCTGAGGCTCAAGGATGGCGAATTCGCCATCGCCACCTGGGTGGTGGCCGAGATCATCCGCATCCTCGTGATGCTGGACCCGCTGGTGCAGGGAGAAACCGGCACCTCCCTGCTGGCGCTCAATGCGGTCGATCCGGAGCTGCGGCGCAACCTCGCCTTCTGGCTGGCCCTGGCCTCGCTGGCGTTCATGCTGGGGCTCATGACCTGGCTGATGGGCACGGCCGTGGGCACCGCCACCCGCGCGATCGGCGAGGACGCCGAGGCCGCCGCGTCGCTCGGCGTTCAGGTCATGCGCACACGTCGGCGCGTGTACGTGCTGGCCTCGCTGGGCGCCGCACTGGCCGGTTCGGCCTGGCTGGCGTCAGCGATCACCTTTCTGCCACGCACCAACTTCGGTGTGCAGTGGTCGGTGCTGATGCTGTTCATGGCGGTCGTCGGTGGCCTGCGCAGCCCCTGGGGCCCGCTGCTCGGTGCCGTGCTGCTGTTCGTGCTGCAGGAAGGCCTGGGCCACCTGGGCGTGTGGTACCTCGCCGGCCTCGGTGCCGTCAGCGCGGCCTGTGCGTTGTGGCTCCCGCGCGGCCTGGCCGGCGTCTGGAGCGACTGGCTCGCGCGCCGGTCCGCCACTCGCACAGGCCTGGGCCTTCCGATCCCTCCAACCCACTCACCCTCGTCCACGGAGAACCAACCATGACTGTTCAAGGCAAGACCATCGTCATCACCGGCGTCAGCTCGGGCATCGGCAGCGACACCGCCAAGCTGCTGCGCCTGCAAGGCGCCCACGTGATCGGTGTGGACCGCAACGACCCGTTCCTCACGCTGGACGGGTTCGTCAAGGCCGACCTGTCCGAACCCGCAGCGATCGACGCGGCCATCGCCCGCCTGCCGCAGCGCATCGACGCCCTGTGCAACATCGCCGGCGTGCCGGGCACGGCCCCGGTCGACCTCGTGGCCCGGGTCAACTACCTGGGCCTGCGCCATCTGACCCTGGGGCTGCTGGGCCGCATGGGCGGGGGCAGCGTGGTGAACATCTCGTCCATCCTGGGTGCCGAATGGCCCGCCCGACTGGAGCAGCACCGCGCGCTGGCGCAGACCGCCTCATTCGACGCGGGACGCGCCTGGCTCGACGCCCATCCCGTGCCACAGGCGACCTGCTACCAGTACTTCAAGGAGGCACTGATCGTGTGGACGCACACGCAGTCGCAGACCCTGTTCATGGAGCACGACGTGCGCATGAACTGCGTCGCTCCCGGCCCGGTGTTCACCCCCATCCTCGGTGACTTCGTGCAGATGCTCGGCAACGAGCGGGTCGAGAAGGACGCCCACCGCATGAAGCGGCCTGCCTTCAGCGACGAAGTGGCACCCGTCATCGCCTTCCTGTGCAGCGACGCTGCACGCTGGGTCAGCGGCGTGAACCTGCCGGTCGACGGCGGCCTCGCATCCACCTACATCTGAGCAGCCATGAACGACCACTTCGTATCGGTGGCCGGCGCGCGCCTGCGCTACTGGGACAGCGGGGGCAGCGGGCCGGCCGTGCTCCTGACGCATGGCATCGGCGAGTCGCTCGAGTTCTGGCATCGGCAGTTCGAAACGCTCGCCGCGTCATTTCGTCTCATCGCATGGGATCTTCCCGGGCATGGCCTCGCAGACGAGTGCAGCAGCGCCATGACACTCGAAGGACAGGCGCAGGTGGCCTGGCAACTGCTGGATGCGCTTGGCGCACAGCGGGTTCACCTGGTGGGCAACTCGCTGGGCGCTGCCATGTCCCTGCGCATGGTGGCGCAGCAGCCGGGCCGTGTCGGCTCGGTGCTGCTGGCCAACGCGGCCACCCTCGGGCCGGAGGTCTTGGGCGCCTTCAGGCTGATGACCCTTCCAGGCGTGGGCGAGCTGATGAATCGACCCGGACCGATCGCCGTGGCCCAGCAGATCAAGGCCATCGTGCGACGGGCCGACGCGATCACGCCGGTGGTGCGCGCAGCGATCGAACGCAACGTCCATCGCCCGGGGAGCGGCCGGCATTTCCTGGCCCTGCTGCGCCGCCTCAGCACCGTGCGTGGCCAGCGGCGCGAGCTGTGGCAGCACTCGCACGACATCCTGCGCGCCCTGCGTGTGCCCACGCTGTTCGTGCATGGTGAACACGATGTGGTGCTGCCTGCCCGCCACTCGCGGCTGGCACACGCCCTCACGCCGGGATCGCGGCTGGTCGAACTGGCGGACTGCGGCCACACGCCGCAACTGGAGCAGCCCGAGGTGTTCAATGGCTTGCTGGACCGCCTGGTCGCAGGCGCACAACCCGCGGCGTGAGTCGGGTGGGCGTTGGGGGCGAATCCCGCCACGTCGGGCCAAGCCGGGCCAAGCGCGCAACACGCCTGGGGCGCTTCGCACCAGCGATGTTTCACTCGGTTTCGGTTGTTTCTTGAGGCACCCGAAACGAGGGGGCGACTCGGGCGCTGCTTCTTTCTAGAGTGTCGGCTGCCCCATGCCTGACTCTCGCGCGGCCCGAGCCGCGCAACACCATGACCACCACCGCTCAACGGTCCGCCCAAAAAGACGCTCACGCACTGGCACGCCAGCTCCAGTCCCATGGCCCGGTCACGGCCCAGCCCACCACCACGATCGCAGGCGGCTTCTGCCGGGCCGATGGCCTGATCGTCACCTACGAAACCCTGTCGGGCGAATACGACCTCGACGGCCCGCTGGGCGATGAAGTCCTGCGCCGCCTCGGTGGCCCGACCGGCCCGTCGATGTGGCCCGCGCCAGTGGCCTCCCCCGGCGCGGGCGCGAACGGCGGTGGCGCCTCGCAAGCCATGCGCGACTACGTGCTGGGCGACTGGGGTGGCCAGGGGCTGGGCTCCGAGATCGCCTCGGCCACCATCGGCCCCGGCAACGTGCTTGGCAATGCGATGGGTGCCGCCCAGGCCGCCGAGCATGTGCGCGTGCAGGCCGAGGCCACACGGCAGCTCCAGCAGGCGGCGCAGCGCATCACCTCGCGGCAGGTCCGCCAGGTGCGCATCAATGCCCACATGACCCTGTACGACGCCGCCCAGGGCCGCGGTCGGCCGCGCCTGCGCCTGCGGGTCACGAAGCTGCCGATCACGGTCGTCAGCCAGGCCGCCGGCGCCGGCGGCTGGCGCAGCAACCGCGCGGGCACCCGGGCCTCGACCCGCTGGGCGCCGCAGGGCACCACACAAGCGCGCATGGCGGCCAACATCGCGGCCGAGACACACTGGCAGAACCGCTTCGGCTGGGCCACCGGCAAGGTGGGCGTCGGTGTGCTCACCTTTGCACCCTCCGCGGCAATCGACATGATGAACAGCCTCGAATACGAGACCGACGCGCACGGTGTTCGCCGCCTCAAGCGGTTCGATTCCGACAAATTCATCGTTGCCTCGGCCAAGAGCCAGAGCGGCAATGCACTGGGGCTGGGAGCCTCGGTGGTTGCAGGCGCGGGCCTGGCCGCGATCGGCGTCGTCGGTGCGCCGGTCATCGTGATCGGCCTGCTGGCGGGGCTGGCGGTGCAGGTGGCCTGGAACACCTACGGCGGAGCCGACTGGGCCGCCCGGCAGGCGCAGCGCGCCGTTGCCGACTGAGCGCATGCCTGGCCTCATCCATGCGCAGCGTCTGGCCTGGCTTTGGCTGCTGGGCGCTGCCAATGGTCTCGTGCTGGCCTTCCTGCTGGTCGGCCTGACCGGCTGGAGCGGATTCGTCCCGCTGGCGGCGGGCCTCGGCGTGGGGGGCGCCGCGCTGGGTCTGTACGTGGCCTATCGGTCGCGCTTCGCGTGTGCCCACCTGCTGGGCGCCGCGTCCATCGCCACGGTCTGGCTCGGCGCGCTGGTGGTGGCCGTGTGGTCGGTGGCGGCCACGGCGGCGGTGTCGCCGGCGCTGCTGGCCTGGGGCGCTCCGGCTTCCCTGGTCGCCATGGCTGTGTGCCTGACCTGGGGCAGCCTGCGCACCATCACACGCATGAGCACGCAGCCGCCGCCGGCCGTCGACCAGTGGGTGGACCTGCCGACCCGCACGCTGCATCCATCGGCCTATGCGGCCACGCCCCCCGGCGGCCACTGGCACGCCTTCGGCCCCATGGTGGTGGCAGTGGCCAACCTGCCGCTGCTGTGGGAGGCCGGGGGGGCAAGCCGCACCGAGCTGGCCCTGCCGATCGCCGTCCTGATGTCCTGTGCCGTCGGCTGGCTCGCGATGGGTCAGCTGGGCACCCTGCTGGGCAAGGCGCTGTGGCTCACCCTCCAGCAGCACCGCAGCGGCACGATCTGGGCCTGCCCCTGGCAGCCCGAGCTGCAACAGGCGCGTGCCTCGCTCCCTCTGGCCCGCTGGCTGGCACGCCGGCCGGCGCAGCCGCCCGGAGGGCCGTTGACCCGCTCATCGTCGCCCGCCGGACCGTTGGCCGGCTCATCGCCACGCACTGACGAGCCACCACGCCCCCGTTCACGCCGCAAGGCACACCGTCGGGAGGGGCGCGCCTGAACCCAAGGGCCCACCGCCAGCCGCGTGCCGCCGGTCGGCCGCCGACTCGCTGAACTGCGAATGCCCCTGCCTCACCTTGCCCCACCGCCTTGATCACCTCACTCACGTCCCCTTCCGTCATGCTGGACCACCTGCTGAACCCCATCCGCGACGACGCGCCCTGCGGCGATGACCTGTCCTTCTCGCCCGAGTTCGACGAAATCGCCGAGCTGCGGCGTGAAGACGATCCTCACCTCGACCAGGGCGCCTGGGTCACCGCGCTCAAGGTGGCCGACTGGCCTGGCGTGTCCGAACGAACCCAGCACCTGCTGTCGCAACGCACCAAGGACCTGCGACTGGTCGCCTGGCTGACGGAAGCGCTGACCCACACCCATGGCTTCCAGGGCCTGGCCCATGGCCTGGACCTGCTGGGCCGGCTGAGCGACCGCTACTGGGATGAGCTCTACCCCCGCCCGGACGGCGCCGACATCGAGGAGCGCACCGGCAACCTCAACTGGATGCTGAGCCGGATCGGCCTGCTGGTGCGCTCGGTGCCGGTCACCCGGGGCCGCCAGGCGCGACTGTCGCTTGCCGATCTGGAACAGGCGCGCAACCAGAAGCAGGCCGAAGTCGACTCCGGCAGCTACGACCAGGCGCACCGCGCCACCATGGACCAATGGCTGACGAGCCTTCGCGAGTCACCCACCGCCCATCTGCGCAGCACGGTCGAGGGCATCGACGCCTGTTGTTCCGCACTCGAGCAACTGGAGTTCATCGCCGGGGCGCGCTGGCGTGATGAGGCGCCGTCGTTCAGCACGGCACGCGAGGCGCTCGCCTCGGCCCGCGCCGAGATCCGCCGCTGGGCCCAGGAGGTCGGTGCCATCGTGCCACCCGACCCCGCCCAGCACGGCGCTTCGGCGGGCGCACACGCCGGCGCCGCAGGTTACGCGCCAGCAGAGTTCGCCGGCACAGGCCAGGAGTTCACGCCACCACCGCATGCCGCGGGCGCGGCCTCGCCGGCCCCCACGACCCACGGCGGGCCGATCCGAAGCCGCTCACAGGCGCTGCAACAACTGCGCGAGGTGGCGGACTACTTCCGTGTGGCCGAACCTCACAGCCCCGTGGCCTATCTGGCCGACAAGGCGGTGCGCTGGGGCAGCATGCCGCTGCACGAATGGCTGCGCCTGGTCGTCAAGGACTCCGGCAGCCTGAGCCATGTCGACGAGATGCTCGGCATCATGCGCAACCCGGAGTGAACCCTGCAGACCCACCGATGACCTGCCACGGTGGGGGGCACCGCGCAGCCCGATGGCTGCACGGCCGCATCACTCGCTGACGCGGAACTCGATGCGGCGGTTGCGCGCCCGACCGTCGGCCGTGCTGTTGCTCGCCACCGGTCGATCGGGGCCTTCACCCGACGTCGTGACACGATCCGCCGCAATGCCCCGCCGCTCCAGCTGGGCCTTCACCGCGTCGGCACGGGCACGCGACAGCGCAATGTTCATGTCGCGTGCACCGATCGCATCGGTGTGCCCGATCACCTCGACCTTGCGCGTGCCCAGGCCGGCCAGCGCACGTGCGAGCTCGTCGATGATCGCCACCCCGGACGCAGTGAGCGTCGAGCTGCCGGGCTCGAACTCCACGATCCGGTTGGCCAGCACCGCATCGATCGTGTCCTGCTCGCGGGCCGCCACACGCAGGCTGTTCCTGACGACATAGGTTGCGTTGAGGCCCTGTGCCGCCACACTGGCGACCTGCTGGCGTATCGCCTCGCTGCCCACCTCGCCCTTGAACTCGACGTTGTTGCCCTGCACGCTGAGCTGACCGCGCTGCACCTGTTTCAGGTTGGGCCCGATCAACTGCTCGACGTGGGCCGACCAGTTGGGCGGGGCCACCACCTGCGTGACCTGGATCTGGTCGACCACGGCATCGGCGCCGTAGAGCTGGCGCAGGCGAGCGAGGATGACCGCGCGGGTCGCCTCGTCCGGCACCTTGCCGGTGACCACCACCTGACGCGCGGCCTGCGCCTCCTGGGCCTGGCCGTCGATCACCGTGGCCGTCTGCGCAAGGGCCGGCGACATGGCAGCACCGGCGCACAGTGCGGCGACCAGCACCCCGGTCTGCAAGCGTCGCCCCCACCGCACCCGGGGGTGAACTTCACGGATGGCGAGCATGGACAGGTCCCTTGTGGAGCGAATGGCCAGCAGCATGGTTGAAGGTTTCATTGAAGGTCTCGAGGGCTCGCCGCAGACTCAGCTGCGGGTCGCGCAGGTGGTCGGACAGCAGCTGCAGCCGCGATTGATCGCGCACGCAGTCTTCGACCCACTGCGACTCGCGCAGGTCGACGAAGTGATCCGGCACGGCGCGCCGGTCCAGCGCCGCCGCCAGCCCGCGCGCACACGCACTGTTGAAGCACAGCAGCAAGTGGGCCGGGTCGCTCTGCGGCAGCAACAGGCCGATCTCGGCATCGGTGGTCTCGATGAACGACAGCACGATCTGAAGCCACAGGGCGGACAGCAGTGCACCCTGCAGGCGATCCGGCACCATCGGCAGCAGCAGTCCCTTGCCGATCGGCTGGGACGGTTGCGAGCGCACCGGCTCGAGCAACAGCCCGAGGCCCAGCAGCATCTGGCGCACCGAGGCTTGATGGCCGGCGCGGGCGATCTGCTCATCGAGCTGCGCCATCGTCGCGATCTCGAGGTAGTCGCGCCATGGCGCTTCATAGGCACCGGCATCGCAGGCCACATCGAGCTGCATGCCCGCCAGCTCGCCCTGCAGCGACGCCACATCGTTGGTGGCGATGCAGCGCGCGCCCACCGCCTGCAGCCGGGACCACACCCGGGCAAAGGCCATCGGGCTGCGCGCAGCGAAATGCGGCGCGGCCGTCACATCGACACTGCCGGCCGTGACAAAGGGGAACCGCCGGTCCGAGCTGTCGCGACTGGGTTGCAGTTGCCCCGCGATCGCGGCGCCGCTGCGCGGCCCGACAAAAGCGAAGTCCACCGGCGTGGCCGTGTCGTAGACGAGCTTCCAGCGCGGGTCACCGGACAGTTGTTCCATGGCCTGGGTGATCCAGCGATCCAGGGTGCCGACCAGGTCGGCCGAATGGCTGCTGCGAATGAAATCGCCACGCGATGGCACCTTGCCGAAGTAGGCCAGCGGCATCAGAGCGGCCGTCATGGCGTGGCTCCCTGGGCGCGCTCGACGGCAGTGGGCTGCAGGCCCGCCATGGCCGGCTCACTCGGCGCAAGCCCGGCGATCGCGCGCGGCAGGCGCAGCCCCCGCAGGCCGGCCTGCCGGCCTGCCGCTGCACCCGAACCCGCGTTGCTGACGATGCGCAGATGCACGCTCACGCTGGTGCCCGAGCCATGCGGCCAGCGCAGCTCGAACACCCCGCCGTCGAGCTTGCGGCGCTGCGCCGAGCTCAACAACTTCTCGAACCCGAAATGCCCCGGCTCGTTGAAGTATTCGATCGCCTTGCCATCGAAGGCGAGGCCCGAGACCCGCGCACCCGGCACACCCTGCGGCCCCGGCCACACGAAGTTGGTCCAGCTGGAGGCTCCGTTGCGATAGCGCAGTACCTGACCATCGATCTCGATGGTGTACTCGGTCAGACCCGGCGCAGGTTGCGGCAGGATCTGGAACACGCTCTGCGGCACCCCCGCTGCGCCGGCGCCATCGCCGCCCTCCCCTGCCTGGGCCACCCAGGCCGCAAAGTTGGCACTGAACTCGGGCGTCAGCCGCACGCCGATGTCCGCCCAGGTGCGCGGCGTGATCGTGTCGCCACGGCGCACGACCAGCGGCCCCAGCGTCTGTTCAGAGTACTTCGCGATCGCCCCCTGGGCGCCGAACACCTTGGCGATCTCGGCCGGCGTGGCCTCGATGCGGGCCTGGCCGGAGAACGGGTACTTCGGCATCAGCGTGCTGTCGAAGGGGTCGACCACCTGTGCCTGCCAGACGCGGTTGAGTTCCCGTTCGGTGGACGGCACCAGCACGGCAAACGACTGGATCAGCGGACGCACCAGCAGCGGGCGCAGCGTCGATTTGAGCGAATCGCCCAGCCCACTGAGCATCTGCTCGTCCACCAGCCGCTGCGCATCAGCCAGTTCCGAACCCGACCCTTCGAGGGTCTGCTGCATGAGCTGCCGGCTGAGGTGCCCGGTGTCGCCCTGGTTCTTCATCTGGTTCAGGCGCGTGCGCACCTTGGACAAGGACGCCAGGTAGGCATCGATCAGGCTGGCTGAACCGTCACGGCTGATCATGATGCGCGTCAGGCCCTGGAACTCGCGCCCGATCGGCCCGAGCGGGATCTCCCCCAGCCCGGCCGGTGCATTGACGTTCACATTGATCGGTGCCGGCGACTGGCGCAGCACCGCCTGCTTGAACCATTCCACCGCACCGCGCGTGTAGCGCGAGATCCCTTCATTCACCGGGCCCGGGTTGTCCCAGGAGGTCTCGTCGTGCAGGCGGCGCAGCACCAGCGCGATCGGTGAATCCTGGGTGTCGCCCAGGCGGTTCATCTGGGTCACGGCCGCATCAAAGTCGGCAAAGTCCGGGATCGTGATGCCCTGGACGAAACGCTGCCACTCCCGCACGTATTCACGCTTGTACTGCTCGACCAGGGCCTTTTCGATCTGCTCCGGGCTGCCCTCGAGCGTCAGGTCGTCGCGCGCGGAGGTGCGCAGCACCCAGTCGTCCGTCTGCAGCTCGTTGTTGGCCGCATGGCGGATCGCATCCTGGACATAGCCTTCCCAGGCGGCCCGGCTGAAGGCCCCCGAGATGGCATGGCTGCCGGCGATGGCCGCACGATCCTGCTCGCGCACCATGGCGGCCACGCTCACCGGCGGGAAGCGGGTCGATGCACGGGCACGGATCTCGGCATAGACCCGCTCGCGGGCCGGCATGCCGGTGATCACCCGGCGCAGGTTCTCGCGGGTCTGGTCCAGCAGGGCCAGGTCGTTGGCCACTTCGGGGAAGCGTTCGTCACGCGCCTGGGCAATCGTGAAAGCGATCAGCCGCTCGGCGCTGCGCAGGAGTTCATCGCGCGGCATCGTGCCGCGGTTCACCTCCAGCCAGCCACGCCAGAAACGCGTGATCTGATCGCTCAGGTGGGCCGGATCGGCTCGGCTGCGATCGGCCAGCATCACGTAAGTCTTGAGTGCGTTGTAGGCATCGGTCACATCGTCGGTCTGGGCCGCGCTGTAGTGGCTGATGGCCCGGGGCTCGCCGGTGGCGGTCGGTGACACCGCGCCAGGCGCACTGAGCAGACCTTCGGTGCGCTCCAGGGGCTTGAGACGTGCGGCGTGCACGTTCACCTGGCCCAGGTGCGCCTCGATGGCCGAGGCCACCGGGCGGAGCATCACCTCGCGCACGCCGTCGAAGTAGAGCTGCTTGAGCTTGTCCTCGATCAGGTCGCCCTGGTACAGGCCCAGCCGGATCGCCCAGGGCCGGTCTTCCCGATAGGCCTGCAACTGCGCCAGGCGGTCCTGCAGCAGCGACAGCGCCTCCAGGCGCGACTGCAGATCGATGCGCGAGGACTGCAGCTTCACCGCCTGGTCGATGTCGGCCTGCGTGTTGATCACCAATTGCCGGTTGCCCAGGTAGGACCAGGTCCAGCCCCCCAGCATCAGGCCCAGCAGGGCCACGCAGGCGGCAAACGTGGCCATGCGCAGCCGGATCTTGGCGCGGCTGCTGTACTGGCGCACGAGCTGGCGGTCCGCGAAGATCACCTTCGAGAACAGCTCCTTCAGGAAAAAGCCGCTGCTCGAATGCACCTCGGCCAGGTCCCGGCGCCCGCCCTGCGACAGCGCGAAGCGGCGCGCCACGCGCTCGTCCGAGCGGCTGCTGGCCTGCCCCTGCTGGACCGAGCTGGTGAAGTAGAACCCCCGGAACACTGGCTGGAACTGGTAGGGATTGCGCTCGAACAACGTGGCCACGAAGGTGCGCAGCGGTGTCTTGAGGGCCTGGAACTCCAGCGGGAAGCTCAGCACCCCCGGCTGCATGGCCTGCCCGCGGTGCAGCGTCATGCGGGCGATCGCGCTGGCCTTCAGGCCTTCGTGCAGCAGGTCGAACTCGCGATCGAACGCCTCCATCGCATCGAGCTTGCCCTGCGCGTCGTAGCTCAGCGTGGCGCCCCAGATCCGCTCACGCTCGGCCGGATCACGGTCTTCGAAGTACTCGACGAATCCGGCGATCAGATCGGCCTTGGTGAACATCAGGTAGACCGGCGCAAACACCTCCAGGCGTTCGGTCAGCTCCTGCACCCGCTGACGCAGCTGGCGCGCCAGGTCGATCGCGAACTCGGGGCGCTGGCCCATCAGTTCAGCCACGCTGACCGTGACGATGATGCCGTTGATCGGGGCCAGCGGGCGGTGCCGCTTCAGCAGCCCGAGGAAGTCGAGCCACTCCTTGCGATCCTCCTCATGCACGGCGTAGCGCCCGGCGGTGTCGAGCAGGATGCCTTCCGTCGTGAAGAACCAGTCGCAGTTGCGCGTGCCGGCAATGCCCTGGGCCGCCACCGCACCACCGTCAGCCAGCGGAAAGCGCAGCCCGGAGCGCGCGATGGCCGAACTCTTGCCTGCGGCGGGGTTGCCGATCACCATGTACCAGGGCAGCTCGTACAGGGCCGCTGCACCTGAGCTTTCACCCAGTTGCGACGACTTCAGCGTGGCGATTGCATCGCGCAGGCGCTTCTGCAGGGCCTGCACCTGGGCCTGGCGCGCATCGTCCCCGGCAGCCTGCGGCGAGCCCGCTGCTTGTGAAGCGATGGTCCCCTCAAGCTGTGCGGACTGCCGCTGTGCACGGACCCTGCGCACGATCCACGTGGCAAGCCAGACACCCAGCACCACCACCAGGATCGCCACGGCCCAGCCAGCCGCGATGAGCAACTGGTCGACGCCCACGAACAGGAACATGACCAGGGCCAGGAAACCCAGCAGGGTCCAGGTACGCCGGTCGAGCAGCCAATAGCGAAGTCGTTGCATGTCAGTTCAATTCATTGGGCAGATGGGGTGGGCAGCGCTTGCTCGTCCGGCGGGGGCCGGCGAACCAGTCCTGGCTTGCGCCATT
This sequence comes from uncultured Burkholderiales bacterium, assembly GCA_965650765.1. Lineage (GTDB taxonomy): Bacteria > Pseudomonadota > Gammaproteobacteria > Burkholderiales > Burkholderiaceae_C > Caldimonas. Next base: position 13,776 of record CBFGPV010000048.1, read on the forward strand.
CCACATGCCCGAAGTCCATGAGCTTCCATCGGCCACCCCAGGTCAGGCCGACGGACTCGGCAACCTCGCCGAACAACCGGTAGCCCTGCATGGCCCACGGATCGCGTTCGGAGATCACCAGCTTGTTGTCACGCAGGAAGGCGCTGTCCGCAGCCAGGCCGTACTGGTGGTAGCTCTGCCACGGCGCGGCGTTGGTCACGTGCGGACCGGCGGCCTGCAGGGCGGCCTGGCGCTGCGGACTGCGGTAGCCCTCGATCAGCACCATCTCGTAGCCATGCCGCTCGCGCATCAGCCGGTAGGCCACCAGCAGCCGTTGCCTGAACTCGGGATCGAGCAGGTCCCAGCGTCGATCGGCCGATGCCAGCATCGGGCGCTGCAGCTCCACCTCGGCCGTCACGAACACCTCGGGCGGCAGGGGTGCCGGCGCCACGAGTTGTTCGCCATGAAGCAACTGCGCCACCAACGCATCGCGCGCGCCGGCATCATCGTGGTCAAAGCCGCCCAGTTGCCGCGGTGCCTGCAGCAGCGACACCAGCAACGCGGGAAGCAGCAACACAGCCAGCGCGCCCCAGCCGATGGCCCACCGTGCGACAAACATGTCGTGCAGCCAGCGGCCTGCCGCGCGCAGGCACCGGGCCGCACGCCCCATGCCTCGACCCACACCGCCCTGGGCCAGCCTGGCGCCACTGACGAGCGATCCGGATGCCGCCCGGGTACCGCGCGACAGCCAGCTGCGCGGCCCGTCGAACAGGACCACGGCAATCGCCATCACGGCCGCCACGAAATACAGCGCAACCATCAGATACAGCATGGCCACCCCTCCGCTTGCACCGTGCATGCCGGTGCCGGCCTAGAATGCGCCGCACCAGGACCCGCCGATCGGGTCGGCACGCCGCCGAGGGACTCATGACCGTACCACCCCGCCATCACGACACCCACGAGCCCCCAGCGGGCGCGGCGATGCCCAGCCTGCTGGACAGTGACACGAACGAACGCGACGACCCCCGGCTGCGCATGCTGGCGAACCTGCCCGCGGGCGGGCAGGCACAGTGGCATGCGTTGCTGTCGCGGCGCACCGAACCGCGCCGCAAGGCACGCCTCGCCTGGGCCACCGGTGTGATGGTGGTCGGTGCCGTTGCGGTGGTGCTGGTGGCCCGGAGCACCGACCTGCTCGACCGCCAGCCCGCAGGCGCCGCCACCATCGAACGGCTGACGGTGCAGGACACGGTCGCCGGGGTCATGGCCAACGCGCCACGATCGTCGAGCGCCAGCCTGCCGGCGCTGGTGACAGACCCTGCCCCGCTGCTGATCGACCGGCCGGCGACCGACCCCTGGCAGGCGCTGGCCGGCCTGCCGCCCGCCAGCACCCAGCCAGGCAGCGTGTCGGTGTCCGAGCAGCGCGGGGCGCTCTCGGAAAGAGAAACGGCACGCATCGAGACCTCACCCGACCCGGTGCTGGCGCTCGCACGGTCTGAACCGGTGCCTGCCACGACACAACGCGCCACACAAGGAAATGCCGGGCCGCCCCAAGTTTCCTTGACCCCCTCGGGGGGCGGGCTGGGCGCAGCCCGGCCCTGGGGGCGCTCACAAGGCAAGGCAGAAGGCAAGGCAGCCGTCAAGGCAAAGGCCCAGGCGCAGGGCAAGCCACCGGCCCGCCAGCAGGGGAAGTCACCAACCCGCGCGCAGTCCAAGGTGGCCGCCAAGACTCCCCCCGGCGCGCAGGCCAAGGCCGGCGGGAAGGCCAAGCCAGGCCCCCACGCCACGACCCGGCTCGCCGCCAAGCGTCCCGCCTCCGGCCCGGCGGCCGTGTCGGCCCGGCGCGGGACCACCGCGCCCGCAGCACCGCGCAATGATCCTGACGTCGACCTGATCGCGGCGCTGATCGGCCACATGGACGACACCCATCGGCCGGCTCGCAGCACAGGCGCACCGGTCGGGCGAGCGGACGCTTCGGCGCCGCGCCAGGCCGCCGAGACGAATCGTTCGCGCTGAGGCGCCTGCAGGCGGTCTGTCATGGCAGCGAAATCGTGATGTGGGCCGCCGGCGGCGGCATCGTCACCACCTGCTCATAGCCCGCCAGGCGCTGCTCGGTGTGACTCACCAGGCTCCACCGCAGGCCGGCAAAGGCCAGCACGCCCGCCAGCAGAAAGACCGCCCCCACAACCCACACGGGAATCTCCTGCTTGAGCAGGTGGACGAAGCGGTCCGGTGCCTGCGCATGCGGCGCAAAGCCCGGGCGCGTGCCTCGGAAGTGGGTGATCTCGTCGCCCACACGCGCGGTCAGGTAGCCGAGCTTTTCGGTGCCCTCGAAGCGGTAGCGGCCCTGGAAACCCAGCAGCAGGCACATGTGAAACACCTCGAGCACCTGCACCCGCGCAGCACCTTGCGCGCGCAGCTCATCCAGTCGCTCGAAGAAGCGCTCCCCCGCCAGCTGTTCGCCAAAGTACTCAAGCTGCAGCGGTCGTTGCTCCCAGGCATCACGCAGCGGAGGCACCGAGGCCAGCACCACCTCGTCGACCAGGGCGCAGAACGCGAACTTGCTCAGGTGGATGTCCTCGGCGGGCGCCTTCAGGCGCTGTGCGCCGCGATCAACCTCACCGAGGAACTCCTGGATGCGCTGCTTGAACGTCGTCGCATCCCCCGGCCATTGCCGGCTGCGCACCAGGAACAGCATGTAGAACCCGTCATACAGCAGGTCCAGCAGGCTGCTCGCCTCGCTGGGCGGTGCCGCAGCCGGCCAGCCGGCTGCCGCACCCGGGCCCGCTTGCGACGCGGCAACATCGTTGGCAGCGCTGCCCGCGGCCTGGCCGGGCAGTTGCGCCAGAAGCGAAGGTACCGTGGTCATGAGTTCACCGCCACCAGGTCCAGCTTGAGATCGGCAATGCCGTTGGGCACGTAGATGCAGGCCGTCTGCGACTGCAGCATCCGCTCATAGAGCGGCCCGCGCCCCTCCACTGCGAAGTAGTAGGCCCCGGGCCGCACCGGGATGGCGGCGGGCACCTGAGGCGCATGGACCAGTTTGACCCCGGGCATCGCCGACAGCACCATGTTGTCCACGTCGTCTGGCGCGCCCACCTTGAAGCGCATCGGCACGATCTCGACCAGATCCGACGGCGGCATCGAGGCCGACACCGCCAGATACAGCAGCGAGGTCGCCGTGATGCGCTCTGATTCGATCCGGCCGTGGTGGAACGAGGGCTTGACCTCGTTGAGCGCGATCGAGAAGTAGCGCGTGGAGATCACCGTCTCGAGCAGCTCGCGCACGATCTCGTCCAGCTTCAGGAACCCCTCGGAGGGGCGCTCGTGGTCGTAGGTCGGCAAGTCGGCCAGCGACCAGGTGCGCGAGAAGGTCATCAGCGCGCCGGCCAGCCCGAGCAGGTCCTGGAACAGTCGCTCAGGATGCAGCCCTGGGTTGCGCAGCAGGTGCGACAGGCTGGCAAAGGCCTGGCTGGCGGTATGCAGCAGCCAGAACGATGCGACGTCCCCCGAGCGGAATTCGATGACACTCTGCGACGGTTCGCGATGGAAGCCGTAGAGCGCATCGACCTTGGCCTGCAGCACGTCCATCAGCCGGCGCAGCTGCAGCACCAGGGTCGGTGCGGCATCGATGGACAGGCTCGGCGCGCAGTACCAGGGGTCCAGCTCGAAGCCTCCGGTGGGCGTGCGCCGCACCCGCAGCACCGGCAGGCTCACGAGGTGGTCGCGCGGCTGCCGGTCGTCGATCAGGCGCGCCGACTTGCGCAGCACCAGGATCTCGCAGTCGACCGCCTGCGTGAACCAGTCGGCGGCGGGCTCCTTGTCGCGGTAGAAGCGCACGCCCGTGTCGGCCTCGGCCGCCGACGGTGCATGGTTGCCACCGACCGCGCGCGTGCGAGCGAGCGCGAGGTGAAACTGCATCTCGACAAGCTCGGGCGGCAGCCCGCTCAGCGAGATCGCATCGGGCAGGTCGTCTTCCGTGGGCGCGTTGTACAGCTCGCCATCGGGGAAGACCACCTGCAACTCCAGCACACGCAGCACACCCGAGGCGAGCGCCTCACCGTCGATGCGCACATGCCGGACCCCCCAGCCATAGGGGTGCAGCGCACGTGCCGTCTGGCTCAGTCGCCACTCATGGTAGGCATCCTGCCGCTGGAAGTGCTGGGGGCGCAGGAACAGGCCCTCTCCCCACAAAAGCTTGGGTGACTGGATCACATTGACATCCTGGAAGACATGAAGGGAAGAGCACCTCAGGGACAGAACGTGGCAGCCGGGATCGGCGCCCCGCCGCCAGCGCCGAGCGGCTCGCCTTGCGACACGCTCAGCGCGCAGGCATGCGCCCCCAGCACCAGGCCAGTACGCTCGGCGGCCTCGGACGAAAACGCCAGCCGCCATCGATCACCCGCCGGCGCCCTGAACAAGCCCACGATGCCGATCACGGCGGCCTCCCGCGGCAGCTTCTCCTGCAGGGCGAGCCGCTGCCCCGGCACCAGTTGCACATCACGCACCTCGACCAGATCGGCACCGAGTCGCTCGCGCTCGAGCTGCGGGTTCGAGAGCACCTCCTGGCTCAGCGACAGGAAACCTTCGGGCCGCCGCAGCTGATACACCCGCACGACCAGCGCCAACGACTGGTTGCGCGCATCGACGTTGAGCGACTGACTGGCATGCAGGTTCACGGCCACCTTGCGCGCGGGCAGTTGCGCATCGGGCAACGCCGGCGCCTCGGGCCGCTTCAGCCCGGCCAGCTCCAGCGCCTTGCCCGCCGCGGCGCCCACCACCTCCAGCGCCGAACCCGTCGTGCCGCAGCCAGCCAGCGCCAGCGACAGCGCGACCAGGCCGCACGCCGCCAGAGCGCGCACGGCGCATCCGCGAACAGACTCGGCAAGGCGCTGCCCACGCAATAACGCCCATTTCGAGCTATCTCGTAATGACGGCAACACTGTGTTCATTTGTGACAGACGCAAACAAGTTGTAATTCAATTGCCGCGCAATTGCGCAGAACGCCTGCTTTCAGAATGAATCAATGATTCACTCATTGTTCTAATTTGTGTGCTGTGTATCAATTTGCATCTTGCTTTTCGCCCAACGGACGGCGGCGCCCAGCAAGCACCCCTGGGAAACGGCGCCGAGTTTATCGACCTCATGGCCCCTTGGATCGCCCACCCCCCGCAAATGAGCGGCCCAATTCCGAAACGCAATGTAAATGTCCCATTCGATCACCTATTCAGGGGGGGTGCTTTGTGGGTTCAATACGATTTAATCGCAACCCGACAAAGCGACGAATTCCAATTGCACGCTTCTGCCCCCAGTTCCGACCGCTTCATTGCGCAAGTCGCCATGCCGTCATCGCCTGAAACCGCACCGCCGCTCGCACGATTCAGCCACGCCTCCGGCACGCATCCCGCCGCCCGGTGTGCGCTCACGCTTGTGCTCGCCTCGGCCCTGATCGCCGGCTGCGGCAGTGCCCCCCAGCGCCCGGCCGCCGCCGAGCCACCCGCGCTGGCTCCCTTGCTCGAGCAGGCCGACGCTGCCCGCAAGTCGGGCGACATGGCCAAGGCGATGGCCACGCTCGACGATGCCGCGCGCCACCACCCCGCTTCCGCTGAACCCTGGGTCCGCAAGGCCCAGATGCACTTCGACCAGGGCAGCTATGCAACCGCCGTCCTCGCCGCGCAGGAAGGGCTGCAGCGCAACGCCAACGATCCCGCGGCACTGAGCGTGATTGCCGTGAGCGGCCTGCGCATGGCTGCCACCTCGTTGTCACAGATGCGGCGCACCAGTCCGGTCCAGGGCAACACACGCACCGAGGCCGAGGCTCTGGCGCGCACCATCCGCGAAGCCCTGGGTGAAAGCAGTCTGCTGCCCCCGACCGGCCGCTTCGTGCGCCCTGGCACCTTCTCGCCGAGGCGCGACCCCACGCCGGCCGCAGCCGAGGCGGCAGCCCCGGCCGCGAACAACGCGCCCAGCACCGTGAGCGGCACGCCGAGTGGCGCCAGTGCCGGCAGCCCGTCCGCCGCGTCGCCCACGGCCAACGCCGGCACGCCGCGTGCACCGGCGCGAGCGCCGTCCGCGGCACCCGCCCGAGGGGGGCGCAACCCCCTAGACATCCTCCAGTGACTCCTTCCTCCCTGTACTGAAAGGTCCTTCATGGCCAAGAAAGAAAGCGTCCAGAAGCGGCTCGAAAAGATCCGGCCGCCTCGCGTGCAACTGACATACGACGTCGAGATCGGTGACGCCATCGAGCAGAAGGAGCTGCCCTTCGTGGTCGGTGTGCTCGGCGACTTTTCCGGTCAGCCCGACCCCGACAAGCCGCTGCCCAAGATCAAGGACCGCAAGTTCGTCAACGTCGACATGGACAACTTCGATGAAGTCCTCGACGCCATGGCACCCAAGACGTCCTACCGCGTGCGCAACCGCCTGACCGAGCAGGGCGGCGAATTCGCGGTGAACCTCGAGTTCCGCAAGATGGAAGACTTCCGCCCCGAGTCCGTGGTGCAGCAGGTCGAGCCCCTGCGCCGCCTGCTCGAGGCCCGTTCCAAGCTGTCCGACCTGCGCAACAAGCTCGCCGGCAACGACCGCCTCGAAGACCTGCTGGCCGAGGTGCTGTCCAACACCGAGAAGCTGCAACAGCTCGATCGCGAATCGGGCCAGGAGGGAGATCCGGCATGAGCGCACAACTCCAGCCCTCGACCGCCCTGCCCGCGGCCGACACCCCGCTGCTCGACGACATCGTCTCGCGCAGCCGCGTGGCCCGCAACGAGACCGAAGCGCGCCGCGCCAAGGACCTCATCGGTGAACTCGTCCGTGAAGTCATGCAGGGCACGGTGGTCGTCTCCGACAACCTGTCGGCCCGCCTTGACGCCCGCGTCGCCGAGCTCGACCGGCTCATCTCCGAGCAGCTCAGCGAGGTGATGCACGCGCCTGAGTTCCAGAAGCTCGAAGCCACGTGGACCGGCCTGCACTACCTGTGCAAGCAGACCTCCACCGGCGAGATGATGAAGATCAAGGTCTTCAACGCGACCAAGCGCGAGCTGATCCGCGACTTCAAGACCGCGATCGACTTCGACCAGAGCGCCCTGTTCAAGAAGGTCTACGAAGAAGAGTTCGGCACCTTCGGCGGCTCGCCGTTCGGTGTGCTGCTGGGCGACTACGACGTCACCCGCCAGGCCGAAGACATGTACTTCGTCGAGCAGATGTCGCACCTGGCTGCTGCGGCCCATGCTCCGTTCATCGGTGCAGCGTCGCCGGAGCTCTTCGGCCTCGACTCCTTCACCGACCTCGGCCGCCCGCGCGACCTGGCCAAGATCTTCGACACGGTCGAATACGCGAAGTGGAAGTCCTTCCGCCAGTCCGAAGACTCCCGCTACGTCGGCCTGACGCTGCCGCGCTTCCTCGGCCGTCTGCCCTATGACCCCAAGGAAGGCACCACGGTCGAGGGCTTCAACTTCGTCGAGAACGTGGACGGCAGCGATCACCGCCGCTACCTGTGGGTCAACACCGCCTATGCCTTTGGCGCTCGCCTGACGGCCGCGTTCGAAAACTACGGCTGGTGCGCCGCGATCCGCGGCGTCGAAGGGGGCGGCCTGGTCGAAGACCTTCCCACCCACACCTTCAAGACCGACGACGGTGAGGTCGCGCTCAAGTGCCCGGCCGAGATCTCCATCACCGACCGCCGCGAGAAGGAACTCAGCGACCTCGGGTTCATCCCGCTCGTGCACTGCAAGAACACCGACTACGCGGCGTTTTTCGGTGCCCAGTCGGCGCAGCGCCCGAAGAAGTACGACCTCGACGCGGCCAACGCCAACGCCTCGCTGTCGGCCCAGCTCCAGTACATGTTCGCGGTGTGCCGCATCTCGCACTACATGAAGTCGATGATGCGCGACAAGATCGGCAGCTTCGCCAGTGCCGGCAACGTCGAGACCTACCTGAACCAGTGGCTCAACCAGTACGTGCTGAGCTCGGACGATGCCTCGCAAGACCAGAAGGCGAAGTATCCGCTGCGCGAAGCCAACGTCCAGGTGTCCGAAGTCGCGGGGCGCCCTGGCGTGTACCGCGCCGTCGCGTTCCTGCGACCGCACTTTCAACTCGACGAGCTTTCGGTCTCGTTGCGGTTGGTGGCCGAACTGCCCAAGCAGGCGGGCGGCTAAAGAGCGATGCCTCCGCAGGTGCGGAGGCTCGCGTTCATTCACAGGGAAACCCCACCAGGGGATCGACACATGAAAGACATCTACGTCAAGTTCACGAAGAAGACCAACTCGCGCGACATCCCCGGGGAATCGCTCGACAACGACCACAAGGATGGCAAGTGGATGGAAGTCAGCTCGTGGGAGCACCGCATCCTGCAGCCGAAGTCGGCTACGGCTTCGACCGCGGGCGGTCACACCGCCGAGCGTTGCGAGCACGGCCTGATGCTCTTCACGAAGGACCTCGACAAGTCCAGCCCCTACCTCTGGGAAGCGTCTTCGGCGGCCTACGCCTACGACGTTGAAGTCGAGTTCTTCCGCTCGAACGGCACGGTGCGTACCAAGTACCTGACCATCAAGCTGACCAACGCCATCGTGGCATCGGTCGACATGGCTGTGCCGGCTGAAGGCCTGCCGCGTGAAGTGTTCGGCCTGAAGTACGCCAAGGTCGTCTGGAACTACAAGGGCTCCAAGACGGACGGCACCGCCAACGTCGGCAACGAAGTGGGCGGCTGGGATCTGGCGCTCAACACCACCGCGGCCTGATCGTCGGGGCCGAGGCCCCGAACCGTGCCGCCGCGGGGCACTGACCTGACTCCGGCGGCAGGGGGCAGGGGCCGCAACGCTCCTGCCCTCTTCTCGAACCCCTTGCCGTATCCCTTGCAGTACCCCATCGACGCTGCGGTGTTCGTCACCTGCCGCGTCCTGCGCACCCATCGTCCCACATGCGTTTCAATCCGAGCCTCTTCGACAAGCTGGTCGACCCCCGCCTGGCGGATCGCCCCGGCGAAGTGCTGCGTGGCCATTCGCTCGAAGAGCTGAAGGATTCCGTGGCCAGCGACCTCGAGGCCCTGCTGAACACCCGCGCTTCGATGGATGAAGAGTCGCTCAAGGACTTCCCTCTGGCATGCGAGTCGGTGCTCAACTTCGGCGTGGGCGACTTCTCCGCGCGCAGCCTGTCCAGCGGTCTCGACCGCGATCACATCTGCGAGGCCATCCAGGCCGCGATCGTGCGCCACGACCGGCGCCTGCGCAACGTCGAGGTGGTCCTGACCGACGACGACCCGACCCAGTTCAACCGGCTCGACTTCACGATCCGGGCCCTGCTGGTGGTCAGCGAGGCCGGTGAACACGTGAGCTTCGACGCACGCTTCGAGCCCTTGCTGCACCGGTACGCGGTGACGCGCCAGCGCGCGAGCCGCTCCGCGCCCATCGCTGGAGCGCAGCGATGAAGGACCTGCTGCCCTACTACGAAGAAGAGCTTTCGCGGCTGCGCACCGCCTCGGCGCGCTTTGCGCAGGAGTACCCGCGCATCGCCGGGCGCCTGATGCTCGGCCCAGACCTCAGCGAAGACCCGCATGTCGAGCGGCTGATCGAGTCCTTCGCGCTGCTCAGCGCGCGCGTGCACAAGCGGCTGGACGACGACTTCCCGCTGTTCACCGAAACCTTCCTCGACGTCCTGTACCCGCACTACCTGCGGCCGCTGCCCTCGTGCTCCGTCGCACAGGTCGACACCCAGGACGCCTGGGCCCAGATGACCACCGTGGTGCGCCTGCCGCGCGGCACCCAGCTCACCAGCCACCCGGTGCGCGGCGTGTCGTGCACCTTCCGTACCGCCTTCGACGTTGATCTGCTGCCGCTGCGCATCGCCTCGGTTCAGTACCGACCCTCGGTCACGGCGCCGCAGGGCACCCGCATACCGCGTGGCGCCACCAGCATGCTCAGCCTCGACCTGGAGCTGATGGCGCCCCAGATGCACTGGGACCGGCTGGACACCGAGCAGTTGCGCATCTACCTCGATGGCGAGGCCTCGCTGGTCTGCGCGCTGCGTGAGGCCTTGTCCGGCCACTGCCGCGGCATGCTGCTGCAGACCGAACCCGTCGGGCCCTGGACGCCCGCGGGCGACACACCGATCCACACGGTCGGCTTTGCCAGTGATGAAAACCTGATCGACTACGACGCCCGCTCGCACGAAGCCTACCGCCTGCTCACCGAGTACTTCGCCTTCCCCGAGAAGTTCAACTTCCTCGATCTTCAACTGCCCCTGCGCCGCGTGCGGCAGTTGCAGGCAAGGCGCTTCACGCTGCACCTGATGCTCGGCGACATCCGCAGCGACTCCCACGATGCGCGCCTGCTCGAGTCGGCGGCCGCGCGCAACTTCCGTCTGGGCTGCACCCCCGTGGTCAACCTGGTGAGCCGCCACGCCGACCCGATCCGCGTGACCCGCGCCACCGCCACCTATCCCGTGCTGCCCGAGGGGCGGCGGGCCCACGCCTACGAGGTCTACTCGATCGACAAGGTGTTTCGCGTCACCCAGGGACCGGACGGTGAAGGCGTCGAGGAGCTGCGCCCCTTCTATTCGCTGCGGCACGACGACACCCAGGACGAATCGAACGATGCCGGCCGCTACTGGCATGCCCATCGCGACGAGTCGCTTGCCGAGATGAGCCCGGGCTACGAGTTCGGTATCGGCGTGGTCGACAGCCGGTTCAACCCCGCGCTGCCCGAGACCGAAACCCTCTCGATCGAGGTCACGGCCACCAACCGCGATCTGCCCAGCCTGCTGAGTTTTGGCCAGCAAGGCGAACTCGAAGTGGCGGGCGGCGGCCTGGCCAAATCGTTCACCATGCTGCGCCGGCCGACACGCAGCTACCGCTTCGAGACCGGCCGCGGTGCGCTCTGGCGCCTGATCTCCCACCTGTCGTTGAACCATCTGTCGCTGTCGGCCGGAGGCATCGACGCGCTGCGCGAGATGCTGCGCCTCTATGACCTGCCCCGCTCGGCCACCAACCGGCGCCAGATCGACGGGCTGGTCGCCATCGACTTCCAGCCCACCACCGCCTGGATGGAAGGCAACCCCTTCCCGACCTTCGTGCGTGGCACCGAAGTGCGCCTGAGCGTCGACGAAGACAGCTTCGTCGGCATCGGCCTGCGCCTGGTCACCCAGGTGCTCGACCACTTCTTCGGCCTGTACGTGCATGCCAACAGCTTCACGCAACTGCGTGTGCTGTCGGCCCGCAGCCAGGAGACCCTGATCCTATGCCCCCCACGAAACGGCAGCAGCCCGCTGGTGTGATCGAGCGCCTGCTCGACAACCCGCACCGCTTCGGCTTCTTCGAGGCGGTGCATGCGCTCGAGCGCTGGTTTGCGCTGCGCGAGGCCGAGCGTGCCGAGTCCGGCCACGGCCAGGGTGCCGATGCTGCCAGCCCTCAGGGCAGCATCTTCTTTCGCAACTCACTGAGCCTGTCGTTCCCGCCCAGCGAGGTGGCGGCCATGCGCGTTCGCACGTCTGACGGCCGCTCGGTGGCCTGCAGCGACCAGCGCGACGCGTTCGACGAGGCCTTGCCCGACCTGTCCGACGTCGATGAGGTCGAACTGGTGCCGGCATTCACCGGGCTGCTGGGCGCGGGCGGCACCTTGCCCGCCGTCTACACCGAACAGCTGTCGCAGCACGAACAACGCACCCGCGACGCTGCAGCCCGCGTGTTCCTCGACCTCTTCACGCACCGCAACGTCGAACTCTTCTATCGCGCCTGGAAGAAGCACCGGCTGGCGCTGCAGTACGAGTCCGACCGGCGCAATCGCTTCCTGCCGCTCGTGCTTTCGGTGGCCGGCCTGGGCCTGCCCAGCCTGCGTGACCGCCTGCGCGCGATGGCTCTCAGCGGCCGGGAACAAGCCCGTGTCGACGACGAGACTCTTGCCTATTACAGCGGCCTGCTGCAGCAGCGCCCCGTGTCCGCCGGGCGCATCGGCGCCGTGCTCGCCGAGCATTTCGGCGTGCCGGTCACCGTCGAGCAGTTCATCGGCCGGTGGTTCCGCGTGCCGCCCGACGCCACCAACGCGCTCGGCGTATCGCACTGCAACCTCGACACCGGCGTGTTGCTGGGCGAGCGCATCTGGCAGCGCGACCTGCGCGTACGGCTCGTGTTCGGCCCGCTGACACGCGAGCAGTACCGCAGCCTGCTGCCACACGGCACGGCAGCGCAGGCCATGCGGCAGTTGCTCACCCTCGTCACCGGCGTGAGCCTCGAATACGAGGTGCGCCTGAGCCTGCGCGCCGATGCCGTGCAAGGCATGACCCTGGGCGATCCCGACGGCGGCGTGCTGCTGGGCTGGGACACCTTCCTCTTGACGCAACCCAGCGACACCGATCGCCAGGACGCCGTGTACGAAATCCATGCCGCGGCGTGAGACCCCCATGACCACACCTCTGAAGACCCTGATCACCAAGCTCAACGACACCACACGCCGCTGCGCCGAGCGTGCCGCCAGCCTGTGCATGGCCCGCGGACACCACGAGGTCGACGTCGAGCACCTGTTGCTGGCCCTGCTCGAAGACGAGCGCAGCGACCTCAGCCTGCTGTGCCGACACTTCGATGTGCCGACGTCCACGCTGCACCGCGAGCTGGAGCAGGCGCTCAGCGAGCTCAAGACCGGCAACACCCGCACCCCGGTGTTTTCGGTGCGTCTGCCCGTGCTGTTCGAGCATGCGTGGCTCATCGCCTCGCTCGACTCCGGCAGCGCACGCATCCGCAGCGGCCACCTGCTGCTGGCCCTGCTGACCGAACCCTCGCTCAGCCAGTTGCTGCAGCGCAGTGCCCCACACCTGGCCGGCCTGCCGCTGGCCGAGCTGAAGCATCGCCTGCCCGAACTGACGGCCACGTCGGCCGAGGCACCGCCCCGACACGGCGGGGCCCGCGACGCGCATGACGGCTCCGAGGCCGACGCAAGCGACAACACCCCACCCGAATCGAGCCGTGCCGCCGGCGGCGCCACACCGGCCCTCGACCAGTTCACGACCAACCTGACCCAGCGGGCCCGTGACGGTGCCCTCGATCCGGTGATCGGCCGCGACGCCGAGATCCGTCAGGTCGTCGACATCCTGATGCGCCGGCGCCAGAACAACCCCATCCTCACCGGCGAAGCCGG
>CBFGPV010000049.1:0-26257 GCA_965650765.1 uncultured Burkholderiales bacterium
GGAGGCTGTCGACCGCGCCGGGGGTGAGGTGTTTGCCAAGGTGACGCAGGCCGACGGCGCGGCCGGCTACTGGAGCGTGATGGTCGTGCACAAGGACAGCCCGCTCAAGAACCTGGACGACGTGCTCAAGTCGCGCACGAATCTCACGCTGGGCTTCGGCGACCCCAACTCGACCTCGGGTTCGCTGGTGCCGGGGTTCTATGCGTTCTCGCAGAACCAGGTCGATCCGCTGAAGGACTTCAAACGCACCGTGCGTGCCAACCACGAGACCAACATGCTGGCCGTGGTGAACCGCCAGGTCGATGTGGCCACGGTGTCCAGCGATGGCCTGGACCGCATGCGCATGAAGCAGGCCGACAAGCATGCGCTGCTGCGTGAGGTGTGGCGCTCGCCGCTGATTCCGAGCGACCCGATGCTGTGGCGCCGTGACCTGGACGCCGGCACCAAGCAGAAGATCCGCGACTTCTTCATGAGCTATGGCCGCGAGGCCCGTGAAAAGGAGATCCTGCGCACCCTGACCTTTGCCGGTTTCGTGGCGTCGGACAACACCCAGCTGGTGCCGATCCGCCAGCTCGAACTGGCGCGCGAGCGCATCAAGGTCGAGGGCGACACGACACTCTCGGCCGATGAGCGCCAGCAGAAGCTGCGTGAGATCGATGCACGCCTGGCCGAGCTGCGCAAGACGGTGGCGAGCGCGAACTGAGCGCCGCGCACCGCGCTGATCGAACCCACCTGCGACACCCCCATCGAAGTCGAGGATCCGTCCATGAGTGTCGAAGCCCTGAAGCTGCCCGAGCGCCCGCGCGCCTCGATGGCCGGCCTGATGATGTGGGCAGTGCTGCTGGCCGTGCTGGCCGGATCCTGGCAGGGCGCCGACATGCGTCCGCTGGACCTGCTGCGCGAGTCCGGCAACATGAGCGAATACCTGGCCGGGTTCTTCCCGCCCAGCTTCCGCGAGTGGCAGCACTACGCCAGCGAGCTGCTGGTGACGCTGCAGATCGCCGTGTGGGGCACGGCACTGGCCATCGTGTGTGCCGTCCCGCTGGGGCTGCTGGCCTCGTCCAACATCGTGCCGTGGTGGGTCCATCAGCCGGTGCGCCGCGTGCTCGACGGTTGCCGCGCGATCAACGAGATGGTGTTTGCGCTGCTGTTTGTCGTGGCGGTGGGCCTGGGGCCCTTTGCCGGGGTGCTGGCGCTGTGGATCCACACGACCGGCACGCTGGCCAAGCTCTTTTCCGAAACGGTGGAGGCCATCGATCCGCAACCGGTCGAGGGCATCCGTGCCACCGGCGCACATCCGCTCGAAGAGATTGTGTACGGCGTGATCCCGCAGGTCATGCCCCTGTGGATCTCGTACTCGCTCTATCGCTTCGAGGCCAACGTGCGCTCGGCCTCGGTGGTGGGCATGGTGGGCGCGGGCGGGATCGGCATGGTGCTGTGGGACGTGATCCGTGGCTTCCAGTATGCGGAGACGGCGGCCGTGCTGCTGATGCTGGTCGTCACGGTGTCGCTGATCGACCTGGTGTCATCGCAGTTGCGCAAACGTCTGATCTGATGGCGGCATTGCACCGCCCCACGATCCCCACGAGGCACACCATGGACCTGAACGCCGAGGGCGTCATCGATCGCATCGAGACGCTGTTCCTGACACGCGGACAACGCCTGTACAGCGGCGCCCATGCCGAGCGCGTGACCGCCCTGGCGCATGCGCTGCAGTGCGCACAACTGGCCGAATGGGCCCATGCCGATGAAGCGCTGGTGGCCGCGGCCCTGCTGCACGACGTGGGGCACCTGCTGCGCGACGAGCCGGTCGCCGACCACGAAGACGACCAGCACGAGCTGCATGCAGTGGGCTGGCTGCGACCGGACTTCCCACCGGCCGTGATCGAGCCGATCCGCCTGCATGTGGCGGCCAAGCGCTACCTGTGCCGGCGCGATCCGCGCTACCTCGCCGGCCTGTCGAGCGCTTCGGTGCATTCGCTGGCGCTGCAGGGGGGCGTGATGGACCCGGACGAGGCCGATGCCTTCGAGACCCTGCCGCACGGCATGGCCGCGGTGCAGCTGCGCCGCTGGGACGACCTCGCCAAGGAGCCTGGCAAGCGCACGCCGCCGCTGGGCTACTACCTGGGGCTGCTGGAGGGCCTGCTGGCGCCGGCACCGGCCGAACGGCTGGCCATCGGCGCCGAGTGAGCCGCCCGCACTACTTCGGCTCCTGAACGACGCCGGTCTCGCGTTCGGCCAGGACCACCGCATTGACACCGCCCGCCCCGTCGGGCACCACGGCGATCAGGTAGATCGAGCGGTCGGCCAGGCGCACCGAGGGCAGGTCGAGCACGATGGCCGTGGTGCCGCCGCGCGTGACGACCAGCCGGTAGGTATCGGTGTCCAGCGTGGCAAAACCGGTCAGGCCATCGAACGCGCCCAGCGTGAAGGTCGGTGTGGTGGTGGCCAGGTTGGCATCGGCCGTCGTGAGGAACACATCAAGCGACTCGACGCCCGAGACAGCGTGCAGGGCGCGTACCTTCACTTCACCGGCCGGGGCCAGCGAGGTGGTTTCTTCCACGCGCCTGAGCTTGCGGGTTTCGGTGCCGCCCCCATAGGCGAGCACGGTGTTGGCCGTCTCGATGTCGAAGTCCAGGGTGGCGTCGAGCAGGTTGGTGGTGGTGCCGACCTCACGCACCCGCACGCGGCGGTCGCCCGGGTCGGTGCGCACGTAGTCGGTGCGCCCGCCGGTGCTGGGCAGGGCCGCAGCGATCAGCGAGCCTTCCAGCCAGAAGTCCGCGGCACTCACGCCGAGCAGGCCGTTCACGAAACGCACCCGTGGCAGTTCATCGTCGGCGAACCCCCCGCCGCAGGCCGGAAGGCTGGCGAGCACAGGGGCGCCCAGGGCGGCGGCGAGCAGCCGGCGGCGCAGTCGGTCGGGGGCGGGGTGTCGGGCAGTCACGATGCGACCTCGTCAAGGGGAACCAACCTCGATCATGCCCGAAGGCCGGTCACTGCGAGGTCAGCACCGAGCCATTGGCGCGTTCGGGCAACGAGGTGACCGCCAGGCCCAGCCCGCCGCGCGGCAGCACGACCAGCGTGACCACGGTGCCGGCCGTGATGCTCACCTGCGAGCGGGTGAACACCGCTGCGGTCGAGCCGGTCAGCGTGAGGATCAGCGTGTAGGTGCCGGCCGCCAGGCTGCGGAAGTCGCTGAGTGTGTCGTAGCTGCCCAGCGTGAGTGTGGGGGCGATCACGCTCAGGTCCACCGGGCTGCCGCTCACCAGGTAGAGGTTCAGACCGGCGACACCGGATGCGCCATGCAGCGCCCGCACCTTGACCTGGCCGGACGCCGGGGCCGCGCTGTTCTCGATGAACTGGCGCAGCTTGGGGGCCGTGGCCGTGCCGTAGGCCACCACCGAATGGTCAATCTGTTCGCCGAATCCGAAGCTGGACTCGACCACCGGCGACGCCGCCCCGGCCGCACGGGCCGACACCCGTCGTGTGCCCTTGTCGAGGAAGTAGTAGTCGGTGCCGTTGCCGCCGGAGGCCAGCGCGGCCACGGCCCGGTTGCCGTCGATGAGGAAGTCGGCCGAGGCCACGTCCTGGAAGCCGTTGACGAACCGCACACGGGGATCGTCCAGCGTGTCGCCACCGCCGCAGCCCAGCAGGCCCGTGCTGCCCAGGCCCGCAAGACCCAGGGCCGACAGGGTGAACAGGCGACGTCGTGCGTCGGGGCGTTGGCGATCGGTCGGGTGGCTCACGGTGCGCTCCAGGGGGTCAGGAAGCGCACGATGATGCCAGCGGGCCGCGACCGCGGCTGACGCTCAAAAGAGGGACAGCCCTGCCTCGTTGGAGGTAAGCCTTTCGAGGGAAGCGGCGGGTTCGTTCACACCTTCTCAGGCCACGCGCTGGCCGTTGCGATGGACCTCGCGCACGACAGGGCGGCCCTGCACCTCGCGCACGCGCAGCAGGTCGGCGCGCAGGCCGGGGGCCAGCTCGCCGCGGTCGCTGAAGCCGCAGGCGCGGGCGGCATTGCGGCTCACGACGTTGACCGCCTCGTTCAGCGCGAAGCCGCCTTCGTGGTGCAGCCGCCATGCGGCATTGAGCAGGCTGGTGGGCACGTAGTCGGACGACAGCACGTCGAGCACGCCGGCGCGAGCCAGGTCCATCGCCGAGACATTGCCCGAGTGCGAGCCGCCGCGCACGATGTTCGGCGCCCCCGCGATGGTGGCCAGGCCATGGGCGCGCGCGTGGCGCGCCGCATGCATCGTGGTGGGGAACTCGCTCATCGCCGCACCCAGCGCCAGGGCCTCGTCCACATGCTCGACCGTGGTGTCGTCGTGGGTGGCCAGGGCCACGTCGTGCTGCCGGGCAAAGTCGGCGAACCAGCGGCGGTTGGGCTCGGCGTAGCGGGCCTGCCGTTCGGGCGCCAGGCGTACCTCGGCCTCGAACTGCGCGTCGCTCCAGCCCTTCTTGCCGGTGTAGTACGTGCGGGCATGGGCGATGTCGCTCCACTGGCGCTGGCCTGGCGTGTGGTCCATCAGCGAGAGCATCTTCAGCCGCGGGTGGTGCGCAAACGGCTCGAACAGTTCGCGCGCATTCGGCGCAGGCAGCTCGCAGCGGATGTGGATGTAGTGATCGGCCCGCAGCACGCCGGCTGCCTCGAGGGCGTCGAGCACGTCGAGCAGCAGGCTCTGGTCGCGTGAGCGGAAGCCTTCACCGTAAGGATCGCCCACGCCGATGGCGTCGAACACGGTGGTGATGCCGGCGGCCGCGACCTCGGCGTCGTGGGCCTGCACCGCAGGCTGGGTCGGGAACACCACCTTCGGCCGAGGCATCACATGGCGTTCGAGGTTGTCGGTGTGCACCTCGACCAGGCCGGGCAGCAGGAAGTCGCCCTGCAGGTCCTGGGCGCCGGGCACATGGCTCGCCCCGGTGTCGATGGCGGCGATGCGTCCGTCGCGCACCTGCAGCGATCCTTCGAGCACGCCGTCGGCGGTGACGATGCGTGCCCGGGTGTAGACCTGTTCGTTCATGCCAGCACTTTCTCAGATTCCGTTCAGAACTCGACGAGGCGCGTGGCCACGGCCTCGCGCACTTCCTCGTCGTGGAAGATCCCGACGATGGCCGTGCCGCGTGCACGGGCCTCCTGGATCAGCGACACGACCACCTGCCGGTTCGCTGCATCCAGCGAGGCCGTGGGCTCGTCCAGCAGCAGCATCGGCGTGGGCTTGATGAACCCGCGGGCAATGTTGACACGCTGTTGCTCGCCGCCCGAAAAGGTGGACGGCGGCAGCGGCCACAAGGCCTGCGGCACGTTCAGTCGCGCCAGCAGTTCGCCGGCCTGCTGGCGTGCGGCCTGCTGGCGCGCATCGACCACAGTGTCATCCAGGGCTTCGCTGTTGCCCAGCCCCGTTTCGGGGGGCAAGGGGTCTTCGCCGGCCAGGGGCGTCTCGAGCAGGCGCTCGGCCACCACGTCCAGCGCCCCCACGCGCGGGATGGTGCGCAGGAACTGGCTGACATGGCTGATCGCATGGCGCCGCAGGGCCAGCACGGTGCGTGGCTCGGCGCGGCCGAAGTCCCAGGACTGTCCGAACAGCCGCAGCACGATGCTGCCGGTGTCGCAACCATAGTTGCCGTACAGGCATTTCATCAGCGTGGACTTCCCGCGCCCCGAGGCGCCCACGAGTGCCACACACTCGCCGGCATGCACCTCCATCGAGAAGTCGTCCAGCACGGGCAGGCGCACGCCGTGGCGCTGATGCAGCGTGAAGCTCTTGGCCAGCGAGCGCACCTCGATCACCGGCAGCACGTGAAGATCATGGTTCATGGCGTCACCACCGAAGAGACCAGCAGCTGGGTGTAGGCATGCTGGGGGTCGTCCAGCACACGGTCGGTCAGCCCGTGTTCGACGATGCGGCCCTGGCGCATCACCATCGTGCGGTGCGCCAGCAGCCGGGCCACGCCCAGGTCGTGGGTCACGATGATGGCCGACAGGTGCAGCCGGGCCACGAGCAGCCGGATCAGATCGAGCAGCCGGGCCTGCACCGAGACGTCCAGGCCCGAGGTGGGCTCGTCCATCAGCACCAGGCGGGGGTGCGTGACCAGGTTGCGCGCGATCTGCAGCCGCTGGCGCATGCCGCCCGAGAAGGTGCGCGGCAGGTCGTCCATGCGCGCCGGGTCCAGCTCGACCCGGCTCATCCATTGCGCGGCACGCTCACGCAACAGGCCGTAGTGGCGGTGGCCCTGCCCCATCAGGCGCTCGCCGATGTTGGCACCGGCACTCACGGCCATGCGCAGGCCATCGGCCGGGTTCTGCTCGACATGGCCCCATTCGGTGCGGGCCAGCCTGCGGCGTTCGCTCTCGTCGACACGGTGCACATCGACCCACTTGTCCTCGCGGGTGCGGTAGCGCACACGGCCGGTGCTGGGGGTCTGCCGGCCTGCCAGGCAGGACAGCAGGGTCGACTTGCCCGAGCCCGATTCGCCCACGATGGCCAGCACCTCGCCCGGGTGCAGCTCGAAACTCGCGTCCTGCACTGCCCACAGGCCGTCGAACTGCCGGCCCAGGCCCTCGACCTTCAGCAGCGGCTGTGCGCCTTCACTCGTGACGGATCTCATGCGGTGGCTCCTTCGAGTTGTTCGCGGCACCAGTCGGTGTCCGAGCAGGCCCACAGGGTCTGGCCACCGTCGAGGTGCACCTCGTCGAGGTAGCTGGTCGTGCAGCCGCACAAGGCACAGGCATGGCCGCTCTCGCCGGGCGAGAACGGATGGTCCTCGAAGTCCAGGCTGCGCACGTCGGTGTAGGGGGGCACGGCATACAGGCGCTTCTCGCGCCCGGCACCGAACAGCTGCAGGGCCGGCGAGCGGTGCATCCTGGGGTTGTCGAACTTCGGGATCGGCGAGGGCGCCATCACGTAGCGCTGGTTCACCAGCACCGGGTAGTCGTAGGTGGTCTCGATCTGGCCCCAGTGCGCGATGTCTTCGTACAGCTTCACGTTCATCAGGCCGTACTCGCGGAAGGCATGCAGCTTGAGCGTTTCGCCACGGCGGGGTTCGAGCTTGTACAGCGGCTCGGGCTGCGGCACCTGGTAGACCAGCGTCTGGCCTTCGCTCAACGGGGCTTCGGGGATGCGGTGGCGCGTCTGGATCACCGTGGCCTCACGGGTGCGTGTGGTGGTGGCCACGCCGGTGGTGCGCGCAAAGAAGGTGCGGATGTTGACGGCGTTGGTCGTGTCGTCCGAGCCCTGGTCGATCACCTTGAGCACGTCGTCGCGGCCGATGATCGCGGCCGTGACCTGGATGCCGCCGGTGCCCCAGCCATAGGCCAGCGGCATCTCGCGCGAGCCGAAGGGCACCTGGTGGCCGGGAATGGCCACGGCCTTCAGCAGCGCGCGGCGCAGCATGCGTTTGGTGCGTTCGTCGAGGTAGGCAAAGTTGTAGCCCTCGGCCGGAGCCAGGCTGTGCAGGGCGCGGTCGTTCATGGTCGGGTCAGTGTGTCGGTGTCGGTCGCGACGGCGGCGGTCGCGGTCGCGCTTGCTGATTCGGCGGCAGCATCGATGGGGACTGCAGGCGTGTCCCCCACGGTGGCCTGCAGGTGAGTCGCGCGAAGCTGGCGGATCAGCTGCAGCTCGCTCTCGAAGGTCACGTAGTGCGGCAGCTTCAGGTGCTGCACGAACCCCGAGGCCTCGATGTTGTCGCCGTGCGGCAGCACGAACTCGGCGTCCTGGGCCGGGCTGGTGCGCTCCTCGCCGAATTCGTCGCAGCGCATCACACGGTCGGCCAGCGACATCGCCATCGCCTTGCGTTCGCCCTGGCCGAACACGAGGCCGTGGCCGCGCGTGAACTGCGGCGGTACGTCCGGCGAGCCGACGAACTGGTTGATCATCTGGCACTCGGTCAGCTCGACTTCACCGATCTCGATGGCAAACCCCAGCTCGTCGGGCACGATCTCCACCGGCACCTGCCCGACCCGGATCTCGCCGGCAAACGGGTGGGTATGGGCATAGCCGCGCTGGGTCGAGTACGCCATGCCCAGCACCCAGCCCTCGTCGGCGCGTGCCAGCATCTGCAGGCGTGCCGTGCGCGGCATCGGATACTGCGGCGGCACCCGGGTGATGTCGGGGGGTTCGGGGTCGCCGGCGGTGGGCAGGCAGGGCTCGATCAGGCCTTCGCGGGCCAGGGGGTCCAGCGCGCGTGCCAGGGTCTCGGGCAGCACGGTCTCTTGCGGCGGTGTTGCCCGCGCCGGCGCGCCGACGGCTGCCGCCGGTGCCATCAGCGAAAAGTCCAGCAGGCGCTGCGTGTAGTCGAACGTCGGGCCCAGGACCTGGCCGCCGGGGATGTCCTTGAAGATGGCCGACACACGCCGCGCCGCTCGCATGCGCGCGGTGTCCATCGGCAGCGAGTAGCCCAGTCGCGGCAAGGTCGTGCGATAGGCCCGCAGCAGGAAGACGGCCTCGATCGCGTCACCCTGCGCCTGCTTGATGGCCAGTGCGGCCAGGTCGGGGTCGTACAGCGAGGCCTCGGCCATCACGCGGTCGACCAGCAGGCGCATCTGCTCGCGGATCTGCGCCACCTCCAGTTCGGGGACACCCGGGTGGCCACGGCGGCGTTCGTCGAGCAGACGGTAGGACGCCTCGATGGCACGCTCCCCGCCCTTGACGGCGATGTACATGGCTCAGCCTTTCACCAGGGGGGTGGACATGAAAACCACCTCGGTCGAACGTGGCACGGCGGCGATGCGCTCGCCGCAGCACACGATCACGTCCACGCCGCGCGGGAAACGCTCCTGCAGCGCCTGTCGTGCGCGCCAGAACGCCAGACTCAGCCCGCCGACCGCCAGGACATGGGCGTGTTCGATGCCCGGGCCGCGCAGGCGCACCCAGGGGGTCGGGTCGGCTTCATCGTGCCGTTGTCCGTCAGGCGCCGGATGCAGGTGCAGGCGACCCTGGGCGTCCTCGTGGCCGCTGCGCAGCGTGGGGGCGTCGATCACGATGGTCGCGCCGTCCTGCGGGTGTTCGTCGCTGCCGCACGGCAGCACCGACAGCAGCCGCTCGGGGGCGCTGCTGGCCCGTGTGAAGGCGAACTCGCAGCCCTCGGGGTGGTCGGCCCAGACCATGCCGGTGTGGAATCGCCCGAAGGCCGCGAGACGGGCCAGCGCCTGCGGCGCAGCCAGGCTGTCGCACAGCCAGACGCGTGTGTCGGCATCGGTCAGGGTCAGCAGCACCGCCGCCAGCGCCGGGCTGATGCCCGAGGGGTGCTGCAGCGCGGCCAGCGTCGACTCGTCCAGCGCCTGGATGCGACCCGGGCGTGCGGTGGCATCGAGCAGGCGGCGGAAGCAGGCCTGACTCGCCTGCACCGCGTCGCCAAAACCGCGAGGCAGTTCGGCCAGGTCCGGCGTGGGCCGGGGGCGACCGGCACGTGCCGGGGGATGGACTTCGAGCATCATGGGCTGACCTCCGCTTGCAGCGTGTAGAACTGGACCCGGCTGGCCTCGGTGGCCGCCGCCGAGCGCTGTCGTTCGAACCGGATGACCGTCTGCAGCGGTTCGATCACCTGGCGGTGCAGGGTGTCGCGGCACTGCACGAGCTGCATCAGTGCATCGATGCCGGCGATCGACTCGGCACGCGAGGCATCGCGCCCGAGCACCACGCCCACCCCGGCGGCCGCCGGCAGGCCGGGTGTGCACAGGCGGCGCACACAGCGCGTCACGGTCGCCTCGCCGACGTTGAACCGATCGCCGGTGTTGCCGATGCGCGCGCGCAGCATCACCAGGCCCAGCTCGGGCGCACGCAGCCATTCGAAGCGGTGGTCGGCCAGCACCGGCCGCACATGGCGCTCCAGGGCATCGGCCGGAGCCTGGGACAGCACCCGCAGCCACTGCTGGCGCTGAGCGATCTCGGGGTCGGTGGATGGAGAAGAGTCGGTGGTTGACATCGTGGTGTCATCTAGACGTCTTTAACATGCAGCCAGTGTGCGAGGCCGACGTGACAGTTTGTTGAAGGCCCCGCGACACCTGACCCATCGACCACAGAACCGCACCATGCTCAAGGACTCCGAACTCGCCGACCCGCCCCTCGATGCCCTGCCTGCCCGCCGCTGGGAGCAGATCGCGCAAGCGCTGCGCGAGGACATCGCCAGTGGCCGCTACCAGCCGGGCGAACGGCTGCCGAACGAGACCGTGCTGGCCGAGCAGTTCGGCGTGCATCGCCACACACTGCGCCAGGCCATGCGCTCGCTGGCCGAAACCGGGCATGTGCGGGTCGTGCACGGCCGCGGCACGTTCGTGCGCGAGCTGGTCGTCGACTACGCGCTGCAGCGCCGCACCCGCCTCACGCAGAACCTGGCCGACTGCGGCGAGCAGGCCCGCCGTGAACTGCTGGCCGCGCAGGTGGCGGCCGCCCAGGGCTGGGCCCAGGCCCTGCGCATCGGTGTGCGCGATCCGGTGGAGCTGCTGTCCACACGTGCCAGCGTGCGGGGTCGGGTGATCGGCGTCAGCGAATCGGTGTTTCCGGCGCGGCGCTTTCCGGGCATGAGCGCGGTGTTTGCGCGCACGCTGTCGGTCACCCAGGCGCTGCGCGACTTCGGCGTGGACGACTACACCCGCGCGCGCTCGGTGGTGTCGTGCCGCATGCCCACCGAGGCCGAAGCCGATGCGCTGGCCCGGCCGATGGCCGCGCCGGTGCTGGTGGTCGACTACGTCAACGTCGACCGCGAGGGCGTGCCGGTCGAGGCCGGGCAGACCGTGTTTGCCGCCGACGCGGTGCAACTGGTGGTCTCGCCTGAGGATTTCCAGCCATGAGCGCCGTCCAGACCGCGTCCGACTCGCAATCCATGGTGCGCCATGCCATCTATTTCGTGCCACCCGCTGGCCACGCGCTGTGGGCGGCCGGCCAGGCCTGGCTGCAGCCGCAGCGGCCCCACACGGCCGCACCGCGCCGCTACGGATTCCATGCCACGCTCAAACCGCCGATGCGTCTGGCCGACGGTGTCGACGATGCCGTGCTGCACCAGCGCGTCGCGGCCCTGGCGGCCCGCCTGGCGCCCTTCGACATGCCCGCGCTCCAGGTGGGCTGGCTCGGCGCCTTCCTCGCGCTGCGCCCGGTGCAGCCGGTGCCACCCGAACATCCGCTGCAGGCCCTGGCGGACGCCTGCGTGACCCAGCTCGACGACCTGCGTGCGCCGCCAACGGCGGCCGAACTGGCGCGGCGCCAGCCCCAGCACCTGGGCCCGCGCCAGCGCGAGCTGCTGCAGCGCTATGCCTACCCGCACGTGCTGGACGAATGGCGATTTCACATGACGCTCACCGACCCGCTGGCCGAGCTGGGCAACGAAGCGGCCCATGCCGTGGCGATGCAGGCGCGAGAGCATTTTGCTGCCGCCCTGCGCGTGCCGCTGCGCTGCGAGCAGATCGCACTGTGCGTTGAACCCCGACCGGGCGGCGATTTCGAGCTGCGCTGCCGCTTCGACCTGGGGTGTGCGCCGTGATACTGGCCTACAGCGAGCGGCTGATCTACATGATGGGGCCGTCCGGCGCCGGCAAGGACAGTGTGCTGGCCTGCTGGATCGATCGGCTGGGCCCGGGGGCCGGTGTGCAGGTGGCGCAGCGGGTCATCACGCGGCCTGCGCAGCCCACGGGCGAGCAGCATGAGCCCGTCAAGCCCGATGCCTGGGAGGCGCTGCGACGCGAAGGGCAGCTCGCGCTGCACTGGCAGGCCAACGGGCTGGGCTATGGCGTGCGCCACGCGGCGCTGGCCCCGCTGGCGCGCGGCCAGTGGGTGGTGGTGAACGGATCGCGGGCGCACTGGCCCGAGGTGCTGGCGCTGGCGCCGCACGCGCGCGCCGTGCTGATCACCGCATCGCGGGCCACCCGACAGCAGCGGCTGCTGGCCCGCGCGCGCGAATCCGCCCACGAGATCGAGGCACGCCTGCAGCGTGCCGAGCGGTTCGAGGCCGATGCGGGCGCTGGCCTGCGTGCGGTCGATCTGGTGGTCCACAACGAGGGCTCGCTCGACGATGCGGTGCGCAGACTGGACGACTGGTGGCGCGCCCTCGCGAAGCCCCTCTTCGCACGCCCGAGCGTTTCGTGATGGAATAGGCGCGCACCCGTTCACACGATCCGCAGGAGTCAGACGATGAAGCAAGGTTTCCGCATGCTGGCCGTGGCGCTCGCCGGCGCCGTTGCCCTGGGCGCATCCGCCCAGGCCCGCAAGGACAGTGCCGTGATCGGCATGACGCTCGAGCCGCCCGGCCTGGACCCCACCACCGGCGCGGCCGCGGCCATCGGCGAGATCGTGCACTTCAACATCCTCGAAGGCCTGACACGCATCAACGAGAACGGCACCGTGGCACCGCTGCTGGCCGAAAGCTGGAGCATCGAGCCGGACGGCAAGAGCTACACCTTCAAGCTGCGCCGCGGCGTGAAGTTCCACGATGGTGAAGACTTCGACGCCTCCGACGTGAAGTTCAGCTTCGAGCGGGCCAAGGCCGATGGCAGCACCAACAAGGCCAAGAAGGCGGTGTTCGACAACATCTCGCGCATCGACACGCCCGATGCCCACACCGTGATCCTCACGCTCAACCAGCCGGACGGCACGCTGCTGTTCCGCCTGGGCGAAAACACCGCGGTCATCCTTGATCCCAAGTCGGCCGGCAGCACCGCGACGCGGCCGGTGGGCACCGGGCCGTTCAAGTTCGACAACTGGGCCAAGGGCTCGGCGGTCAGCATGAGCCGCTGGGAGGGCTTCCGCAACCCGTCGGCGATCAAGCTCAAGAAGGTCACCTTCCGCTTCATCAACGACCCTGCCGCACAGGCCGCGGCACTGCTGGCCAATGACGTCGATGCGATCCCGCGCTTCCAGGCCACGCAGAGCGTGAACCAGTTCAAGGCCGATGGGCGCTTTGCGGTGGCCGTGGGCGGCACCGAAGGCAAGACCATCGTCAGCATCAACAACAAGCGCAAGCCCTTCGACGACGTGCGCGTGCGCCGCGCGATTGCCCATGCGATCGACCGCAAGGCCATCATCGCCGGCGCGATGGACGGCTTCGGCACCCCGATCGGCAGCCACATGGTGCCGAGCGACGCGGGCTACCTCGACCTCACCGGCATGTATCCGCACGACCCCGAGCGGGCCCGGGCGCTGCTCAAGGAAGCCGGCGTGGCCACGCCGCTGAACGTCACCCTCACGCTGCCGCCGCCGGCTTATGCGCGCAAGGGCGGCGAGATCGTTGCGGCCCAGCTCGCCAAGGTGGGCATCAACGCGAAGATCGAGAACGTCGAGTGGGCGCAGTGGCTGTCCGGCCCGTTCAAGGGCAACTTCGACCTGACGATCATCAGCCACGTCGAGCCGCTGGACATCATGATCTACACCAACCCGCAGTACTACTTCGGCTACGACTCCAAGGCCTTCCGCGACCTGATGGCCAAGTACAACGAGGCGATCAACCCCAAGGAGCGCACCCGCCTGATCGGCGAGGCGCAGAAGATGCTGGCCACCGATGCCGTCAATGCCTTCATGTTCCAGCTGCCCCAGATCTCGGTCAGCAACAAGCGCCTGAAGGGCCTGTGGAGCAGTTCGCCCATCTTTGCCAACGACATGAGCGCGGTTGCGTGGCAGTGAGGGTGAACGGATGACGGCACTGCACGAGCTGAACACCTCCGAACTGCTGGCCGGCTACCGCCGCGGCGAATTCTCTCCGGTGGACGTCACCCGCGCGGTGATCGATCACATCGAGCGCTGGGAGCCGCACCTGAAGGCCACCTACGCCTTCGACCCGGACGGGGCACTGGCGATGGCGCGCGCCTCCGAGGCCCGCTGGCGGGCCGGCAACGCCCTGCCGCTGGATGGCGTGCCGGCCACCCTCAAGGAGAACATCGCCACGCGCGGCGTGCCCGTGCCGCTGGGCACCGCCGCCACGGTGCTGTCCCCGGCCGCCGATGACGCGCCACCGGCAGCGCGGCTGCGCGAGGCCGGCGTGGTGTTCCTGGGCAAGACCACGATGCCCGACTACGGCATGCTGTCGTCCGGACTGTCCAGCTTCCATCCGCTCACCCGCAACCCCTGGGACCTGAGCCGCAATCCGGGTGGTTCCAGCGCCGGCGCCGCGGCCGCCGCGGCGGCCGGCTACGGGCCGCTGCACCTGGGCACCGACATCGGCGGTTCGGTGCGCCTGCCGGCTGGCTGGTGCGGGCTGTTCACGCTCAAGCCCAGCCTGGGGCGCATTCCGATCGATCCGCCGTATCCGGCACGTGTGGCCGGGCCCATGACCCGCACCGTGACCGACAGCGCCCTGATGATGGGCCCGCTGTCGCGGCCCGACATGCGCGACCACATGAGCCTGCCCTGGCAGTCCATCGACTGGCTGGACCTCGACCGCGACGTGCGCGGCCTGCGCATCGGCCTGCTGATGGATGCCGGCTGGGGCACGCCGGTCGAGCCCGAGGTGCGGGACGCCGTGCTGGCAGCCGCACGTGCCTTCGAGTCGGCCGGTGCCATCGTCGAGCCCCTGGCGGCCTGGGCCGACCGCTCGATGATCGAAGGTGTCGACCTGTTCTGGCGTACCCGCTTCGCGATCGAGATGCGCAAGCTCAGCCCCGAACGCCGCGAGTCCATCCTGCCGTTCATCCGGGCCTGGGCCGAGGGCGGCGAGGGCCACAGCGGCGAGGCCCTGTTCGAGGGTTACAGCCAGACCCTGAACATCCGGGCCGCCACGGTGGCTGCCACCGCGCCGTACGACTACGTGATCTCGCCGACCTCGCCGATGGCCGCCTTCGCGGCCGAACTGCCGTGCCCGACCAATGACGTCACGCGGCCCTTCGACCACATCGCCTTCACGCTGGCCTACAACATGAGCGAACAGCCCGCAGCGTCGATCAACTGCGGCTACACCGCAGCCGGCCTGCCGATCGGCCTGCAGATCGCCGGGCGCCGCTTTGACGACCTGGGCGTGCTGCAGGTGGCGCGGGCCTGGGAGCGCATGCGTCCGGCACAGCGCCCCTGGCCGGTCGCGCCGGCCTGAGCGGCGCCGCACCACCGAGCCCGGCGGCATGGTCAGCGATCAACGCGGCAATCCGGTCGGCACGAACTCGGCCGAGGCGCT
This sequence comes from uncultured Burkholderiales bacterium, assembly GCA_965650765.1. GTDB lineage: Bacteria > Pseudomonadota > Gammaproteobacteria > Burkholderiales > Burkholderiaceae_C > Caldimonas. The sequence goes on from CBFGPV010000049.1 coordinate 15,085, forward strand.
GGCAGCCTTCGAGCGCGCCAGCTGGCGCCTGTCGGCGTTCGACGGCGTGCCGCTCGACGACCTGCAGACCGCCAGTGCCCACGACCCGCAGTGGATGCTGCCGCATGTGGCCCGGGCGGGCTTCCTGCTCAGCCTGACCGAGGCGGCGCTGCGGCCCGAGGTGGAGGCGGCGCTGGCGCAGGCTCGCCCGCTGGCCGCAGCCGCGCCGGCGCGTGAGCGACTGCATCTCGCGGCAGCGGAGCAGGCCGCCGCCGGGCGCTGGGCCGCCGCCTGCGAGGCCTGGGACCAGTTGCTGCTGCGCAGCCCGCGCGATCACCTCGCGCTGCAACTGGCGCATCTGTTCGACTTCTACCGGGGTGACGCGGCCGCGCTGCGGCAGCGCGTGGCCCGGGTGCTGCCCGAGTGGCCGCGCGACGATCCGTTGCGGCCGTGGGTGCTGGGTCTGTGGGCCTTTGGTCTGGAGGAATGCCACCTGTACGACCAGGCCGAGGCCGCCGGCCGTGAGGCCCTGGCCGACGGCGCCCGTGTGCCCTGGGCGGTGCATGCCGTGGCCCATGTGATGGAAATGCAGGGCCGCCATGACGACGGCCTGCGCTGGCTCGATGCCCAGCGCCATGCCTGGGAGGACCCGTTCGAGGGCCAGGAGAACGGCATGATCGGCCACAACACCTGGCACCGCGCGCTGTTCCGGCTCGAAGCGCTGGACACCGCAGGCGCCCTGGCCGAATACGACCAGCGCCTCGACCGCCTGGCCCGCGAGGGCATCACGCTGCAGCGGCTCGACGCGGCTGCGCTGCTGTGGCGGCTGCACCTGCTGGACGTCGACGTGGGCGACCGCTGGCGCACGCTGCTGGCCGGCTGGCCGGGCCATCCGACCGACGCCGGCCACTACGCCTTCAACGACTGGCATGCGGCCATCGCCTGCCTTGGCGCCGGCGATCTGGCCGGGGCCCGCGAACTGCTGCGTCAGGCCCGCAGCCGGGCCGGCGGCGACAACACCACCATGTCCACCGAGGTCGGCCTGCCCCTGGTGCAGGCCTTCCTCGATTTCACCGAGGGCCGTCTGGAGGCAGCCGGCCAGGCGCTGTACCGCCTGCGCGAGCGGGCCTGGCGCTTCGGTGGCAGCCACGCCCAGCGCGACCTGATCGACCAGACCCTGCTGGCCTGTGCCGCCCGTGGTGCGGCCGGCGCCGAGGGCCGGGCGGTGCTGCGCGAACGCCTGATGGCGCGGGCCCTCACGCCGTGGACACAGCACTGGCTCGGTCGCCTGACCATGTAGGGGGTGGTGCGGCGCCGATCGCCCATCGCCCATCGGCGCATAGGTAACGTTCCCGATGGGAAGCATCCCAGCTAGGCAGGCCCAGGGCTGCACGGCATGATGGTCCGCATTCACAAGAAGCACACAGGGAGTGCAAATGACCATCACCGTGGGCCCGACCTCGCCGGGCGGTACCGGCGCGGGCGGCTGGCCGCAGCTGGCGGCCGGCTTTGCCGACGACGAAACCCCCATCCCGGCCGACGTGGCTGCAGCAACCCCCCAGGCTGAAGCTCCACCCGCGAGCTCGGCGCCTGCCGGCTTCCCCCCGCTGGATCCCCGCCTGGTGCAGAACCTGCACTTGGCGGCTGGTGCGCTGCAGACGACGCCGGGCCCGTCGGCCGAAGAACTGGCCCAGTATCACGCCGCCCTGGCGGCCATGCTCGGTGCGCTGCCGCCACCGGGCGGGCCCCAGGGGCCAGCGCTGCAGCCCGCGTCACCCCCCGAACCGCCAACGACCCCGCCCACTCCGCCTGCGGATCTCGCCCGCGCCGACCCGGCCGAGCTGGCTGTGGCCGACCTCCTGAGGCTCGACCCCGGCCTGCAGGCCTTGCTGGGCCCGTTCGCCACCCAGGCAGCAGCGGTGCCCGACACGGCATTGGGTCGTCAGATCCTCGCCCTGTACGGCCCCGAGCGTGCGACTGACCTGCATCGGCTGGCCGGCGCCAGCGCCGAGGTGCGTCAGCAGTTCGTGGCCGCGATGGACACCGCCCTGCGCAGCTCACCGCTGGGCCCAGCGACCCTGCCCACCGGCACCGTCGGCCAGCACGCCGCCGATGGCCACCTGGCCCCGGCCGGCCTGTCGCCGTGGTGGCGCCTGACCCACCACGGCGATCCGGTCGATGGCGCCCACACCCTGGCCACCTTCGACCCTGCCGCCTTCGTCACCTGGTACACCGCCCAGGACCACCCCGCCGCCCGCGCCTTCACCGAGCTCTACGGCCCCGAGGTCGTGTGCCTGAGCCGCACCCAGACCGGACCCGAGGGCGACCACTGGGAGATCGTCCACCATCTCGTCGGCAGCGGCCGCTTCGAGCTGCTCATCGGCCACAGCGAATCCATCGAACACCAGGCCACCCGCTGGGTGCCCAGTACCCTGGGCACCCCCTGGGCCGACGGACTGGCCGTGCTCGACCCCGCCCGGCCGGTCGAGCTGTTCCAGCCCGAGCTGATCCGCTTCGACCCGGCGATGGGTTTTGTCACGCCGGCAAGCAACATCGTGCCGGAAGACGACTGGGTCGATCAGGCCCTGGTCCTGGCCGCGGCGGCCGCCGCCGGCTGGTTTGGCGCACAGGTCATCGCACCGGCCATGGGCGGCTCGCTGGGGAGCGCCGCCGCGGCTGGTGCAGCGGCTTCCGCGGTCGGGTCGCTGGTGGCCACCGGGTCCATCCATCTGAAAGACGTGCTGCACGGAGCGCTGAGCTCGCTGGTGACGGCCGGGCTCAGCCAGGCGGCCGGGCTCGACACCCTGGGCTACCAGCTCGACGACGCCGGTCGCGTGGTGCTCGAAGGCGGGCGACCGGTGATCGCCAGCTACACGCTGCGCAGCATGGCGGTGCTCGGCACGGCCAGCGTCAAGGGGCTGGTCACCGAACTGGCAGGCGGACGCTTCCGCGATGGGTTCAGTCAGGGCCTGGCCCTGGAGCTGGCCCACGGCCTGGCCGGCGAGCTGGTGCGTGAGCTCGACGCGCAGGTCGCTGCCGGGCTGAAGGACGGCACGTTCGGCCCGGGCGAGGCCAGTGTGCTGCAGACGCTGGGCCGGGCCGTGGGCGCCGCGGTGCGTGTTGCTGCGACCCCCGGGGACCCGGCCGCGGCGCTGGCCGCCGAGCTGCTGCAGACGCTGGGCCAAGCCATCGGCGAGGACATCGTGCTCGCCATGGATGCGCAGGCGCTGTCACCGGTCGGCACCGCCCCGTTCATCGTGCCCCCGGCCCTGCCCACCTCCGGCCAGGCGGCACAAGGGCTGCTGGGCCTGGCAGACGACCGTTTCGAACAGCTCGTGCGGTCGATGGCACAAGCCGGCGACGAGGCCGGTCTGCAGGCCCTGGCGGCTCTGATGCAGGGCGAGGCACAGCGCGCCACGGCCACTGCCGGCACCGGTGCTGTTGTCATGGCCCAAGAGCAGTACCTGCTGATGCTGCAGCGCTCGGGCCAGGTTCACCAGGCCTTGCAGGGCAGCGCCCTCGGCGGTGTCCCAGGCCTGCAGCCGCCCGACCCCACCGACCCCCTGTGGCAAGGCGTACCCGCCAGCCCGGGCGTCACCCTGGACTGGCGCGACCTGGTCAATACCCGCCCCACCGACTGGCCCGACTGGGCCCAGCGCCTGCTGGTACGGGCCCAGCTCAGCGCCCAGGAGTTGATGCGTTACGCCCCCGGCACCGCCCTGCCGGTGGTCATCACTTCCTGGGCCGACTACCTGCTGGAATCACGCAGCACCGACCATCAGGTCTTCACCCCGTCTCGCACCCATCCCACAGGCCAGTTGGGCGGCCAGGCCGTGGGCGACAGGACGCCGAGCTTGCCCAATGCAAAAGCCGACAACAAGGAGGACATCCGGGCCGAGAATGAGGCGTTGGACGTGATGGCGAATGCGGGCTACAGGACAGAGCGCAATCCGGTGCTTTCCGAGGCGGAGCGTGCGGCGCAGGGCATCGGTCGAGACAAGAACCCCGATGCTCGCATCGAGGGACGGGTGTTTGATGTGAAAGCCAGCAAGAGCCCTCAGGGCGCTCAATCAACGATCAACAAATCGGTGGAAGATGGGCAGGCTCGGCGTTTTGTGATCAGCACAGCGCAGTTTGCAGATCCCGAGCACGGTGCTCGAGAGTTGGCAGAGCGGCTTCATGCGCACCCCATACGTGGGTTGCAGGAGGTGAAGATCATTGTCAATGGTGTGATCAGAACGATTTATCCCTGAACGAAGTGCGCAGGCTCTTGAGGAACGACATGTCGATTGATATCCACTTGAACGTAGAAGATCGAATCCCGATGAATGAGCTGGCGCTCGTGCTGACGAGTTGTATTGGGATGATGACAATCGAAAAGGGTGAGAGTCAAATTCAAGGGAGATTCGAAGGCGGAAGTGTCACGATTTCGCGCATCAGTGAAATGCTCCAGAAGCTATACCATGAGATGTATGGCATCACGCCAGAAACCAGCGTGAGCTTTCATGTGGATAAGTTCGCTCCCTACGAAAAATCCTACGGCAACAGCCTGTTGGGCATCAATGCCTTGCTCAAGGCTACGCGCAAGGACGCATTTGCTGCTGTGGAGGATCGCCCTTTCCTGCGACGGATCAACGGGAACGTTACGCTGTACAACGAGGGCGGGCTCTTCTCTGACGAGGCGCCGCCGCGCTGGCGGCCACTGTTTGACATCGAGCATCAATTCAAGGAACGATTCGAGCGCTGACCAGGCGCCGGGTTGCCCCAACCGGGGGGCCCGCAGGGGTCGCCCTCGTGGCAGGAACGCTCGAAGCGATGGCATGCCGCAGTGCTTGGTCTGCCGATGCAGCGCCCATCGCGCGGCCGGCACATGTACCGGAAGACGCCGCACCGCCACCGGGCGGCCCACGCACCCATCCGACGAGAAACCGGGCCTCAGCCCCGCTTTTCCGCCCATCGGCCCGGCGCCAGGCCGGTAATCTCGACCGACCATGGCCTTGTTCCGGCCGCCTGGCCTGCCCCTCCTGCGATGCCTGCTCGCGGTCGCCTCGATGGCGGCCGGGGCGGTGCTGGCCGGGCCGCAGGTGCCGACAAAGGCGGCGGTCGAGCCCATGCCTGCCGCGGTGCTCGAGGCCCTGAAGGCCACGGGCCTGCCCACCCGCAGCTTCGGCGTCTATGCCAGGCCGATTGACGGCGGCCAGCCGGTGGTGTCGCTCAACGCCGAACAGCCCTATGTACTGGCATCGACCACCAAGGTCGTGACGGCCGCGGCGGCGCTGGACCTGCTCGGCCCGAACTACCGCTGGCGCACCTATGCCTTTCTCGGCGGGCCGCTGGTCGAAGGGCGACTGCTGGGGGATCTGGTCATCGTTGGCGGCGGCAATGCCCGGCTGAGCACCGAGGACCTGCGCCTTTGGTTTGCCCGCATGCAGGCCCAGGGCCTGCGCGAAGTCTGGGGCGACATCGTGCTCGACCGGTTTGTCTTCCGGCTCAGCGAGGCCGACCATGCCCACACGCCGCCCCCGGCCCCCGACCGCCCGCACCATGCACGCCCCGATGCGCTCACCCTCGACGAAGGGGTGTTGCGTGTGACCGTGCAGCCGGCACGCGGGCCGCGTGCGGCCGTCGAGGTCACGCCGCCGCTGGCCGACGTGCCGCTGGTCAACCAGGTGGGCATGACCGGCGGCTGCAGCGCCTCGGCCAGCCTGCGCGAGCAGGGCGGGCAGCGCCGGCTGGTCGTCACCGGCTCGTGGTCGAGTGGCTGCGGCAGCCACACCATTGCTTTCGTGCCGATGTCGCACGGCGACCTGACCGCCCAGGGTGTCGCGGCGCTGTGGCGCGAGGCCGGCGGCAAGCTGCGCGGCCGCGTCACCGAACGCACGCGCAGCGAGCGCGAGGGCCTGCTGCCCCGCGACGCTGCCGGGCAACCGCAGCTGCCGTGGTCGGCACAGGTGTCCGAACCGCTGCCGGTGATGATCCGGGAGATCAACAAGACCAGCAACAACATCGCCGCGCGCAGCCTGATGCTCGCGATGGCGCCGGGCTTTCCGATGCGGGCCGCCACGCTGCCGGCGGCGCAGGACCGGGTGCACGACTGGTTGCGCCGCCAGGGTTTTTCGCAGGACGACATTCACATCGAGAACGGTTCGGGCCTGTCACGCGAGGAACGCGCCAAGCCGCGCGCCATGGTCGAGCTGCTGACGCGGGCCTGGCGCGGCCGCAGCGCCCAGGCCCTGGTCGACTCGCTGCCCATTGCCGGTGTCGACGGCACGCTGGCCCATCGCATGCAGCGGGGCCTGGCCGCCGGGCAGGCCCACCTGAAGACGGGCACGTTGCTCGACACCCGTGCCCTGGCCGGTTATGTGCGCGCCCGCAGCGGCCGCGTCTATGCGGTGGCCGTGATGGTCAATCATCCGGATGCCCGGCTCGCCACACCGGCGCTCGACGCCTTCATCGAGTGGATCGCGCGGCACGGCTGAGCGGCGGTCCGCCCGGCTCATCCCCCAAAAGGGGGTAGGCATGGCTGTCGCTGGCGCAATAGGCTGAGGGCACGTTCACTTGCCTGCCTGGGCGCAGGCTGCTTCCTTGCCATGGGTTTGTCCCCTGCCTTCGGCGCCCCACCCCTTCGCCTGTCCGGACCGGCCTGGTTTGCCATCGCACTGATGCTGCTGGGCCTGCTGGCTTTTGCGGCCACGGCCTATGCCGGGTACCGCAGCCTGAAGGACGTGCTGAACGCCACCGCCGCCCGTACCCACGCACTGGAGACCCAGTTGCTGGCCGAACGCACGTTGTCCTTGCTGGTCGACCTGGAGACCGGCCAGCGCGGCTTCATCATCACCGGCCAGGAAGAGTTTCTTGAACCCTACGACGCGGCCCGGCTGCGACTGCAGGCCACCTACTCGCGTCTGCTGGCGCACCTGGCAGACTCGGCCGCGGCCGGCACGTCGGGTGCCAGCGGTGACATGGCCGACCAGCCCGAGCTCGACGCGCTGATCGAGCGGCGCCTGGCCTACCTCGAGGACAACATCGACCGGCGCCGGTTTGCCGGCCCGGAGGCGGTGCAGAACCTGTCCAGCTATGCCGACGGCAAACGCACGATGGACCGCCTGCGCGGCCAGTTCGCGCTGCTGGTGGCGCGCCAGCAGGCGCTGATCCACCAGCGTGATGCCGACGTGCGGGTGGTGCAGGCCCGAGCGGCCCGTCTGACGCTGGCGCTGCCGGCCCTGGGCAGCCTGATGATCCTGCTGGCGCTGGCGCTGCTGATCCACGAGCGTCGTCAGCGCAACCGCGCCGAGCAGGCCCTGCGGGCCGCAAACGCCACGCTGGAGCAGCGTGTGGAGCGCCGCACGTCCGAGCTGCACGCAGCCGTTGCCCGGATTCAGTCGTTTGCCAGCGAACTTGACCGCAGCATCGAGGCCGAACGGCGCCGTCTGGCGCGTGAGGTGCACGACCAGTTCGGCCAGATCGCCACGGCCCTCAAGATGTATGTGATCGGGCTGCGTCGGGTCGAGCCGCCGCTGGCCGAGCACCGGGTGATCCAGTTGATCGAGATGGTCGACAGCGCCATCGTGCTCGCGCGGCGCATCGCCTCGACACTGCGCCCGCCGCTGCTCGACGACCTGGGCCTGGCCGCCGCGCTGGAGCACTTCGCGCGGGAGACCGAGCGCGCGAGCGGCCTGCAGGTCGACGTGGACGTCCAGGCAGACACCCGCCTCAGTGCCGATCAGGCCAACCAGCTGTTCCGCATCGTGCAGGAGGCCGTGACCAACACCCTGCGCCATGCCCATGCCAGCATGGTGCGCGTGCACGGCGCCTGCGAGGACGACCGCTATGTGCTGCAGGTGGTCGATGACGGCCGGGGGCCGGGTGAGGTGCGGCCCGACGCCGCCGGCGTGCGCAACATGCGCGAGCGCGCCGTGCTGGCGGGTGGCGAACTGGAGTTCGGCCCGGCTCCGCGTTGCGGCACGCTGGTCCGTGTCACGCTGCCCTGCCTGCCGTCACCGGCCGCAGCGGCGCAGGCCGACACGGCCGCGCCGCCCCCACCCCCCGCTGTCGAGGAGTCCCAGCCATGAAGGCCCTGATCGTCGATGACCATCCCATCATGCGTCTGGGTGTGCGCCAGCTGATCGAGCAGGCCTGGCCGGGGGCCCAGGTGAACGAGGCCGCCACGCTCGAGGAGGCCTTGCGCCTGTTTGCCACCGATCGGCCCGAGGTCATCGTGCTGGACCTGTCGCTGCCGGACGCCACCGGCACCGAAAGCGCCGTGCGCATGCTGCGGGTGGCCAAGGGGGTGCCGGTGCTGGTGCTGAGCCTGAATGCGGAGTCGGCCTATGGCGCGCGCCTGCTGCAGATGGGCGTGGCGGGCTACCTGCCGAAGGATCGTGCCGGCGATGAACTGGTCGGTGCGGTCCGTCGACTGCTCGAAGGCGGACGCTACGTGACCACCGCGATGGCCGACCGCCTGCTGGGCCTGCTGGGCGGCGGCACACCTGACAAGCTGCCCCACGAGCTGCTGTCCGACCAGGAGCACCGCGTGATGCTGCTGATGGCCGCCGGCCACACCCCGGCCGAGATCGCCGAGACCATGCACCTGTCGGTCAAGACCGTGGGCAGCTACCGTGCCCGCATCCTGGAAAAGACCGGCTGGCGCAACAACACCGAGCTGACCAAATACTGCGTCCAGCATGGGCTGACCGACCTGACCTGACGCAGCATGGCGACGCGGAGGAGGGGCGAGGGGGCATGTAGGGAAATTCCCGCCACCGTCAAGCGCGACTGCCCGTCTTTCGCAGGTGCACCCAAGGGCCTAAGCTCCAGGCATGGCTCACCCTGAGGGCACATGAACATCCTGCTGGTCGAAGACTCGGCGCCCATTCGGGCACAGCTGCGCCAGCTGCTGGCGTCGGTCGACGGCGCCGTGGTGGTCGGCGAGGCCGAGAGCGAGCAGCATGCCATCGAACTGGCCCTGCGGCTGCGACCCGATCTGGTCCTGCTTGACCTGTCGCTGGCGCCCGGGCATGGATTCAACGTGCTGCGGCAGATCCGCAGCCAGGACTGTGCCGGCACGGTGCTGGTACTGACCCACCAGCCCTTGCCGGCCTACCGGCGCCTCAGCGAAGAGCTGGGGGCCGATGGGTTCTACGACAAGAGTTTTGACATCGACCAGGCCATCGACCACGTGCGGCGTCTTGCGGCGTCGTGCGCCTGAGGCCTGCCGGCCGGCACTGCGCCTTGCCCGTCACACCCAGGGTTCGGGCAAGGCCTGCTGCTTGAACACCCGCTGGGACGCCGGGCGTGCCAGCACACGCTGCACATAGGGGCCCAGGTGCGGCAGCACCCGGGCCGGGCGGGCAAAGCCGCGTGTCCACCGGCACAGCATCAGCGTGTAAGGGTCGACGATGCTGAAATGCTCGCCCAGCAGCCAGGGCTGGCCATGGCGCGCCAGTTCGGCATCGAGCAGGTCGAGCTGGGCGCCGATGCGGGCCTCGGCAGTCTGCTTCACTTCGGCCACGGCCCCCGGGTTCGTCGCCCAGCGCTCGGGGTACCAGTAGACGATGGAGGTGGCCTGCAGGGTGTTGGTCAGCCACATCAGCCATTTGAGGCAGTGTGCCCGCGCGTGGGTGCCCGGCGGCGGCACCAGCGCGGCCTCGGGATGGCCTTCAGCCAGATGCAGGCAGATCGCCGCGGTTTCATACAGCACCAGGTCGCCGTCGACCAGCGTGGGGATCAGGCCATTGGGATTGAGCTTCAGGTACTCCGGCGACTTGTGGGCATTGCGGGTGCGGTCGACCAGCACGAGCTCGTAGGGCACACCCAGCTCCTCGAGCACGAGGTGGGGGGCCATGCTGGCGGTGCTGGGGTAGTGGTGCAACTGGATCATGGCGGCTCCGACGGTTGACGAGGTCAGGGACGGCCCATTGTGGCCGCAACCGGAGCGCGCATCCGCGAGGCCAGCACGTTGAGCGTGAGCCCGGCGATCACCAGGGCGGCTGCGGCCAGCTTCCAGTCCGGCAGTGACTCGCCCAGCCACCAGGCCGAGGCCGCCATGCCGAACACCGGCACCAGCAGGGCGCTGGGCGTGACGGTGGCCGCCGGGTGGCGGCTCAGCAGCCAGTTCCAGGCGCCGTAGCCGAACAGCGTGTTGCCCACGGCCTGCCAGGCCACCGCCGCCCAGGCCGCGGCACCGGCGTGTGTCAGGCTGTGCCACATGAGCTGCGGGCCCTCGAACACCAGGCTCAGCACCAGCAGCGGGGGCACCGCAAACACGCTGGTCCACACCATGAAGCCCAGCATGTCGACCCGGCCTGCCGACTTGGCCACCAGGTTGGCGCAGGCCCAGCAGAAGGCCGCACACAGCACCGTGCCCAGGCCCACGAACGTGGCGGCGGCGTCCTGCTTCGCCGCGATCAGCACGATGCCGGCCACCGCCAGCGCCAGGGCCAGCCACTGCACCGGGCGCACCCGCTCGCGGTTGATCACGACGGACAGGCCGATCGTGAAGAACACCTGGCTTTGCACCACCAGCGAGGCCAGGCCGGGCGAGATGTCCGCGCGCATCGCATGGAACAGCAGACCGAACTGCCCGGCGCCCAGCAGCACGCCAAATGCCGCCAGACGCGACCAGCCCACCGCCGGGCGGCGGATCAGCAGCACAAAAGGGAAGGCCGAGAACAGGAAGCGCAGCGCGGCAAACAGGAAGGGCGGCAGGTCCGCCAGGCCCAGCTTGATCACCACGAAGTTGGTGCCCCACACAAACACGATGGCCAGGGCAAGCAGCAGGTGCGACAGGGGCATGGGGGGCGTCAGGCAGCGGATCGGCCCCCGAGCTTACGCCCCTTGTCGCGTCGCTGCAGGGGCTGTCCCCGCGATGGGGGACAGCCCTGAACCGGCAGGGCTCTCAAGGAAACGCCGGGCCGCCCCAAGTTTCCTTGACCCCCACGGGGGGCGGGCTGGGCGCAGCCCGGCCCTGGGGGCGCTCAGAAGTTGTAGCCCACCGTGACGCAGAACACCTTGGGGTTGAAGTCGATCGTCGTGGTGCGCACGATCGGGCCTTCACGCGTGGTGGTCGTGGCCTTCTGGTCGGCTTTCACCTTGGCCATGGCAAAGCTGGCGTTCAGCGACCATTCCTTGGTGAGGGCGTAGCTGATGCCCACCTGGGCCGCCAGGCCGATCGAGTCCTTGAGCTTGATCGTGG
>CBFGPV010000050.1:0-25761 GCA_965650765.1 uncultured Burkholderiales bacterium
ACACACGGTGCAGGTACCATCCTGCCCATGAATCTCCCGGACGCCGTCGGACTGCTGCTGTCCTTCATCGCACGCCTGATCACCGGCGCCCAGGGTCACTGGTACGGCAGTGTGCCCAAGGCCGAGCAGCGCATCTACTTTGCCAACCACCAGAGCCACCTCGACTGGGTGCTGATCTGGTGTGCGCTGCCGCGTGAGCTGCGTGCGCAGACGCGCCCGATCGCCGCCAAGGACTACTGGACGTCGAGCAAGCTCAAGCACTGGATCACGCGCGAAGTCTTCAATGCCGTCTACGTGAACCGCCAACGCACCGACGACCAGGACCCGCTGGAGCCGCTGGTGGAGGCACTGCGCAATGGCGACTCGCTGGTGATCTTCCCAGAGGGCACACGCAGCAACCTGCCGGAGCCGCAGGCCTTCAAGTCGGGGCTCTACCACCTGGCCACGCAGTTCCCCGAGGTGCAGCTCATCCCGGCCTGGATCGACAACGTGCAGCGTGTGATGCCCAAGGGTGAAGTGGTGCCCGTCCCCATCCTGTGTTCGGTGACCTTCGGCGCACCGATGCAGGTGAACGAAGGCGAGGATCGCAAGGCCTTCCTCGAACGCGCACGGCAGACCGTGATGGGTCTGCGTGGCCTGGGGAGGACGTCCACATGAACGTCTTCAAGGTGCTGCGCGGCTGGTCGGCCAGCGAGCAGATCGGGCTGTTGTTCATCATCGTTTTCGGCGTGCTGATGCTGGCCTCGCTGCTGGCGGTGGTGATGAGCCTGAAGGCGGAGGCCCCCGTGCAGGAGGCTCGTGTGGCGCGCTTCAAGCGCGTGCTGCAGGACTCCTGGGTGATCGTCACGGTGTTCTGGATCGCCTGGATCGCCGGCGCCTTCGTGTCGGTGCTGCTGTTCGGCCTGCTGTCGTTCGTGGCGCTGCGCGAGTTCATCACGCTGAGCCACACACGACGCGGGGATCACCGCAGCCTGCTGCTGGCGTTTTTTGTGGTGCTGCCGGTGCAGTACTACCTGGTGGGCGCGCGCCACTTCGACCTGTTTTCGGTGTTCGTGCCGGTCTACGTGTTTTTTGCGCTCCCGGTGGTCAGTGCGCTGGCCAACGATCCGGAGCGGTTTCTCGAACGCAACGCCAAGATCCAGTGGGGGATCATGGTGTGCGTGTACGGGCTGAGTCACGCGCCGGCATTGCTGCTGCTGGACTTTCCGAAGTTCGCCGATCGCGGCGCCTTCCTGCTGTTTTTCCTGGTGATCGTGGTGCAGTCGTGCATGGTGCTGCAGGCCTACGTGGCGCGTCACTACGCGCTCACGCCGGTGGCGCCGCGCATCAGTACCTCGTTCTCGTGGCGGGCCGGCGCCAACGGTGTGCTGGCCGGCAGCGTCATCGGCGCCCTGCTGTACTGGATCACGCCGTTCAAGGCCGGTCAGGCACTGGTGATGAGTGCCATCGCCTGCGCAGCCGGCATGTTCGGGCATTTCGTGATGAAGGCCCTCAAGCGCGATGCGGGTGTGCAGTCGTCCTGGCATGAAGACGGGCACATCGTCACGGGGGCGGTGGGCCTGCTCGACCGGGTGGCCGCACTGAGCTTTGCGGCGCCGGTGTTCTTCCATTCGGTGCGCTGGTACTTCGAGCTGAACCCATGAGAGTGCTCGGCATCGACCCCGGCTTGCAGACCACCGGTTTCGGGCTGGTCGACGTGGACGGTGCGCGGCTGCACTACGTGGCCAGCGGCACCATCAAGACGCGCGACGCCGCGCAGGGCGATCTGCCTGCGCGGCTGAAGATCATCTTCGACGGCATCCAGGAGGTGATCCGTCGCTACGAACCGAGCTGCGCCTCGGTCGAGATCGTGTTCGTCAACGTCAACCCGCAGTCCACGCTGCTGCTCGGCCAGGCTCGTGGCGCGGCCCTGGCCGGCCTGGTGAGCCGCGACCTGCCCGTCAGCGAATACACCGCCTTGCAGATGAAAAAGGCCATCACCGGCCATGGTCACGCGCGCAAGGAGCAGATCCAGGCCATGGTCGCCCGGCTGCTCGAGCTGCCCGCCGAGCCCAGCAAGGACGCCGCCGATGCCCTGGGGCTGGCGATCTGCCACGCCCACGCCAGCAGCTCGTTCGCGGCGATGGCCCGCTCGGCGCCACTGACCCGCCGCACCCATGCCCAGTTCAAGGGCGGCCGCACCTACTGACCAGCCGCTGCGACCGCCAGGGCAACGGGACTGCGCAGGGGCGTCACCGGGCATTGACCTGCAGTGCGGAACTCGCGTATACCGGCAGGCATTGATCCAGAGCAAGCCCGGCACGGCACGATCCGGCGCACGGGCAGGCCCCACAACTCCAGGGAGGTTTCATGCAGCCACTGCGGCAGGCATTGCAGCACCACCGTGTGCGAACCGACGCGTCCAGCAACGTGCATCACGGCCGGGTACGCTGGGCACCGGTCAAGTCGCTGTGGTTCACCGCGATGGCACTCGGTGCGCTCGTGGGGGGCAGCCTGTACTTCAGCTGGGCCGCCGTCGGCGTGTTCCTGGCGGTCACTGGCACGGTGCTGCTGCTGGGCCATTCACTGGGAAGCCACCGCAAGCTGATCCATGACAGCTACCAGTGCCCCCGCTGGCTGGAGTACCTGTTCGTGTACTTCGGTGTCCAGGTGGGGCTGGCCGGGCCGCTCGGGCTGCTGCGCCAGCATGAGCTGCGCGACTATGCCCAACGACTGAGCGACTGCCACGACTTCCTGCGTCACGGCCAGTCGTTCTGGCTCGACGCCTGGTGGCAACTGCACTGCGATCTTGTGCTGGACGCGCCGCCGGCCCTGCGCATCGAGCCGCGCCTGGCCAACGACCGCTTCTACCAGTTCCTCGAGCGCACCTGGATGCTGCAGCAACTGCCGCCGGCGCTGGCACTGTATGCGCTGGGCGGCTGGGGTTTTGTGTTCTGGGGCGTGTGCGCCCGGGTCACGGCCGGTGTGTTCGGCCACTGGCTGATCGGCTACTTTGCGCACAACCACGGCGGCATGCATCACCGCGTGGACGGCGCTGCGGTGCAGGGCCGCAACATCCCGTTCACGTCGCTGCTGACGATGGGTGAGTGCTGGCACAACAACCACCATGCCTTTCCTGGCTCGGCCCGCCTGGGCCTGTATGCCGGCGAGTGGGATCCGGGCTGGTGGGCCCTGATGGTGCTGCGCAAGGCCGGCCTGGTGTGGGGCCTGCGGCTGCCCCAGGACCTGCCCGAGCGCGCCGAGCTGCACGCCTGCAGCGCGGTGGCCGGCGCCGTGGCGGCGGCCACGCACCCGCGCCCGGCAGCCCCCGTGCCCCTGAGCCTGGGTGCCGCGCTGCGGCTCGCGCGGCGGACCGCACACAGCCGCGACGCGTCGGCCTGGCACGTCAGGGCGCCGGCAGCACCGCTGCCGCGGCGATGGCTTCGGCGGCTGATCGGGCCCACCACGGCTTTTGCCCTGGACCTGTCCGAGCGTCGCCTGACCCTGACCGGGCCTGGGCATGTCGTGCGGGGCCTGCCTGCGCTGTGCCTGTCATGGTGCCTGCGCTCGCGTGCCTGGCGTGTGGCCGGGCTGTGCCTGTTGCCACTGGCGGTGAGTGTCGAGCAGCTGCGCACGTCGCTGGACCTGGCCTGAGCAAGCCCACCCCGATTGCCATCCACCCGAGTGCCTGATGAAACGTCTCCTGTTCGCTTTCGTGTTGGTCGACCTGCTGCTGATCGCTGCCCTGGGCGGGGCAATCGCATTCGGAGGGCCGGGTGACCCGCCGCCGATGCCCAGCATCAACAACCCATTCCGTGGCGTCGACTTTTCGGACCTGCCGGCGGCCAACCGCGATGTGCGCGCCCGCGACGGCGTGGCCCTGGTGCACCGCCACTACCGCCCGGCCGAGGGGGTGCCGGTGAAGGGCAGCGTGGTGCTGGTGCATGGTTCGTCAGCCCGCGGCAGCAGCATGCACGTGCTGGCCAAGGCCTATGCCGCAGCGGGCTTCCACGCCTATGCCCTGGACATGCGCGGACACGGCGACACCGGCAGCCGGGGCCACATTGCGCATGTGGGCCAGCTCGATGACGACCTACAGGACTTCATGCAGCAGGCCCGGCCCGCCCGGCCGGTGGTGCTGGCCGGGTTTTCGGCTGGCGGTGGCTTTGCGCTGCGCATGGCCGGCGGGCCCACGCAAGAGCTGTTCGACGGCTATCTGCTGATGTCGCCCTTCATCAGCCAGGATGCCAGCACCTACCGCCCCGACAGCGGCGGCTGGGTCAGTGTGGGCATCCCGCGATTCATTGCGGTGTCGCTGCTGAGCCGCTTTGGCGTGCATGCATTCGACGACCTGCCGGTGACGCGTTTTGCACTGGTCGAGGAAGCCCGGCCCATGCTCACGCCGCAGTACAGCTATGCCCTGGCGATGAACTTCCGACCGCGCTTCGACTTTGCCGCCGACATTCGCGCGGCGCGCCAGCCGATGCGGGTGATTGCCGGCGAGGCCGATGAGGCCTTTTTTGCCGACCGGTTTGCGCAGGTGTTCCGTGATGCCGGACGGGAGGTGGCGGTGGACCTCGTGCCAGGCGTGAATCACGTGGGTCTGACACTGGCCCCGAATGCGGTGGCCGCCACGGTGGCCGCCACGGAACAATTGGTGAAGGCCCCTCGCTGAAACAGCCGCGCGCGCGGTCGGAGGAGAGGGCTCAGTCGCTCAGAGCGCGATGGCCATGCGCTCGAGCACCAGGACACCAAAAAAGCCCAGGGCCGCGATCACGGTCCACTTGACGATGGTGACGCCCCAGCGCAACCAGCCCTTGTGGCCGGTGCCGATGTAAAGCCCGAAGCAGATCAGCGCGCCGAACAGCAGCAGCAGCAGGAGCCAGCGGAAGATCAGCATGCCGCCACCGCTACCAGGCGGCAACCGGCTGGGCAAAACCGGCCGGCGCCTTGGACTCGTCATCGAAGCTGACGATGTCGTAGGCAGAGGCATCGGCCAGCACCGCACGCAGCAGCTTGTTGTTGAGTGCGTGGCCGGACTTGAAGGCGCTGTAGGCGGCCAGCAAGGGCTTGCCCACGATGTACAGGTCCCCGATGGCGTCGAGGATCTTGTGTTTCACGAATTCGTCGTCGTAGCGCAGGCCGTCGGCATTGAGCACGCGGTAGTCGTCGATGACGATCGCGTTGTCCATGCTGCCGCCCAGCCCCAGGCCGCGGGAACGCATCATCTCGACGTCCTTCGTGAAGCCGAAGGTGCGGGCGCGGGCGATGTCGCGGCTGTAGCGGCCGGACGCGAAGTCGAACTCGACCACCTGGCCGGTCTGGTCGACGGCCGGGTGGTCGAAATCGATCTCGAACGACAGTTTGTAACCATGGAAGGGGTCGAGCCGCGCCCATTTCAGGCTGCGGCCCTCACCCTCACGCACCTCGACTGGCTTGACGATGCGCAGGAAGCGCTTGGGCGCGCGCTGGAGTTCGATCCCGGCGCTCTGCAGGAGATAGACGAAGGAGGCTGCAGAGCCGTCCAGGATCGGGACTTCCTCGGCCGTGATGTCGACATACAGGTTGTCGATGCCCAGGCCGGCGCAGGCCGACATCAGGTGCTCCACCGTGTGCACGCTCGGTGCGCCCGGGTCTCCGCCCGCCGACAGCGTGGAGGCAAGACGCGTGTCGGACACGGAGGCGGCCGCCACCGGAATGTCGACCGGCACAGGCAGGTCGACACGCCGGAACACGATGCCGGTGTCAGGCGCAGCAGGGCGCAGCGTGAGTTCGACACGCTGGCCGCTGTGCAGGCCGACACCGACCGCGCGGGTCAGCGACTTGAGGGTGCGTTGCTGGAGCATCCGGTCATTCTAGTGAGGCATGCGAAGCATGACGCGCGCAAGGGTGACCCCGGCGTGGCGCACCGCCGGCCACAGGCCGGCGGACACCGCGGTGCCGGCTGCGCCGTTCCGCGGGTGTCGCCTGCGAGAGGCGTGCGCAACGCAAGAGCACGGACCGATCAGTCGGCCTGCTTGCGCAGGAAGGCCGGGATCTCGATCTCGTCCATGCCGTTGCTGGCCAGGGCATCGACCTTGGCAGCGGCCTGGGTCCGACCCGAGCGCCACACCGACGGCGTGTTCAGCCCGCTGTAGTCGTGACCGGCACCCGGGTGCGGCGTGGCCACGGCCTGGTTCAGCACCGGGATGTTGTCGGTGCCGGTGCGCAGCGCCTGGACGGGTTGCGAGTGCACGACGCTGATCGGTGCCTGCTGCTTGCGCGCCTGCGGCGACAGGCCGGTGGCGATCACCGTCACGCGCAGCTGGTCGCCCAGGGTTTCGTCGTAGGCCGTGCCGTAGATCACGTGCGCGTCGTCGGCCGCATAGCGGCGGATGGTGTTCATCGCATTGCGCGATTCCGACAGCTTGAACGTGCTCTTGCTGGCGGCGATCAGCACCAGCACGCCGCGTGCGCCGGACAGGTCGATGCCTTCGAGCAGCGGGCAGGCCACGGCAGCGTCCGCTGCCTTGGTGGCACGGTCCGGGCCGGCGGCCGTGGCCGTGCCCATCATGGCCTTGCCGGGTTCGCTCATCACGGTCTTGACGTCTTCGAAGTCGACGTTGACGAGACCGGGGATGTGGATGATGTCGCTGATGCCGCCCACGGCGTTCTTCAGCACGTCATTGGCCTCGGCAAAGGCTTCTTCCTGGGTGATGTCGTCACCCAGCACTTCCAGCAGCTTCTCGTTGAGCACGACGATCAGCGAGTCCACGTTGGCTTCCAGCTCGGCCAGGCCGGCGTCAGCCTGCTTCATGCGGCGGCCACCTTCGAACTCGAAGGGCTTGGTCACCACACCCACGGTCAGGATGCCCATTTCCTTGGCCACACGCGCGATCACCGGCGCCGCGCCGGTGCCGGTGCCGCCCCCCATGCCGGCGGTGATGAACAGCATGTGAGCGCCGTCCACCGCTTCACGGATGCGGTCCACCGCCTCTTCGGCGGCCGACTTGCCCGCCTCGGGCTTGGAGCCTGCGCCCAGGCCGGTCGTGCCCAGCTGGATCAGCTTGTGGGCGGACGAACGGTTGAGCGCCTGCGCATCGGTGTTCGCGCAGACGAACTCCACGCCCTGCACACCCTGCGACATCATGTGCTCGACGGCGTTGCCGCCGCCACCACCGACACCGATCACCTTGATCTGGGTACCCAGGTTGAATTCCTCGATCATCTCGATAGCCATGGCTAACCTCCTTCGTCGTTGCAGTTGCCTTCAAACAAACACGATTCCCGCGGGCTGTTGCGCCCAGGGTGCTTAGAAATTCCCGATGAACCAGTCCTTGACCCGCCCGAACAGCGTCTGCACCGAACCGGCCTGCTGGGCCGCCCGATGACCACGCACGCGCGACAGGCGCGCCTCCTCCAGCAGACCCATCACGGTGGCTGAGCGGGGGTTGGCCACCATGTCGTGCAGGGCCCCCGAATAGATCGGGATGCCCTTGCGCACGGGCTTCAGAAAAATGTCCTCGCCGAGCTCGACCATGCCCGGCATCACCGCCGAGCCGCCGGCCAGCACGATGCCGGACGACAGCAGCTCCTCGTAGCCGCTCTCGCGGATCACCTGGTGCACGAGCGAGAAGATCTCCTCGACACGCGGCTCGATCACGCCGGCCAGCGCCTGGCGGCTGAGCATGCGCGGCGCGCGGTCACCCAGCCCCGGCACCTCGACCTGCTCGTCGGGGTTGGCCAGCAGCTGCTTGGCCACGCCATGGTCGACCTTGATCTCCTCGGCGTCCTTGGTCGGGGTGCGCAGCGCCATCGCGATGTCGCTGGTGATCAGGTCGCCCGCGATCGGGATCACCGCCGTGTGGCGGATCGCCCCGTCGGTGAAGATAGACACGTCGGTGGTGCCCGCGCCGATGTCCACCAGGGCCACGCCCAGGTCCTTTTCGTCCTCGGTGAGCACGGCCGCGGCCGAGGCGCTGGGGTTCAGCACCAGTTGCTCGACCTCCAGGCCGCAGCGGCGCACGCACTTGACGATGTTCTCGGCCGCGCTCTGCGCGCCGGTCACGATGTGCACCTTGACCTCCAGGCGGCCGCCGCTCATGCCGATCGGCTCTTTCACCTCGTGGCCGTCGATCACGAACTCCTGCGGTTCCACCAGCAGCAGCTTCTGGTCGTTGGGGATGTTGATCGCCTTGGCGGTCTCGACCACACGCGCCACGTCCACCGGGGTGACCTCCTTGTCGCGCACGATCACCATGCCGGTGGAGTTCTGCCCCCGGATGTGGCTGCCGGTGATGCCGGTGTAGACGCGGGTGATCTTGCAGTCGGCCATCATCTCGGCCTCTTTCAGCGCCTGCTGGATGGACTGCACGGTCGCATCGATGTTGACGACCACCCCGCGCTTGAGGCCGTGCGACGGCGCGACGCCCAGACCGGCGACGCGCAGTTCGCCACCGGGCTGCACCTCGGCCACGACGGCCATCACCTTGGCCGTGCCAATGTCCAGGCCGACGACGAGATCCTTGTATTCCTTGGCCATGTTGATGTGCCCTCAGCCCTCAATTCCTTGCGCCAGGCCCGCGCGGCGGCGGCACCTGGGTCGTGACGCCACGAATGCGCACGGCATAGCCGTCGCTGTGGCGCAGATCTGCATATTCCAGAGGCCCGGGGTAGCGTGACGTCACCTGCGTGATGGTGGCGACGAAACGTTCGGTCCGGGCCAGGATCTCCTGCGGCGTACCGCGACCCAGCTCGATGGCGGCACCGCGATCCAGCTCGGCGTGCCAGTGGCCACGAGAGGACAGCGTGAGTCGATCGATGCGGGTGTCCAGCCGCTCGAACACCGTGGCGAGCTCGCGGTACAGCACCAGCACCTGCTGCGACTGGCTTTCCGGACCTTGCAGCGTGGGCAGCTGGTCGTCCTCGACGTCGCCGAGGTTGGCCTCGAACACCTCGCCGTGCGTGTTCACCAGGCGGTCCTCGCCCCAGTAGGCGGCCGCCTGATGCTCTTCCAGCCGCACCGCCAGCCGGTTGGGCCATTCCCGGCGCACCACTGCACGTCGCACCCAGGGCACCGACTGGAAGGCCTGCTGCGTGGCGCCCAGGTCCATCGTGAACAGGTTGCCCGCCAGCTTGGGCGTGGCATTGGCCCGGATGGTCGCCACGTTGTTGCGCCCCACGTCGCCCTCGATGCGGATGCTGCGGATGCTGAACACCGGCCAGCGCGCCGCCCAGCCGATGGCCAGCCAGACGAAGGCCAGCGCCACCAGTGCACTGAGCACGGCGGCGGTGACGTTCATCAACCGGATGTCCATGGGATGAGCGGATTGCATCTTGAGTCTGTGACCTGGGGTTCCTGCCTGTCGTTCTTCCTGTGCGGGGTGCCGGCGTCAGTCCATCGCCAGTTGCAGACGTGCCTGCGACACCAGCCACAGGCACAGGTGCTCGTAGGACACACCGGCGGCCTTGGCCGACATCGGCACCAGCGAATGCCCGGTCATGCCCGGCGAGGTGTTGATCTCCAGCAGGAAGGGCTTGCGGTCGGTCGCGCGGATCATCACGTCGGCACGGCCCCAGCCGCTGCAGCCCAGCGTGCGGAAGGCCTGCACGACCAGGCGCTGGATCTCGCGTTCTTCCGCCTCCGGCAGGCCGCTCGGGCAGTGGTACTGGGTGACGTCGGTGAAGTACTTGTTCTGGTAGTCGTAGTTGCCCTCGGGCGCCACGATGCGGATGACCGGCAGCGCCTCGGCCGTGGCCCCCTCACCGAGCACCGGGCAGGTGGTTTCCTCACCGGCGATGAACTCCTCGCACAGCACCTCGGCGTCATAGCGCGCCGCCAGCGCATAGGCCTGCGCACACTCTTCGGCGGACGTGACTTTGCTCAGCCCGATGGTCGAGCCTTCGCGCGCGGGCTTCACGATCATCGGCGCACCGAGCGCGGCCAGGGCGGCCACCGTCTCGTCGGCATTGGCGACGAGGCGCCAGTCCGGTGTGGGCAGGCCCTCGAAGCGCCAGATGCGCTTGGTCATGATCTTGTCCATCGCGATGGCCGAAGCCATCACGCCCGAACCGGTGTACGGAATGCGCAGCAGCTCCAGCGCGCCCTGCACCGTGCCGTCCTCGCCGTAGCGGCCATGCAGGGCGATGAAGCAGCGGGCATAACCGTCGCGCTTGAGTTCGCCCAGGTCGCGGTCGGCCGGGTCGAAGGCATAGGCGTCCACGCCCTGCGACTTCAGCGCATTGAGCACGCCGGTGCCCGACATGATCGACACCTCGCGCTCGGCCGAATCGCCGCCCATCAGCACGGCGACCTTGCCCAGCGCCTTGGCGTCGATCGAGTGCACATCGAGTTTCATGCTTGTTCCTTCAACATCTCGCTCACCTGCGCCGGCACGGCGCCGATGGTGCCCGCCCCCATCGTGATCACCACATCACCGGCGCGCGCGTGGTCGACGATGGCCTGTGGCATGGCCGCGATCTCGTCGACAAACACCGGGTCGACCTTGCCGGCCACCCGCAGCGCGCGTGCCAGCGAGCGGCCGTCGGCCGCCACGATCGGCGCCTCGCCCGCCGCATAGACCTCGGCCAGCAGCACGGCGTCGGCCGTGCCGATGACCTTGACGAAGTCTTCGAAGCAGTCGCGCGTGCGGGTGTAGCGGTGCGGCTGGAAGGCCAGCACGAGCCGCCGGCCCGGGAAGGCCCCGCGTGCCGCGGCCAGCGTGGCCGCCATCTCGACCGGGTGATGCCCGTAGTCGTCGATCAGCGTGAACTGCCCGCCGCCCTGCGCCGGCAGTTCACCGTAACGCTGGAAGCGCCGGCCGACGCCGTGGAACTCCGCCAGCGCCTTGAGGACCGGGGCATCGGGCAGTTCCAGTTCGGTCGTGACGGCCAGCACGGCCAATGCATTGAGCACGTTGTGCTCGCCGGGCAGGTTCAGCGTGACGTTCACGTCGGGCATGGCCACACCGTTGCGGCGCTGGCACACGAAGTGCATCTGGCCGTCGCGGGCCTGCACGTCGACCGCACGCACCTGCACGTCCACGCCGAAGCCGTAGGTGATGACCGGGCGGGAGATCATCGGGATGATCGAGCGCACGCCCGGGTCGTCGCCACACAGGATGGCCGCGCCGTAAAAGGGCATGCGGTGCAGGAAGTCCACGAACGCGGCCTTCAGCCGGGCGTAGTCGTGGCCGTAGGTGTCCATGTGGTCGGCGTCGATGTTGGTCACGACCGACAGCACCGGCAGCAGGTTGAGGAAGGAGGCATCGGACTCGTCGGCCTCGACCACGATGTACTCGCCCGTGCCCAGGCGCGAGTTGGCGCCCACGCTGTTGAGCCGCCCGCCGATGACAAAGGTCGGGTCCACGCCGGCCTCGCCCAGGGCACTGGCCACCAGGCTGGTGGTGGTGGTCTTGCCGTGCGTGCCGGCGATCGCGATGCCCTGCTTGAGGCGCATCAGCTCGGCCAGCATGACCGCGCGCGGCACGACGGGCACGCGGCGCGCACGTGCGGCGATGACCTCGGGGTTGTCGGCCTTGACCGCGGTCGAGGTCACGATGGCATCGGCCCCGGCGATGTGCGCGGCCTCGTGGCCGATCATCACCTTCACGCCCAGGCCGGCGAGGCGGCGTGTGGTGGCGCTGTCGCTCTGGTCCGACCCGGACACCGTGTAGCCCAGGTTGGCCAGCACCTCGGCGATGCCGCTCATGCCGGCCCCGCCCACGCCCACGAAATGAATGTGCTTGACGGCGTGCTTCATCGCCCGCCTCCTTGAGTCTTGTTGACCAGCTTCTCGATCTCGTCGGCCACACGGGCCGCCGAACGGGGTTGTGCCAGACCGCGCGCCTTGCGGCCCATCTCCAGCAGCGTGTCACGGCTCAGACCGGCGAGCAGCTCGGCCAGGCGTTCGGGCGAAAGCTCGTCCTGCGGCAGGTGGATGGCAGCACCGTGCTGAGCCATGTACAGCGCGTTGTCGCGCTGGTGCGAGGTGGTGCTCACGACCAGCGGCACCAGGATGCTGGGCACACCGGCGGCACACAGCTCGCTCACCGTGACCGCACCGGCCCGGCAGACGATCACGTCGCACTGCGCGAGGCGTTCGGCCATGTCGTCGATGAAGGGCAGCACCTCGACCTCGGCCTGCACGTCGATGCCCTGCGCCTCGTACAGCGCCTTGACCGCATCGCGGTTGAGCTGGCCGGTCTGGTGCGTGACCCGGGGCCGCTGTGCCGCCGGGATCAGGGCGAGGGCCTTGGGCAGGGTTTCGTTCAGCACCCGGGCGCCCAGGCTGCCGCCCACGACCAGCACACGCAGCGGGCCCTCGCGGCCGGCAAACCGCTCTTCCGGCCCCGGCAGGGCTTCGATCTCTTCGCGCACCGGGTTGCCGGTCACGACCGCGCGGCGGATCTTCGTGGCCGCGGCCCCGTCGAAACCGAAGGCCACACTGTCGGCCACCGGCAGCAGCGCGCGGTTGCTCAGCAGCAGCGAGGCGTCGGCATTCACCAGCACCAGCGGCTTGAGCCGCGCGGCGGCCATCACGCCCCCCGGGAAGCAGACATAGCCGCCCATGCCGAGCACGACGTCGGCGCGCCGCTGCCCCAGGATGCGCCAGCACGACACGAACGCGGCCAGCATGCGCAGGCCGCCGGTGAGTGTGTGCCACAGGCCCTTGCCGCGCAGGCCGCTGAAGCCGATGGTGTCCATCACGATGCCGGCGGCCGGCACCATGCGGTTTTCCATGCCCTGCGTGGTGCCCAGCCAGCTCACGCTCCAGCCGCGGCGCTCCATCTCGCGGGCCACCGCCAGGCCGGGGATGATGTGCCCGCCGGTACCGGCCGCCATGATCACGAGGTGACTCATGCGAGGCACCTCCGCAGGGCGGTGATGGGGCGGTGCTGGCGCGGCGCGGGCTTCTCCCCCTCTCCCCAGCCCTCTCCCCCTGGGCGGGGGCGAGGGAGAAGACGCAATGCATCGGCCCCCTCTCCCGCTTGCGGGAGAGGGCGGGGGAGAGGGCGAGCCTCACCGCGAGCGCGCCGCTCTCCCTCTGGGTGCGGGCGAGGGAGAAGACGCAACGCATCGGCTCCCTCTCCCGCGTGCGGGAGAGGGCGGGGGAGAGGGCGAGCCTCACCTTGAGCGCGCTGCTGGCGCACTGCAAGGCCGCCCGTCGTCCACAGCATCGTGCTCATGCGCGCCCTCCCCGCATGAGCTGGCGGTTTTCCATGTCCACCCGCAGCACGATCGCCAGCGCGATGCAGTTCATCAGGATGGCCGAGCCGCCATAGCTCATCAGCGGCAAGGTCAGCCCCTTGGTGGGCAGCACGCCCAGGTTCACGCCGATGTTGATGAAGGCCTGCCCCCCCATCCAGATCCCGATGCCCTGGGCCAGCAGCCCGGCGAACACGCGGTCCAGCGCGATGGCCTGCCGACCGATGTGGAAGATGCGCCGCGTGAGCCAGAAGAAGGCGAAGATCACCACCGCCACACCGACAAAACCAAGCTCTTCGCCCAGCACCGCCATCAGGAAGTCGGTGTGCGCTTCGGGCAGGTAGTGCAGCTTCTCGACGCTGGAGCCCAGCCCCTGGCCGAAGATCTCGCCACGCCCGAACGCGATCAGCGAATGCGACAGCTGATAGGCCTTGCCGAGCGTGTAGCGTTCATCCCACGGGTTCAGGTAGGCAAAGATGCGCTCGCGCCGCCATTCGCTGAAGCTGATCATCATCACGAACGCGCCTACCAGCACGGCGGTGATCAGGAAGAACATCCGGCCGTTGACACCCCCGAGGAACAGGATGCCCATCGCGATCGCGGCGATCACCATGAAGGCGCCCATGTCGGGCTCGGCCAGCAGCAGCACGCCGATGATCGCCACCGACACGGCCATCGGCCACACGGCCTGGAAGAAGCGCTGCTTGACCTCCATCTTGCGCACCATGTAGCTGGCCGCGTAGATCGCCACCGACAGCTTGGCCAGCTCCGAGGGCTGGAAGCTCATGAAACCGAGCGATATCCAGCGCCGCGCACCGTTCACCGCGGTGCCGACAAACGGCAGCAGCACGACCCCCAGCAGCAGCAGCGAGACCAGGAACAGCAGCGACGAGTACTTCTCCCAGACCTGCATCGGGATCTGCACCGCGATCAGGGCCGCGACAAAGGCGATCCCGAGGAACAGTGCATGGCGGCTGAGGAAGTGGGTCGGCGCGTAGCGGGCGAAGCGGGGGTTGTCGGGCAGTGCCACCGAGGCCGAATACACCATCACGAGACCCAGCGCCATCAGGGCCACGGCGACCCACACCAGCGCCTGGTCGAACCCCTGGGGACGCCCCGGCTGGCCGGTGGCCACCCAGTCGCGCACCGGCAGGTCCTTGCCGTCGCGGTTGAACAGCGCCACCAGGCGGGCCCAGGCCGCACGGGCCCGTGCCTTGAAGTCTTCGCTGCCGCGCCGGGTCAGGGTGTCGCTCATGCGCCCAGCTCCCCCACGTCGGATGCAAGCGCCTGCACTTCGGCCACGAAAACCTCGGCGCGATGCGCATAGTTGCGGAACATGTCCAGGCTGGCGCAGGCCGGGCTCATCAGCACGGCGTCGCCCGGCTGGGCCCGCTCGGCGCAGGCGCGCGTGGCCGCCTGCAGCGAGTCGAAGCGGGTCCGGGGCACTGCGTCGCCCAGTGCCTGTGCGATGGCTTCGGCATCACGCCCGATCAGGGCCACGAAACGCGCATGACGCGCCACCGGCGCGGCCAGCGGCGTGAAGTCCTGGCCCTTGCCGTCACCGCCCAGGATCACCAGCAGGCGGGCCGGCTCGCGCTCGGGACCCAGCCCGTTGATCGCGGCCACTGTGGCGCCCACGTTGGTGCCCTTGCTGTCGTCGTAGAAGTCGACGTCCTTGACGGTGCCCACGAACTCGACACGATGCGGCTCACCGGTGTATTCACGCAGGCCGTGCAGCATGGGGGCGAGCGGGCAGCCGATGGCGGTGGCCAGGGCGAGTGCAGCCAGTGCGTTCGCCGCGTTGTGGCGACCGCGCACGCGCAGCGCATCGGCCGGCATCAGGCGCTGGATGTGCAGCTCTTCGGCAGCCTCGGCCTCCTTGCGCCGACGCGCGGCGCGCGGCGTGTCGTCGCTTTCCATGGCGCGCACCAGCCAGGCCATGCCCGCCGTGGTGACCACGCCGTAGTCGCCCGGGCGGCGCGGCGCGTCCAGCCCGAAACGCACGACATGGCGCTCCAGCGGCCGGGCAAAGCGCCCCTTCTGCGGCACCGGTGCCGGCACCATGGCCTCGACCTGCGGGTCGTCGCGGTTGATCACCATCACGGCGTCGCGACCGAAGATGCGGGACTTGGCCGCGGCATAGGCCGCCATGTCGCCGTGCCAGTCGAGGTGATCCTGCGTGATGTTGAGCACGGCGGCCGCGCTGGGCTCGAAGTGCTGCACGCCGTCGAGCTGGAAGCTCGACAGTTCGAGCACCCAGACGTCAGGCAGATGCTCGAACACCGGCGCTGCCGGCGGCGGCGGGGCGATCGGCAAGGCGGCGGGTTCGGTGTCCAGCTCGGCATCGGTGTGCGGAAGGGTCTCGACCGTGTCGGTGTCCATGTCCGCGTCTGCTTGTGCGTCTGCTTGTGCGTCGGCTTGTGCGTCGGCTTGTGCGTCGGCCTCCACGTCAGTGTCCAGGTCGGTGCCGGGATCGCCGGGTTCGGTCGAAGTCACTGCCTGCCCCCCGTCGACCTGAGCCGTGTCTGCAGCGTCGACAGCTTCAGCCTGTGCCTCATGCACGGTCTCGGGTTCGAGGTCGAGCGCGTCCGACAGCGTCTGGAGCATGGTCGGGCCGATGTTGCCGGCCACCGCCACACGGCGGCCCGCACGTTCGATCAGCAGGGCCGCCATGGCCGTGGTGGTGGTCTTGCCGTTGGTGCCGGTGACGGCCACGACCTTGGGTGCATAGCGGCGTGTGGCCTTGAGCTCGGCCAGTGCCAGGGCAAACAGGTCCAGCTCACCCTGGACCGGCACAGCGGTCTCGCGGGCACGCGCCAGCAGCGCGGCCAGACGCTCGTCGCGCGGCGACAGGCCCGGGCTCTTGAGCACAAGCTGCACACCGTCCAGGGCGGCGGCGTCCAGCGCACCGCTCAGCCGCTCGGCGTCAGGCACATGCTGACGCAGCGCCTCGGCCTGCGGCGGCTGCTCGCGCGAGTCCCACATGCGCACGCGGGCACCCAGGCGTGCACACCAGCGCGCCATGGCCAGGCCTGAGTCGCCAAGACCCAGTACGAGTACGGTGTTGCCCTGCAAGTCCTTCATGTCGGTCAGTTCGCGTTGTCTTGAGCCTCAGCGCAGCTTCAGCGAGGACAGGCCCACCAGGCACAGCAGCATGGTGATGATCCAGAAGCGCACGACCACCTGCGTCTCCTTCCAGCCTGACTTCTCGAAGTGGTGGTGCAGCGGTGCCATCTTCAGGATGCGCCGCCCCTCGCCATACTTGCGCTTCGTGTATTTGAAGTAGGTCACCTGTGCCATCACCGACAGGGCCTCGACGACAAAGATGCCGCCCATCACCGACAGCAGGATCTCCTGACGGGTGATCACCGCCACGGTGCCCAGCGCGCCGCCCAGGGCCAGCGCGCCGACGTCCCCCATGAAGACCTGCGCCGGGTGCGTGTTGAACCACAGGAAGGCCAGGCCCGCACCAGCCAGGGCAGCGCAGAAGATCAGCAACTCGCCGGCGCCGGGGATGTACGGGAAGATCAGGTACTTCGAATAGACCGAGCTGCCGGTCACGTAGGCGAACACACCCAGTGCCGAGCCCACCATCACCACCGGCATGATCGCCAGGCCGTCCAGCCCGTCGGTCAGGTTCACCGCATTGCTGGAGCCGACGATGACGAGGTAGGTGAGGATGATGAAACCGTAAACCCCCAGCGGATAGCTGATGGTCTTGAAAAAGGGCACGAACAGGTCGGCATTCGGTGGCAGCGGATTGGAGAAGCCTGACTGCACCCAGCGCACGAACAGTTCGAGCACCCGAAGGTTGGACGATTCCGAGACGGCAAACGCCAGATAGAAGGCCGCCACCAGCCCGATCAGCGACTGCCAGAAGTACTTCTCGCGCGAGCGCATGCCCTCGGGGTTCTTGTGGACCACCTTGCGCCAGTCGTCGACCCAGCCGATGGCACCGAAACCCAGCGTGACCAGCAGCACGATCCATACGAAACGGTTGGTCCAGTCGAACCACAGCAGCGTGGACACCGCAATGCTCAGCAGGATCAGCACCCCGCCCATCGTGGGCGTGCCGCTCTTGACCATGTGCGTCTGCACGCCGTAGTCACGGATGGGCTGGCCGATCTTGAGTTCGGCCAGCTTGCGGATCACCAGCGGACCGAAGACCAGCCCGATCAGCAAGGCCGTCATGGCCGCCATCACCGCCCGGAAGGTGAGGTACTGGAACACCCGCAGGAAGCCCAGTTCGGGCGACAGGCCCTGCAGCCATTGCGCGAGGCCGATCAGCATCGTGCGTCCTTTCCGCCAGCAGCGCCCTGGCCCGTTGAGTCGTGGACCGCTTCATCAGCCGCAAGCAAGGCCTGCACGACCAGATCCATCTTCATGAAACGCGAGCCCTTGACCAGCACACTGCGCGCCGCGGGCCGTTCACCCAGCGCAGCGATCACGGCCTGGGCATCGGCAAAGTGGCGTGCGGGCCCATAGGCGCGCACCGTGTCGGCACAGGCCGCACCCGCCGCCCAGAGGTGGTCGATGCCACATGCGCGGGCATGTGCACCCACTTCGGCATGGAAGGCCGGGCCCTGGTCACCGACCTCCCCCATGTCACCCAGCACCAGCCAGCGCGGCGACGGCAGTGCGGCCAGCACGTCGATGGCCGCCCGCACCGAGTCGGGGTTGGCGTTGTAGCTGTCGTCGATCAGGCTGACGCGCTGGCCACCAAGCACCACGGTGCGCAGTTGCGAACGGCCCTTGACCGGTTCGAAGTCGCACAGGCCGCGCGCGATGGCCTCCAGCGGCACGCCGGCCGCCACGGCGCAGGTGGCCGCGGCCAGGGCGTTGCGCACGTTGTGGGCGCCAGCGATGTGCAGGCGCGCCGCCAGCGGCCCCTGCGGGGTGTCGGCCTGCAGCGCCCAGTGGTCCCGGCCGTCGTCACTCGCCACCCAGGTGGCCGAGCCGGTGACGTCGGCCTCGCCGCTCGTGGCGAAGGTCAGCACCGGGCGGCGGCCGGCGAGCGTGCGCCACAGCGGCGCGTGGACGTCGTCGGCGGGGAACACCGCCACGCCGGTCGGGCCCATGGCCTCGATCGCGCTGCCGTTCTCGCGCGCCACGGCTTCGACACTGGCCATGAACTCCTGGTGTTCCCGCTGGGCGTTGTTGACCAGCGTGACGGTGGCCGCGGTCATGCGGGCCAGGTGGGCAATCTCGCCGGGGTGGTTCATGCCGAGTTCGACCACACCGGCGCGGTGCCAGAGGCTGTCGTCCTGGCGCAGGCGCAGCAGCGTCAGCGGTACGCCGATGTCGTTGTTGAGGTTGCCCTGGGTCGAAAAGGCCGACGCACCCAGCCAGGCACGCAGGATGGCGGCGATCATCTGCGTGACCGTGGTCTTGCCGTTGCTGCCGGTGACGGCGATCAGCGGCAGGTGAAAGCGTTGCCGCCAGTGCATCGCCAGTTCACCCAGCGCGGCCCGCGTGTCGGCCACGATCAGGCCCGGCAGTCCTGCCTCGGCCAGCCCGTGCTCGGCGATTGCTGCGACCGCACCAGCGGCCTGCGCCTGACCCAGGAAGGCATGGGCGTCGAACCGCTCGCCCTTGAGGGCCACGAACAGGTCACCGGGCTGCAGGCTGCGCGTGTCGGTGTGCACACGCAGCACCGGCGCGTCGGTGTGGCCCACCATCGTGGACCCGGGCAGCAGGGTGTGGGCTTGCGCCAGCGTCATCATGTGCGGGCTCCTGCGGAAGGGTCGGACAAACGCTGCACGAGCGCGTCCTGCGCCTCGCTGATATCCGAAAACGGGTGCTTCACGCCGGCGATGTCCTGGTAGTCCTCGTGGCCCTTGCCGGCGATCAGCAGCACGTCGGCCGCGGCAGCCTGCCGCACGGCCTCGCGGATCGCCTCGCGGCGGTCGGCCTGGAGCAGCACACGGCCGCGCTCGCCCACGCCTTGCATGATCTGGTCGATGATCGTGGCCGGGTCTTCGAGCCGGGGGTTGTCGCTGGTCACCACCACCTGATCGGCCAGGCGTTCAGCCACCGCGCCCATCAGCGGGCGTTTGGTGGCGTCGCGATTGCCGCCGCAGCCGAACACGCACCACAGGCGCCCGCCACGCGCCTGCGCCAGCGGGCGCAGCGCGGCCAGGGCCTTGTCCAGCGCATCCGGGGTGTGGGCATAGTCGACCACGACCACGGGCTCGCGGGCACTGGCGGCTGTGTTCACACGCTGCATGCGGCCGGGCACGGCGCCCAGGCGAGCGCAGGCTTCAGCCGCAGCGTCCAACGGCACGCCCAGCGCACGCAGGCCACCGATCACCGCGAGCAGGTTCGAGACGTTGTACTCGCCGATCAGCGACGACTGCAGGGCCACGCTGGCCCCGCCCTGTTCGACCACCTCGAAGGCCAGCCCGCCATCGCGATGGCGCAGTGAACGCGCCTGCAGTCGGGCCGGTGTGCCGATGCCGTAGGTCCACAGGTCGAGCGGGCGCCCAGCCAGGCGATCCGCCAGTTCATGACCGCGCGCATCGTCGAGATTGACCACCGCCGAGCGCAGGCCGGGCCAGTCGAACAGTGCGGACTTGGCCTGCCAGTAGGCCTCCATCGTGTGGTGGTAGTCGAGGTGATCGCGGGTGAAGTTGGTGAACAGGGCCACCGCCACGTGCACCCCCGCCAGGCGGTGTTCGACGATGCCGATGGACGACGCTTCCATCGCACATGCCGCAAAGCCGTCGTCGGCGAGGCGGCGCAGCGTGCCATGCACCGTCATCGGATCAGGCGTGGTCAGGCCGGTGAAGGTGACAGCAGCCTGAGGCGCCGCAGCCGAGGGGGCTTCTCCGACACCCAGCGTGCCGATCACGCCGCAGCGCCGGCCCAGCAGGCCCAGGGCCTGGCTGGTCCACCAGGCGGTCGAGGTCTTGCCGTTGGTGCCGGTGACGGCGACAACGTCGAGCGCGCGCGAAGGGTGCTCGAACCAGGCGTCGGCCAGCTCACCGGTCAGGGCCTTGAGGCCGGACAGCGCCGCAATGCGGGGGTCGTCGAAACCGAAACCATCGACACCGTCGGCCTCGACCAGGCAGGCGGCAGCGCCGGCCTGCAGGGCCTGGGACACGTAGCGCCGGCCATCGGTGGCATAGCCCGGCCAGGCGATGAAGGCGTCGCCCGGGCGCAGCTGGCGGCTGTCGGTGGTCAGGCGTGCGTCCATCGGCAGGCGCGCACGCAGCCAGTTCAGGGTGGCCGAAACGCCGTGAAGATGCAGCAAGGCCATCAGAAGCTCTCCTCGACGGCTTCTTCCTCGACCTGGCGCGCGATGATCTGCGGACGCACCTCGACGTCGGGCTGCACGCCCATCATGCGCAGGGTCTGCTGCACGACCTCGGAGAACACCGGGCCGGCCACGGACCCGCCGTAGTACTTGCCGGCCGTGGGTTCGTCGACCATCACGGCCACCACCACGCGGGGCCGGTCGACCGGAGCCAGACCGACAAACCAGGAGCGGTACTTCTTGTCGGCATAGCCCTTGCCTTCCTGCTTGCGGGCCGTGCCGGACTTGCCCCCCACCGAATAGCCGATGGTCTGGGCCAGCGGCGCCGTGCCGCCCGGGCCGGCTGCGAGCTGCAGCATGTGGCGCACGGCCTGGGCCGTACGGGGCGAGAACACCTGCATGCCACCGACCGGCTCCGGGTTCTTCACGAGCGACACCGGCACGAGCTGGCCGTCGCGGGCGAACACGGTATAGGCACGCGCCAACTGGAACAGAGAGACCGACAGCCCGTAGCCGTAGCTCATCGTGGCCTGTTCGATCGGGCGCCAGGTCTTGTACGGGCGCAGGCGGCCGCTCACCACACCGGGGAAGGGCAACTGCGGTTTCTGGCCGAGGCCGATCTCGGTGAACATTTCCCACATCTCGCGCGCCGGCATCTGCATGGCCATCTTGACCGTGCCGACGTTGCTGGATTTCTGCACCACCTCGGCCACGGTCAGCATGCCGTGGGGATGGGTGTCGCGGATCGTGGAGCCGGTGATGGTCATCCAGCCCGGAGCCGTGGCGATCGTGGTGCTGGGCGTGACACGCCCGGTCTCCAGTGCCAGCGCGGCAATGAAGGGTTTCATGGTCGAGCCGGGCTCGAAGGTGTCGGTCAGGGCCCGGTTGCGCAATTGTGCGCCGCTCAGGTTCTGGCGATTGCCCGGCACGTAGCTCGGGAAGTTGGCCAGCGCCAGCACCTCGCCGGTCTGCACGTCGAGCACCACCACGCTGCCGGCCTTGGCCTTGTGTTCGGCCACGGCATCGCGGATGCGCTGGTAGGCGAAGAACTGCACCTTGGAGTCGATCGACAGCTCGATGTCACGGCCGTCCAGCGGGCTCACGCTTTCGCCGATGTCCTCGACGATGCGCCCCAGCCGGTCCTTGATGACCCGGCGCGAACCATCGCGCCCCGACAGGTCGCGCTGGAAGGCCAGCTCGATGCCTTCCTGGCCACGGTCTTCCACATTGGTGAAGCCCACCACATGGGCGACCGCCTCGCCTTCGGGGTACTTGCGCTTGTATTCCTTGACCTGGTGCACACCCTTCAGGCCCAGGGCCTTGACCTCGGCGGCGACGTTTTCGTCGATCTGGCGCTTGAGCCAGACGAAGTTCGGGTTGTCGGCCAGGCGCTTGTCGAGGTCGGCCAGCGTCATGCCGAGCAGCCGGGCCAGCTGGCGGCGCTGGGTCTTGTCGGCCTCCAGGTCCTTCGGGATCGCCCAGATCGACGGCGCAGGCACGCTCGACGCCAGGATCAGGCCGTTGCGGTCGATGATGCGGCCACGGTTGGCCGGCAGCGTGAGCGTGCGGGCATAGCGGCTTTCGCCCTGGCGCTGATAGAAGTCGGTGCCGATGATCTGCACGTAGACCGCCCGGCCCAGCAGCACGCAGAACGACATCCCGATGCAGGCCACCAGGAACTTGGAGCGCCACGGCGGTGTCTTCGACGCCAGCAGCGGGCTGGTGGCATAGGTCACCCGCCGGGGCCGGTTGCCCGCGGGCGCGCGCCCCACGAGGCGCTTGAGTGCGTCGCGCCAGCTCATGGCTGCCCCCCTGCACTGCCCGCATTCGCGGGCGCCGAGGCCGCGCCGGCCGCCGGCGCGAGCGTCACGTAGTGGGTCACGGCGGCCGTGGCCGTGCGCATGTTCAGCTTCTCGCGCGCCACCTTCTCGACCCGCAACGGCGTGGCCTGGGTGCGCTTTTCGAGGGTGAGCTGCTCGAATTCGGTGTCGAGGGCGCGCTGTTCGGCCTGGGCCCGCTCGACCTCGACAAACAGATGGCGTGCCTGATACGACACCCGCACGAGGTACAGCCCGCTTGCGATCAGCAGCACGAACAGCACGATGTTCAGCCGGGTCATGCCGACCTCCGCCGCGGGGCCGGCTCGGCCGGCCAGGGGGCCTCGGTGCGCTGTGCCACACGCAGGATCGCCGAGCGGGCGCGCGGGTTGGCCGTCACTTCGGTCTCGCCGGGGCGAATGCGGGCGACGGGGCGCAGCAGCGGATCGGGCACCGGCGCAAACGGCGCACGGCGATCGACTTCGGTGCGGCTGTGGCGCGCGATGAAGGTCTTGACGATGCGGTCTTCCAGTGAATGGAAGCTGATCACCGCCAGCCTGCCACCGGGCGCCAGCAGCCTCAGGGCCTGGTTCAGCCCTTGCTCGAGCTCCTCAAGCTCGGCGTTGACGAAAATCCGAAGAGCCTGAAATGTGCGCGTTGCAGGGTCCTGGCCCGGTTCGCGGGTTTTGACCGCACGAGCCACGACTTGGGAAAGCTCGCCTGTGGTTCGAACAGGACTCCCGCCCTCCCGGCGAGCAACAAGCGCCTTTGCAATCGATACAGCAAACCGTTCTTCCCCATAGTTGCGTATCACCTCCGCAATGAGTCTGTCGTCGGCGCGAGCCAGGAAGTCCGCGGCGCTTTCGCCGCGGGTCGGGTCCATGCGCATGTCCAGCGGCCCGTCGAAACGGAAGCTGAACCCGCGCTCGGGACTGTCGATCTGGGGCGACGACACGCCCAGGTCGAGCAGCACACCATCCACCTGGGCGATGCCGCGGCGCGCGCAGGCATCGGCCATCGTGGCGAAACTGTCGTGTTCGATAGCAAAACGCGGGTCCTGGACCCGCGCGCTTTCGGCCACCGCTTCCGGGTCCTTGTCGAAGGCGAGCAGCCGCCCGCCGGTGCCCAGCCGGGCCAGCAGCGCACGCGTGTGCCCGCCGCGCCCGAAGGTGCCGTCGATGTAGATGCCGTCGACCGGCCCGAGCACGCCGTCAACGGCTTCGTCGAGCAGGACCGTGCGGTGCTGCAGAGGGGTGGGAGGCGCCTGGGTCATGACGGTGCCTCAGAAGGAGAAGTCCTGAAGGACTTCGGGCATGTCCTGCTGCATCACCTCGGCCTCATGGGCGGCATAGCGGGCCGCATCCCACAGCTCGAAGTGGCTGCCCATGCCCAGCAGCATGACGTCCTTGGACAGGCCGGCAGCCGCACGCAGCTCGGGCGAGATCAGCACGCGCGAGGCGCTGTCGATCTCGACGTCCATCGCGTTGCCCAGAAAGATGCGCTTCCAGCCGGCGGCCGACATCGGCAGGGCCGCGACCTTGTCGCGGAAGGCCTCCCAGGCAGGACGCGGAAAGACCATGAGGCAACCCTCGGGGTGTTTGGTGATCGTGAGCTGCCCGCCGGCGATGGCCGCGAGGACGTCCCGGTGCCGCGCCGGGACGGAGATCCGCCCCTTCGCATCCAGCGATATCGCTGAGGCCCCTTGGAACACGATATTCGACACAGAATCCCACTGATCTACACTTCTTCCCACTTTAGCGGCACACCCTGACCCGGTCAAGGACGCAAGCAGAAAAATTCAATGAAATCAAGCACTTACAAATGATTTCAGAGGTAGCTCGACAGCAAAAAGTGCTGCAAAAATAAGGACTTGCGGGAGAGACTGAAAGTGCTAGGTGAGGAGTTGACCCCCCTCACCGCCCGACACTCATGCCAAGGCCACACGCTGCAGCGTGCGTGGACGCAGCGGTGCGCCCGATCGGGGGTGCCGTCGTGCGTGCCGCCGGCAGGCGACGGCCACCACGGGTGCCGGCCTACTCGGCCGCGGCAGCCAGCCGGCCAATCTCGGGCCAGCGGTGATGCAGGAAGATCCAGGCGACCAGCCCCACGCTCATCATCAGCAGCGAGGCCAGCGCCAGGGCCACGGTGGAATGCATCACCAGCGGTGCGATGACACCGGCCACGACCCCATTGGCGGCCGAGCCGATCACGGCCTGCAGGGACGACGCCATGCCACGGCGTTCGGGGTGAAGGTCCAGCACCAGCAGCGTGACCACCGGCACCATCAGGGCCCAGCCGAAGGCGAACACCGCGATCGGCAGCAGCGCCCAGGACACGTGCGGCGTGAACAGCAGGTTGGCCCCGAGGTTCAGCAGCGACACGGTGAGCATCACGACAAACCCGTGGCGGATCTGCCGCTTGGGGGCGATCCGCCCGGCCAGCCGGCCGCTGACCGAGGCACCGGCCATGATGCCGCCGATGGTGAGCACGAAAAACCAGAAGAACTCGGTCGGCCCCAGGCCCAGGTGCTCCCCCAGGAAGGCCGGCGCCGACAGCACATACAGGAACATGCCGTTGAAGGGCACGCCGCTGGCCAGCGCGAGCAGCAGGAAGCGCGGGCTTGCGCCGAGCTGCCAGTAGCCGCGCATCAGGTGGCGCACCTCGAAGGGCTGGCGGTGGCTGACATGCAGGGTTTCGGGCAGCAACTTGAAGTTCGACACCCACAGCGCGACCCCCACCGCGGTGAGGAACCAGAAGATCGCATGCCAGTCGGCATGCACGAACAGCCAGCCGCCGATGATGGGCGCGATGGCCGGCGCCACACCGAAGTAGATGGTCACCTGGGCCATCACGCGCTGCGCTTCGGCCGGCGGGAACATGTCGCGGATCACCGCACGCGACACCACGATGCCGGCGCCGGTGGACAGGCCCTGCAGCGCCCGGAAGAACACCAGTTGGCCGATGGTCTGCGACAGCGCACAACCGGCCGATGCGATCGTGAACACGGCAATGCCCCACAGCACCACGGGCCGGCGCCCGAAGCTGTCGGACAGCGCACCGTGGAACAGGTTCATGAAGGCAAAACCGAACAGATAGGCCGACAGCGTCTGCTGCATCTGCACCGGTGTGGCACCGAGCGAGCCGGCAATGCCCGAGAAGGCCGGCAGATAGGTGTCGATCGAAAACGGGCCGAGCATGCCCAGCAAGGCCAGCAGCACGGCCAGGGCCCAGCGAGGTGCCTGCCAGATCTTGTGAGCGTCGGGATTCATCAGGACGGTGGATGCGTGTCGTGGACCGGGCACGCCTGGTCGGCATGCGCTCGGTAATGTGTGAAGCAAGCCGATAGGCCGGATTCTGTGCACGCCCGTCCCTTGCGGGACCTGCCGCGTGACCGTCATTCCTCTGGGCCGCCCATCGCTGATGCGGCTCGATGCCACCTACCCGCACACTCCCCGGGCCGGATCGACGTGTGCCTATTTGGTGTTGCTGCGCGTAGAGATTGCCCGTTTCACCCAGGCCGGGGCT
>CBFGPV010000051.1:0-25645 GCA_965650765.1 uncultured Burkholderiales bacterium
GGCCGCCTTCGATGCGCTTGGCGATCTCGATCTCGCCCTCGCGCGTGAGCAGTTCGACCGTGCCCATCTCGCGCATGTACATGCGCACCGGGTCGGTCGTGCGGCCGAATTCGGAGTCGACGGTGGACAGTGCGGCTTCGGCTTCTTCCTCGGCTTCTTCTTCGGTCGCCGTGGAGGTGTTGCTGCCCGAGATCAGCAGGGTGGCCGCATCGGGCGCCTGCTCATAGACCGCGATGCCCATGTCGTTGAGCATGGACACGATGGCGTCCATGATCTCGGTCTCGACCAGCTTCTCGGGCATGTGGTCGTTGATTTCCGCGTGCGTCAGGAAGCCGCGGGTCTTGCCCATCTTGATGAGGGTCTTCAGCTCGGTGCGACGCTTGTTGACCTCTTCTTCGGTCAGTGTCGTCTCGTCGAGACCGAACTCACGCATCAGCGCGCGCTCCTTGGCGCGCGACACCTTCATGCGAAGCGGCTTGGCCTTGGGCTTGTCTTCGTCGACGGTCTCTTCGACTTCCACCTCGGCTTCGGCTTCACCCTCCAGGTCGGCTTCGACGTCGGAGAAGTCTTCTTCGGTGTCGAACCCGCTCTTGCCCTTGGTCTCGGTGGTGGTGGCCTCGGCCTTGGGCTTGCGCCCACGCTTGCCCTTGGCTGCCGGTGCCTCAGCCTTGGCCGCACGGGCCGGCTTGTCGGCAGACTTGGCAGCGGCCGCCTTGGTGACCTTCTTTTCTTCGGTGTCGGCAGCGGCAGATCCGGCCTTGTCGGCCTTGGCGGGGGCGCTTTTCTTCGCGGTCATGCAATTCCTCGGATGAACATGGGCAAGCGGCCTGCGTCGTCGCATGCCGGGAGCGCCCTCGTAACCGGGGCGGCTTCGCAGCACGGGCGCGCAAACCAACGAAGCCACCACGACCATGTAGGGCCGGGCGGCGTCGACTCAAGAGGGCAAGCTCGCGTGAACGTGTTTGAGTTGCAGCCCTTGCGGGTAAAGGGTGGCCGATGTTTGACCCTGTCAGGGGTGGCCGGGGCCCGGAGGTGCTGCTGTCACTCTTGCCGCTGTAACAAACCCGAAATTATCGTCGACTGGCGCCAATTAGTCAAAAAGCGGCGCCATCGGGTTCAGCTGCCGACCGGCCGGGCGGCTTCCAGGCCGAGGCGGCGCTTGTGCACCTCGCGGTAGCGTTGCAGCGCCCCCGGGTCCTGGCCGGCGCTGGCGATCAGGCGCGTTTCTTCAGCCTTCAGCCGCTCGATGACCAGCCGGTCGAGCAGGGCACGAAGGTCGCTGGCGCTGAGATCGTCGTCGGGGGTGGTACGCCCCATCAACTGGGTCGCGGCCGCGTGCAGTGCGTCACCGCGCAACGCCTGCTCCAGTGCCGACCAGGGTTGCGGCCCGTGCTCGGCGACGTTGCGCTCCAGCCAGGCTGCCAGCGGACCATACGGTGCATCCAGGCCATGGAGGATGTCGATGTCTTCCGGCGTGAGCAGGTCCCACCACTGGCTGCGCAGCCACAGCAGGCGCACCACCTGTTCGGCCGGCCCGGGGGGTGGGCGACGGGGCGGCAGGTTGCGAGGCGGCTCGTCGTCGCTGCCGGAACCCCAGCGCCCCCGGCGCCCCCCTGTCCAGCGACCGCGCTCCCGCTCCCGCGGCGCACCCGCCGGGGCATCCGTGC
Source organism: uncultured Burkholderiales bacterium (assembly GCA_965650765.1). Lineage (GTDB taxonomy): Bacteria > Pseudomonadota > Gammaproteobacteria > Burkholderiales > Burkholderiaceae_C > Caldimonas. Next base: position 1,668 of record CBFGPV010000051.1, read on the forward strand.
GCGGCGCGGACGGCACCTGCCCTTGCCACAGGCTGATCAGATCAGCCACGTTGAGCCCGCCGGCGCCCGCCAGTTCGGCCAGCATCTGCTGCTTGAGCGCACCTTCGGGCAGTTGCGACCACCACGGCTTGGCCACGCTGAGCATGCGGGCCCGGCCTTCGGCCGTGCCCAGGTCGCAGCCCTCGCGCGCGCTTTCGAGCAACTGGCGCGACAGCGGCACGGCCTCGGCCACGCACAGCGCAAAGGCCTCGCGGCCGTGTTCGCGCACATACGAATCGGGGTCGTGTTCAGGGGGCAGGAACAGGAACTTGATGGTGCGGGTGTCGCTGGCATGGGGCAGGGCGGCCTCCATCGCGCGGCCCGCGGCCCGGCGGCCCGCCGCGTCACCGTCGAAGCTGAAGACCACACAGTCGGTGAAGCGAAAGAGCTTGTGCACATGTTCGGCCGTGCAGGCCGTGCCCAGCGTGGCGACCGCATTGGGAAACCCCAGTTGCGCCAGCGCGACCACGTCCATGTAGCCCTCGACCACCAGCGCATAGCCCAGTTGACGCAGCGCGTGCCGGGCCTCGAACAGGCCATAGAGTTCACGCCCTTTGACGAACACCGGCGTCTCGGGCGAGTTGAGGTACTTGGGCTCGCCCTGGTCGAGCACCCGGCCGCCAAAACCGATCACTTCGCCGCGCACGCTGCGGATCGGGAACATGATGCGGTCGCGGAAGCGGTCATAACGCTTGGCGTCGGCATCCTCGCCCTGGGTGATCACCAGGCCGGCGTCGCCCAGCAGCGGGTCGTCATAGCGGGGGAAAACGCTGGCCAGCGCCCGCCAGCCTTCGGGCGCATAGCCCAGGCCGAACCGCGCCGCCACCTCACCCGTCAGGCCGCGGCGCTTGAGGTAGTCGATGGCGCGGGCGCTGTCCTTGAGTTCCTTGCGGTAGTGGTCGCAGGCCTTGGCCAGCACATCGGTGAGCGTGGCCTGCTTCTCGCGCTGCTGCGCCGCCTGGGCGCGCTGCTCGGGGGTGGTGTCGTCCTCGGGCACCGGCAGGCCCACCTGCTGGGCGAGGTCCTTGATCGCCTCGACATACCCCAGCCCGCTGTTCTGCATCAGGAAGTCGATCGCACTGCCGTGCACACCACAACCGAAGCAGTGGTACGTCTGGCGCGTGGGGCTGACGATGAAGCTGGGCGTCTTTTCGCCATGGAAGGGGCACAGGCCCTTGAAGTTGATGCCGGCCTTCTTCAGCTGAACGTAGCGACCCACCAGCTCGACGATGTCGATGCGGGCGAGGAGGTCTTGCTTGAAGCTTTGCGGGATCACGGCGGGAGTCTAGCGAATGCCAGGCAGCCGCCCCCGGCTGCTCGGTCCGCACTGGCAATATGTAGTCAAAATACATGCGATGTAATACGCGCACCATCGTCAATCCGTCAGACTCATGTAGCCGCCACACCGCGCAAGGGTGTTTCCTGATGTTGCAGATTCAAGAGATCTGGACAATCCGCCCAGGCTCCGGTGGTCGGAGCAGAGGAGTCCATGGTGCGAATCTTCAAGAACAAAGTAGCTGAACTACTTATTTCCGCCCTCGCCTTGGGTGGGGCCGTGACCTCGGCCGCACAGGCCGCCGAACCGGGCCGCCTGACCATCTGGATCAATGCCGACAAGGGCTACCAGGGGCTGCAGAAGGTGGGAGACGACTACACCCGCAAGACAGGCATCCGGGTGGTGGTCCAGCATTTCGACAACGCGGTGGACCGCTTCGAGGCGGCGATGAAGGCCACGCCGAAGGAGGCGCCCGACATCTGGATCTGGCCGCACGATCGCATCGGCGACTGGGTGCAGCGTGGTTGGCTCGCGCCCATCAAGCCCGGCGACGCCATGCGCAACGACATCGTGCAGGTGGCTTGGGACGGCTTCACGATCGGCGGCAAGGTGTGGGGCTATCCGATGTCGGTCGAGGCGGTGGCGCTCATCTACAACAAGGCGCTGGTACCCACGCCGCCCAAGAGCTTCGAGGAGATGCTGACGCTGCACGACAAGCTCAAGACACGCGGCATCCGTGCCATCGGCTGGGAAACCGGCAGCCCCTACTTCACCTGGCCGCTGATGGCGGCCGGCGGCGGCTATGTCTTCCAGCGCAAGATCGACGGCACCTACGACCCGCGCGACACCGGCATCAACCATCCGGCCGCTGTGCGCGGGGCGGAGTTCGTGCAGAAGCTGATCGCCGCGGGCGTCATCCCGCAAGGCGGATTGAGCTATGCCGACGCCGAAGCCGACATGCAGGACGGCAAACAGGCAATGTGGATCACCGGGCCGTGGGCGTGGGAGGGCTTGAAGAACAACAACATCGACTTCGGCGTTGCACCGCTGCCCACGCTGGGTGGCAAGTCGGCACGGCCGTTTGTGGGCGTGCTGGGCGCGATGCTCGTGCAGGGCACCCCCAACCGCACGGCTGCGATCGACTTCCTCGAGAACCACCTGCTCAAGCCAGCCGGCCTGGCCCAGGTCAACGCGGCCAAGCCCCTGGGGGTGCCAGCCTCCAAGCAGATGTTCTGGACGCTGTACGCCGATCCGCGCATCCGCACGTCGATGGATGCGATCTATGCCGGCCGCTCGATGCCCAGCAACAGCGAGATGACGCTGTTCTGGCAGCACCTGTCGACCGCGCTGCGCGACATCAACACCGGCACGCGCACCCCGAAGGAGGCGCTCGATGTGGCCGCCGCCCAGATCCGCGGGCAGCCCGCGCCGCGAGCCCCCGTGGCCCGTTCCGAAAAGGCGGCCGCACTGGCCCGGCAGTGACCGGGCCGGCGCTCACTCGCCCTTGACGATGCCCTCGCGCCGAGGATCGGCGCCGCCGAACCAGCCGTCGCGCGTGCGCTGGATGCCCTGCAGCCCGCTGGTCATGTTCATCTCGCGCACCTCGTGGCCGCGTGCCTTGAGGGCTTCGACCGTGGCTGCCGGGAAGCGCTTTTCCTCCAGCAGTGTCGGGCCATTGGTGGATCCGAAGTTCGGCAGGCTGATGGCCTGCTGCGCGTTCAGGCCCCAGTCCAGCGTACCCAGCAGTGCCTTGGCCGTGTAGTGGATGATGAGTGCGCCGCCGGGCGAGCCTGCACTCATCACCAGCTCGCCCGTGGCCTTGTCGAACACCAGGGTCGGGCTCATGCTCGAGCGAGGCCGCTTGCCCGGCTGCACCCGGTTGGCAATGGGTGTGCCCTGGGCATCGGCCGGCACGAAGGAGAAGTCGGTCAGCTCGTTGTTCAGCAGGAAGCCACCCGACAGGCCGGTGCCGCCGTCGACCATCTGCCGCGCACCGAACTGGTCTTCGATGGTGGTGGTCATCGCGATCGCGTTGCCGTGGGCGTCGACGATCGAGATGTGCGAGGTGCCGTATTCGGGCTGGTCCGGCTGCGGCGCGAGCGCCACGCTGCTGCCGCGCGGCGTGCCCGGGCGAGCCGTCTTCATCGACTGCGGGCCGATCAGCGCGGCGCGCTCGCGCAGGTAGCCGTCATCCAGGAGACTGCGCCACGAGCCGGCAGGCGGCTGCACGAAGTCCGGGTCGGCCACGTACTGCGCCCGGTCGGCAAAGGCCAGGCGCGCCGCCTCGGTGTAGGTGTGCAGCAGGTCAACGCCGGGCAGGCCGTCCACCACCGGGGTGGCCACCTTCGGTGCGCGGTCCATGATGCCCAGGATCTGCGCGATCGCGATATGGCCTGACGAGGGCGGCGGGAAGCCGCACAGCCGGTAGCTGCGCCACTCGGTGCACAGGGCCTCGCGCTGCCGCGGCTGGTAGCCGCTCAGGTCGGCCAGGGCCAGGCGGCCCGGATTGCTGGGGTGCTGCTGCACCTTGTCGACCACGCTCTGCGCCACGGTGCCGGTGTAGAAGGCATCGGCACCACGCTCGGCCACCTGCCGCAGCACGGCGGCCAGTGCCGGGTTGCGCACCACCATGCCCACGTCCCGCGGATCGCCATCGGGCTTGTAGAAATAGCGCGCGGCGGTCGGGTCTTTTTTCAGGTGCTGCTCGGTCTTCAGCAGCGTGTTCAGGCGCGGGCTCACGCGAAAACCTTCTTCGGCCAGGCGGATCGCCGGTGCAAACAGCTGGGCCCAGGGCAGCTTGCCGTGGCGACGATGGGCTTGCTCGAGCATGCGCAGCGTGCCCGGCACGCCCACAGAGCGCCCGCCGACCACCGCGTCGTGGAATGCCAGGGGTTTGCCCTCGGCCGTCAGGAAGAGTCGCTCGTCGGCGGCGGCCGGCGCCGTCTCGCGCCCATCGAGCGCTTCGATCCGGCGGCCATCCCAGTGCAGCAGAAAGGCACCTCCGCCAATGCCACTGGACTGCGGCTCGACCAGGGTGAGCACCATCTGCACCGCCACGGCCGCATCGATGGCCGTACCGCCCGCCTTGAGGACCTGGTAGCCGGCATCGGTGGCCAGGGGGTTGGCCGCGGCAACCGCAAAGCGGCGCGCCGACCAGCCGGGCTTTTCGGTGTAGCCCGAAGCCGCCTCGGGTTGATCGGGCGGGGTGTACTCGAAGCGGGGAGGGCTGGCACAGCCAGCGAGAACCAGGGCGGCTGCAAGCGCAGCCAGCCGCAAAGAGGGGAATGTCATGGCAGGCCTCCTGAGTGTCAGGCGGCCATCATACGAAGCCTGGGCCGCCCGCCCCTGGGGGGAGTCCCGGAGCAGGCGGGCCGTCAGATCACTTCGGTGCGAGGCGGATGGCGCCGTCCAGGCGGATCACCTCACCGTTGAGCATGTCGTTGGTGATGATCTGGTGCACCAGCTTGGCGTAGTCCTCCGGGGTGCCCAGGCGGCTGGGGAAGGGCACGCCGGCGGCCAGTGCATCCTGCACTTCCTTGGGCATGGAAAACAGCATCGGCGTGCCGAAGATGCCGGGGGCGATCGTCATGTTGCGGATGCCGTTGCGGGCCAGGTCGCGCGCGATCGGCAGCGTCATGCCGACCACACCGCCCTTGGACGCCGAGTACGCCGCCTGCCCGATCTGCCCGTCATAGGCCGCGACCGACGCGGTCGAGATCAGCACACCGCGCTCGCCGGTCGACTCCGGTTCGTTGCGGCACATGGCCTCGGCCGCCAGGCGGATCATGTTGAAGCTGCCGATCAGGTTGACCGTGATGACCTTGGTGTAAAGCGCCAACGCGTGGGCGCCGTCCTTGCCGACCGTCTTGGCCGCCGGGGCGATGCCGGCGCAGTTGACCAGGCCCATCAGCTTGCCCTGGGCAGTGGCGGCCGCCACCACGGCCTTGCCGTCGTCTTCGTTGCTGACGTCGCACTTCACGAAGACGCCGCCGATCTCGCGGGCCAGCGCCTCGCCCTTGTCGGCCTGCAGGTCGGCGATGACGACCTTGCCACCCTCACGCGCCAGCATGCGCGCCGTGCCCTCGCCGAGCCCCGAGGCGCCGCCGGTGACGATGAAAACCTTGCCTTGAATGTCCATGGAATCTCCGTGATGGGTTGGATGAAGGGTCAGTGACGTTGACGTAAACGTCAATTCTCCCCCAAAGGATGGTGCTGTGGCGCATCCGCGTTCGATTCGATGCGGTCTTGGGGGAAACCATAGGTGGCGACGCCTGGGCGCGATTTTCGTTGACATCCAAATACTTGAGGCCTAAAGTAAATTCCATCGTCCACATGCCAAACGCCACGGCCTGCGCCGCGGCACCACAGGAAAGAACGCCCATGAAGATCGTGTGTCTCGGCGGCGGCCCGGCGGGCCTGTACTTCGCCCTGCTGATGAAAAAGGCGGACCCGGGCCATGACATCACCGTGGTGGAGCGCAATCGGCCCTACGACACGTTTGGCTGGGGCGTGGTCTTCTCCGACCAGACCCTGGGCAACCTGCAGGCGGCCGATCCGCACACCGCCACCGAGATCCTCGACGCCTTCAACCACTGGGACGACATCGAGGTCAACATCCGCGGCACCAGCGTGCGCTCGGGTGGCCACGGGTTCTGCGGCATCGGCCGCAAACGCCTGCTGAACATCCTGCAGGCGCGCTGCGAGGCGCTGGGCGTGAAGCTCGTGTTCGAGACCGAGGCCAGCGACGAGGACTACCCTGACGCCGACCTGATCATCGCCAGCGACGGCCTGAACAGCCGCATCCGCACCAAGTACCAGTCGACCTACCAGCCCGACATCGACCTGCGCCGCTGCCGCTTCGTGTGGCTGGGCACGCGCAAGCTGTTCGAGGCCTTCACCTTCGCCTTCGAAGAAACCGAACACGGCTGGTTCCAGGCGCATGCCTACCGGTTCGACGCCGACACCTCCACGTTCATCGTCGAAGCCCCTGAAGAGGTCTGGCAAAAGGCCGGGCTGGACCGGATGGAAAAGGAAGAGGCGATCGCCTTCTGCGAGAAGCTGTTTGCCCGCTACCTCGACGGCCATGCCCTGATGTCCAACGCCAGCCACCTGCGCGGTTCGGCGCAGTGGATCCGCTTCCCGCGGGTGGTGTGCAAGACCTGGATGCACCACAACGGGCGCGCGCCGGTGGTCCTGATGGGTGACGCTGCCCACACCGCGCACTTTTCGATCGGCTCGGGCACCAAGCTGGCCCTCGAGGACTCGATCGAGCTGGCGCGCTGCATCGTGCGCAAGCCCGGCGACCTGGCCGGCGCACTGCAGGACTACGAGGCCGTGCGCAGCGTCGAAGTGCTGCGCATCCAGAATGCGGCGCGCAACTCGACCGAGTGGTTCGAGAACGTTGCGCGCTATGTGAACCTGCCGCCCGAACAGTTTGCCTACTCGCTGCTCACCCGCAGCCAGCGCATCTCGCACGAGAACCTGCGCCTGCGCGACCGGGGCTACGTCGAGCAGTACGAAGACTGGCTGGCTGCACGCAGCGGTGTGCACCGTGCTGCGCCACGCGCGCCGGTGCCGCCGATGTTCACGCCGTTCACGCTGCGTTCGGTGACCCTGAAGAACCGTGTGGTCGTCTCGCCGATGGCCCAGTACTCGGCCGTCGATGGCATCGCCGGCGACTATCACCTGGTGCACCTGGGCGCCCGTGCCATGGGGGGCGCCGGCCTGGTGTTTGCCGAGATGACCTGCGTCTCGCCCGACGCACGCATCACACCGGGCTGCCCTGGCCTCTACAACGAGGCGCAGCGTGACGCCTGGAAACGCATCGTCGATTTCGTGCATGCCCAGTCGGACGCGCGCATCGCGCTGCAGCTCGGCCATGCCGGCGCCAAAGGGTCCACGCGCCTGGCCTGGGAGGGCATCGACCAGCCGCTGGACGATGGCAACTGGCCGCTGATCTCGGCCTCGCCCCAGCAGTACCTCGACGGCGTGAGCCAGTGGTCCCGTGCCATGACGCGCGACGACATGGACCGCGTCAAGGCCGACTTCGTGCGCTCGACCCGCTGGGCCGCCGAGGCCGGTTTCGACTGGCTCGAACTGCACTGCGCGCACGGCTACCTGCTGTCGTCGTTCATCTCGCCGCTGACCAATCAGCGCACCGATGACTACGGCGGCAGCCTGGCCAACCGCCTGCGCTACCCGCTGGAGGTGTTTGCTGCGGTACGCGAAGTCTGGCCGCAGCACCTGCCCATGTCGGTGCGCATCTCGGCGCATGACTGGGTCGAAGGCGGCATCACCCCCGACGACGCGATCGAGATCGCCCGGGCCTTCAAGGCTGCGGGCGCCGACCTGATCGACTGCTCCTCCGGCCAGGTCAGCAAGAAGGAGAAGCCGGTTTACGGCCGCATGTTCCAGACGCCGTTTGCCGATCGCATCCGCAATGAGGCCGGCATCGCCACGATGGCCGTGGGCGCGATCTCCGAGGCGGACCACGTCAACAGCATCATCGCCGCCGGTCGGGCCGACCTGTGCGCCGTGGCACGCCCGCACCTGGCCAATCCGGCCTGGACACTGATGGAAGCCGCCAAGATCGGCTACCTCGATCTGGAATGGCCGCGCCAGTATCGCGCTGCCAAGGTGCAGCTGGAACGCAACCTCGAGCGCGAACGCGCGATGTCGGGGCAGGGCGGCGCGGCCGCGGCCGAGCTCGCGAACCGCGCGCTGGGGGTGTGATGGGCACGGTACTTGCCTCACTGCAAGGGCGCCATGCGGTGGTCACCGGCGCGTCGCGCGGCATCGGTGCGGCCATTGCCCATGTGCTGGCCGCCGAAGGGGCCCGCCTGACGCTGATGGGTCGTCAGCTCGCGCCGCTGCAGGACCTGGCCCTGACCCTGCCCGGCGTGGGCCATGCAGCCGTGGCGGTGGATGTGGCCAGCGCCGAATCGGTCGAGGCCGGCTTCGCGCAGGCACGCGCGGCACTCGGCCCGATCCAGATCCTCGTGAACAACGCCGGCCAGGCCGAGAGCGCCCCCTTCGCCAAGACCTCGCTCGCGCTGTGGCAGTCCATGCTGGCGGTCAACCTCACCGGCACCTTCCTGTGCACGCAGGCGGCGCTGCCTGACCTGCTGGACGCCGGTTGGGGCAGGGTGGTCAATGTGGCCAGCACCGCCGGGCTCACCGGCTATGCCTATGTCAGCGCCTATGTGGCGGCCAAGCACGGTGTGGTGGGTCTGACCCGTTCACTGGCGCTGGAGCTGGCGCGCAAGGGCATCACCGTCAACGCGGTCTGCCCCGGCTACACCGAAACCGACATCCTGCGTGACAGCATCGCCCGCATTGCCGCCAAGACCGGCCGCAGCGAAGCCGAGGCACGCGCCGAGCTGGCCGCGGGCAACCCGCAGGGCCGCATCGTGCAGCCGGAGGAGGTGGCCGACGCCGTGCGCTGGCTGTGCTCGCCGGCCGCGGCATCAATCACCGGGCAGGCCATTTCGGTGTCCGGCGGGGAGGTCATGTGAAACGCCAGACCAACCGCATCGAGCCGCCGGAAGTCCGGCTCGACGACGACAGCATCGGCCTGGAGGCACGTGTGGCCTCCGACGACCACATGGCGCTCAAGCTGTGGCTGCGCATGCTGTCCTGCACCACCCAGGTGGAGACCGAGATCCGCAAGCGGCTGCGCAGCCGCTTCGGCATCACGCTGGCGCGCTTCGACTACCTGGCGCAACTGCATCGCCACCCCGAGGGGCTGCGCATGAACGCGCTGTCGCGCTACCTGATGGTCACCGGCGGCAGCATCACCGGGCTGACCGACGAGCTCGAGAAAGAGGGCCTCGTCACGCGTGAAGCCGCACCGGACGACCGCCGCTCCTTCCTGCTGAAGCTGACGGCCGACGGCCGCGGTGCCTTCGAGCGCATCGCCGCCGAACACGAGGCCTGGGTGATCGAGATGTTCTCCGACCTCGGCCTGGCCGAGCGCAAGACCCTGTACGACCTGCTCGGCGGCCTGCGCCTGAGCATGGTCACCCGCCAGTCCCAGGGCGCCCCCGGGGCGGCGCCCGCCACCCTCAACGAAGGCGCATGAGCATGCACAACACCGACATCGACCCGGCGCTGCTGGCCGGCAACCGCACCACCGCCGCCGACTACACCGCGCGCCACTTTGCCTGGCAGGTGGTCGACCGCGTGGGCATCGTCACGCTGAACCGGCCCGAGCGCAAGAACCCGCTGACCTTCGACTCGTATGCCGAATTGCGCGACCTGTTCCGCAAGCTGGCCTATGCGCAGGACGTCAAGGCCGTGGTCGTGCACGGCGCGGGCGAGAACTTCTGCTCCGGCGGCGACGTGCACGAGATCATCGGCCCCCTGGTGAAACTGCCCGCACCCGAGCTGCTGATGTTCACCCGCATGACGGGCGACCTGGTCAAGGCCATGCGTGCCTGCCCGCAGCCGGTGGTGGCCGCAATCGACGGCGTGTGCGCCGGCGCGGGCGCCATCATCGCGATGGCCAGCGACCTGCGCCTGGGCACGCAACGCAGCAAGACGGCCTTCCTGTTCAACCGTGTGGGGCTGGCCGGCTGCGACATGGGTGCCTGCGCGATGCTGCCGCGCATCATCGGCCAGGGTCGGGCCAGCGAGCTGCTCTACACCGGGCGCTCGATGAGCGGGGACGAAGCGCTGCAGTGGGGGTTCTTCAACCGCCTGTGCGAACCGCAGGCGGTGCTGGACGAGTCGGTGGCCCTGGCGCGCGACATCGCGCACGGGCCGACCTTCGCCAACGGCATCACGAAGACCATGCTGCACCAGGAATGGAACATGAGCGTGGACCAGGCCATCGAGGCCGAGGCCCAGGCGCAGGCCATCTGCATGCTGACCGAGGACTTCTCGCGTGCCTACCACGCGTTCGTGGCACGGCAACGCCCCGTGTTCGAAGGCAACTGACCCGCCCGTCCCCGGCAACCGCGACCATGGAGCATTGACGTGGCAGACCTTTCCTATCTCGACTGGCCTTTTCTCGAGCCGCAGCACCGTGAACTGGCGCTGGCCTGCAACGAGTGGGCGGCGCAGCATGTGTCGCAGGCGCATCACACCGACGTGGACGCCGAGTGCCGTGCCCTCGTGCGTGCGCTGGGTGCAGGCGGCTGGCTACGCCATGCGGTGGCCGGCACGGCCCACGGCGGCGCCCGCGAGGTGATCGACACCCGGGCCATCTGCCTGATCCGCGAGACCCTGGCCCGGCACAGCGGCCTGGCCGACTTCGCCTTTGCGATGCAGGGCCTGGGCTCCGGAGCGATCAGCCTGCAGGGCACGCCCGAGCAGCGCGCGCACTGGCTGCCCCGCGTGGCCCGCGGCGAGGCGATCAGCGCCTTTGCGCTGTCCGAACCCGAGGCCGGGTCGGACGTCGGCGCGCTGCAGTGTGCGGCCCGCCGTGATGGCGACGACTATGTGCTCGACGGCGAAAAGACCTGGATCTCCAACGGCGGCATTGCCGACGTCTACGTGGTGTTTGCACGTACCGGCGAGGCGCCGGGCGCGCGCGGCATCTCGGCGTTCATCGTCGAGGCCGGCACACCGGGTTTCGAGATCGCCGAGCGCATCGAGGTCATTGCGCCTCATCCGCTGGCGCGGCTGCGGTTTACCGGCTGCCGGGTGCCGGCCAGCGCCCGCATCGGTGAGGCTGGCGAGGGCTTCAAGGTCGCGATGCGCACGCTGGATGTCTTCCGCACTTCGGTCGCGGCCGCATCGCTCGGTTTCGCACGACGTGCACTCGACGAAGCGCTGCACCGGGCCACCACCCGGCGCATGTTCAACCAGACCCTGGCCGACTTCCAGCTGACCCAGGCCCGACTGGCCCAGATGGCCACCACGATCGACAGCGCTGCCCTGCTGACCTACCGCGCGGCCTGGCGCCGCGACCAGGGCCACAGCGTCACGCGTGAGGCCGCGATGGCCAAGATGGCCGCCACCGAAGGCGCCCAGCAGGTCATCGACGCGGCGGTGCAGATGTGGGGCGGGCTCGGAGTGGTCAGCGAACAGCCGGTGGAACGCCTGTATCGCGAGATCCGCGCGCTGCGCATCTACGAAGGCGCCACCGAGGTGCAGCAACTCATCATCGCCCGTGAACTGCTGAAGGACGTTCGTTCCTGATCCAGGCAACGAACCAGGAGTGCCGCATGACCTACACCGCCCACGTCGACACCTTTGCCCGCGACAACCTGCCGCCGCCGGACCAGATGCCCGAATTCATCTTCGACCGGCCCGAGCTGCAGTTCCCGCCGCGGCTGAACTGCGCTCATGACCTGCTCGACCGCTGGGTCGAGGCGGGGCAGGGCGACCGGGTCTGCCTGCAGGCGCCGGGCGGACTGCGCTGGACCTATGCCGAGCTGCAGGAAAAGGCCAACCGCATCGCGCATGTGCTGGTGTCGGACATGGGCGTGGTGCCTGGCAACCGTGTGCTGCTGCGTGCACCGAACAACCCCATGCTGGTGGCCTGCTGGTTTGCAGTGATGAAGGTCGGTGCGATCGCCGTGGCGACCATGCCGCTGCTGCGCGCCAAGGAGCTGGTCCAGATCATCGACAAGGCGCGTGTGAGCCACGCGCTGTGCGATGCCCGGCTGGCCGAAGAACTTGCCCAGGCCACGGCGCAGTGCCCCCACCTGAGCCGCGTGCGGCACTTCAACGACAGCACCGATCAGGGGCTGGAGGCGCTGATGGCCCGGCATCCGGCCCGCTTTGTCAATGTCGACACCGCTGCCGACGACACCTGCATCCTGGCCTTCACCTCCGGGACGACCGGCCAGCCCAAGGGCACGATGCACTTCCATCGCGACGTGATGGCGATCTGCGCATGCTGGCCACGCCACGTGCTGCGGCCCGGGCCTGACGACATCTTCATCGGCAGCCCGCCGCTGGCCTTCACCTTCGGGCTGGGCGGCCTGGTGCTGTTCCCGATGAGTGTGGGCGCCTCGACGGTGCTGCTCGAAAAGGCCGGCCCACCCGCGTTGCTGGAGGCCATTCCGCAGTACGGTGCCACGGTGCTGTTCACCGCACCCACCTCGTACCGCGGCATGGCGGTGCAAGCGGGCGAGGCACGCATCTCGGCGCCGCTGGGCGGCAGCCTGCGCAAATGCGTGTCGGCCGGCGAGGCCCTGCCGGCCTCGACCCGTGCCTTGTGGAAGGAACACACCGGCATCGAGATGATCGACGGCATCGGTGCCACCGAGATGCTGCACATCTTCATCTCGGCCGACGAGGCCCACGCCCGGCCGGGCGCCACCGGCGTGGCCGTGCCGGGCTACCAGGCCTGTGTGATGGACGAGGCCGGACGCCCCTTGCCGGCAGGCCAGATTGGTCGGCTTGCGGTCAAGGGCCCCACCGGATGCCGCTACCTGGCCGACGAGCGCCAGGCCAGGTACGTCAAGGACGGCTGGAACTACACCGGCGACGCCTACCTGATCGACGACGACGGCTACTTCCATTACCAGTCGCGTACCGACGACATGATCATCTCGGCCGGCTACAACATCGCCGCGCCCGAGGTCGAGGAAGCGTTGCTGCTGCATCCGGCGGTGGCCGAATGCGCGGTGATCGGTGTGCCGGACGCCGAGCGCGGCCAGGTGGTCAAGGCCTTTGTCGTGGCCCGCAATGGTCATCAGCCCGGTGATGTGCTGGCCAAGGACCTGCAGGACTTCGTCAAGCGCAGCATTGCGCCCTACAAGTACCCGCGTGCGATCGAGTTCTGCACGGCCCTGCCGCGCACCGAAACCGGCAAGCTGCAGCGATTCAAGCTGCGCTCGGTGTGATCCCTGTGCAGCCTGCAGGCATTCATCGTGCATGCTTGGCATCCCGTTCCATTCATCCCAAGGAGAAAGTGATGCGCCATCCCGTCCGATCCACCCTGGCCGTCCTGGCCGCCTGCGCCGCACTGACCACGGCACACGCCGCCGACCGCGTCAAGGTCGGCATGCTCAGCACGCTGTCCGGGCCGGGCGCCGGCCTGGGGATCGACATCCGCGATGGCTTCAACCTGGCGCTCAAGCACACCGGCGGCAAGCTCGGCGGCCTGCCTGCCGAGGTGGTCATCGCCGATGACCAGGCCAGCCCCGATGCGGCCAAGCAGACCACTGACCGACTGCTCAAGCGCGACCGTGTGGACTTCATGACCGGGGTGGTCTTCTCCAACGTGATGCTGGCCGTGGGGCAGCCGATCTTCGACGCCAAGACCTTCTACATCAGCGCCAATGCCGGCCCTTCGCAGTACGCCGGCGAGCAATGCAACCCGTACTTCTTCAACGTCGCCTGGCAGAACGACAACCTGCACGAGGCGGTGGGCAAGACGGTGGCCGACAAGGGCTTCAAGCGCGTGGCCCTGCTGGCACCGAACTACCCCGCGGGCAAGGACGCACTGACCGGCTTCAAGCGCTTCTACAAGGGCGAGGTGGTCCAGGAGATCTACACGCGCCTCGGCCAGCTCGACTACGCCCCTGAACTGGCCCAGGTGCGTGCGGCCAAGCCCGATGCGATGTACATCTTCCTGCCCGGCGGCATGGGCATCAACTTCATCAAGCAGTACGTGGCCTCGGGTCTGTCCAAGGACACCACGCTGTTCGGGCCGGGCTTCTCGGCCGACGAGGACGTGATCCGTGCGGTTGGCGAGCCGATGCTGGGGATGTTCAACACCTCCCAGTGGGCTCACGACATGGACAACCCGCAGAACAAGCGGTTTGTGGCCGACTTCCAGAAGGACTACGGCCGCCTGCCGTCGCTGTATGCCTCGCAGGGGTATGACGCCGCCATGCTGATCGACGCGGCGGTGCGCGACGTCAAGGGTCGCATCGAGGACAAGGAAGCTGTGCGCAAGGCGCTGCGCGCAGCCAACTTCAAGTCGGTGCGCGGTGCCTTCAAGTTCAACACCAACCAGTACCCGGTGCAGGACTACTACCTGCGCGTCGTGACCAAGGACACGCAGGGCCGCGTGACCAACCGCACGCTGGGCACGGTGTTCAAGAGCCACGCCGACGCCTATGTCGGCGCCTGCAAGATGCAGTGACGTCCGGGCCTGCCCCCAGACGCCGTCACGGCCGCACCCGCGGCCGTGGCGTGCCACCGGGCAGGCCGACCGCCCCGTCCCGACACCCGCCGGCAGCCCTGCCGGGCCGTGACCCACGACGCGAGTCCTCATGACCCTCACCCTCATCCTCGAACAGGCCTTGAACGGGCTGCAGTTCGGCCTGATGCTGTTCCTGCTGGCCGCAGGCCTGACGCTGGTCTTCGGCATCATGGACATGATCAACCTGGCACATGGCTCGCTGTACATGGTGGGGGCCTACCTGACGGCTGCCGTGGCCGAGGCTTCGGGCTCGTTCCTCGCCGGCATCGGTGCCGGCATTGCGGGCACCGCCCTGTTCGGCATGGCACTGGAAGTGAGCGTGCTGCGCCGGCTCTACCAGCGTGACCACCTCTCGCAAGTGTTGGGCACCTTCGGCATCCTGCTGATGTGCAACGAGGCGGTGCGCATGATCTGGGGCTCGCAGCCCATCCTGCTGAACCCACCGGCTGCACTGTCGGGGCCGGTCGAACTGTGGGACGGCTTCCAGTACCCGGCCTTCCGGCTGCTGATCATCGGTGTGGGCCTGGCCGTGGCGCTGGGCCTGTACCTGCTGATCACGCGCACCCGGGTGGGCATGCAGGTGCGCGCCGGTGCCTCCAATCGCGACATGGCGCTGGCGATGGGCTCGAACGTGCGGCAGTTGTTCACGCTGGTGTTCGGCGTGGGCGCGGCGCTGTGTGCAGTGGCCGGCGGCCTGCTCGGCCCGCTGGTGGCGGTGCAGGTCGGCATGGGCGAGAACATCCTGATCCTCGCCTTCGTGGTGATCGTGATCGGGGGCATCGGCTCGATCCGCGGGGCCTTGATGGGTTCGCTGCTGGTCGGCGTGGTCGACACGGTCGGACGCACCTTCGTGCCGGTGGCACTCGGCGGCCTGCTGGGGCCCGCGGCGGCGTCCGGCGCCGGACCGGCGCTCGCTTCGATCCTGATCTATGTGCTGATGGCCGTGGTGCTTTTCTGGAAGCCCGAAGGTCTGTTCCCCGCCCGAGGCTGACCCGCCATGAACACCACCACCATGAGCACTCCCACTGCACCCGCCGCTTCGGCATCCGCACCCCGCAGCCCGTCGCCGACGGGCCTGCTGGACCATCCGCTGCACTGGCGTTGGGCCTTGCTGCTGCTGGTGTTGCTGCTGGCCGTGCCGCCCGTGGCACACGCCCTGGACGAGACCTTCTACATCGGGCTGTCCAGCCGCATCCTGATCTTTGCGCTGGCCGCGACCAGCCTGAACCTGATCCTCGGCTTCGGCGGGCTGGTCAGCTTCGGTCATGCCGCCTTTGTCGGCATCGGCGCCTACACCGTGGGCATCCTGATGCAGCATGGCGTGACGTCCGCCTGGCTTGCCTGGCCGCTGGCCTTCGTGATGGGCGGGGTGTTTGCGCTGCTGATCGGCGCCATCAGCCTGCGCACGCGCGGTGTGTACTTCATCATGATCACGCTGGCGTTTGCCCAGATGCTGTACTACGTGATGATCTCGCTGCGCGACTACGGCGGCGAAGACGGCCTGCCGCTGCCCTCGCGCTCCAGTGTCGGCCTGGGGCTCGACCTGGGCAATGACACCACCTTCTACTATGTCGTGCTGGCCATCCTGACGCTGTGCTTCCTGGGCGTCTGGCGGGTACTGAATGCCCGCTTCGGCCATGTGCTGCAGGCCCTGCGCGAGAACGAGACGCGCATGGCAGCCATCGGCTTCCCGACTTACCGCTACAAGCTGATCGCGTTTGCGCTGGCCGGCGCCATTGCCGGCCTGGCCGGTGCGCTGGTGTCCAACCAGAGCGGCATCGTCAGCCCGGCGCTGATGCACTGGAGCCAGTCCGGCTCGCTGATGGTGATGGTGATCCTCGGTGGTGTGGGGCACCTGTACGGCGGCATCGCCGGCGCGGTGGTGCTGCTGCTGATCGAGGAGATTGCGCTGGGCTACACGATCCACTGGCAGTTCGGCGTGGGCGCCATCCTGCTGGCTGTGGTGCTGGTGGCGCCCAAGGGCCTGATGGGGCTGGCCGCCAGCCTCAAGGCACGCTGGTTCGACCGCGGCGAGCGGTCGGGAAAGGCATCGTGATGAGCAGCGCCCTCCTGAGCGTGCGCGATCTGGTCAAGCGTTTCGGCGGCCTCGTGGCGACCGACCATGCGAATTTCGAGGTGATGCGCGGTGAGGTCCATGCCCTGATCGGGCCGAACGGCGCTGGCAAGACCACGTTGATCCATCAGTTGTCGGGTGCGCTGGCGCCCAATGCCGGACACATCGTCTTCGACGGGCACGACATCACCCGCCAGGCCATGCACGAGCGGGTGCTGCACGGACTCGTGCGGTCCTACCAGATCACCAGCATCTTCCGCCGGCTGAGCGTGCTCGACAACGTGGCCCTGGCCGTCCAGGCGCGCAGCGGCTCCAGCCTGCGCTTCTGGGCCCGCGCGCGTGATGAGTCGGCCCGCTACGACGAGGCCGCCGCGATCGCCCAGCGGGTGGGGTTGGGTGCACGTCTGCACACGCTGGCCGGTTCGTTGGCCCACGGGGAGCAGCGCCAGCTCGAGGTGGGGCTGGCCGTTGCCACCCGGCCCAAGCTGTTGCTGCTGGATGAACCGATGGCCGGCATGGGGCCCGAGGAGTCGGAACAGATGGTCGAGCTGCTGCAGGGCCTGCGCCGTGAGCTCACGATCCTGCTGGTCGAACATGACATGGATGCCGTGTTCCGCCTGGCCGACCGCATCTCGGCGCTGGTGTCGGGGCGCGTGATCGCCAGCGGCACCCCCGACGAGATCCGGAACAACGACGAAGTTCGGCGTGCCTACCTGGGCGACGAACAGGCGCTGGAGGCTCTGGCATGACGGCGGTGCTCGAAGTGAAGGGGCTGGAGACGGCCTACGGCAGCAGTCAGGTGCTTTTCGGCATGGCACTGGACATCCAGGCCGGTGAAGTGGCCACGCTGCTGGGCCGCAACGGGATGGGCAAGACGACCACGGTGCGCTCGGTGCTGGGCCTCACGCCTGCCCGCGGCGGTGAGGTGCGTTTTCTCGGCGAGCGCATCGAGCGGCTCAGCCCGGACCGCATCGCCCGCATGGGCCTGGCTGTGGTGCCCGAAGGCCGCCAGATCTTCCCGAATCTGTCGGTGCAGGAAAACCTCAAGGCATTCGCTGCCAACCGTGCCGGTGTGCGCGAGCCGTGGACGCTCGATCGTGTCTATGCGCTCTTCCCGCGGCTCAAGGAGCGGGCGTCGAACATGGGCAACCAGCTCTCCGGTGGCGAGCAGCAGATGCTGGCCATCGGCCGGGCGCTGATGACCAACCCGCACCTGCTCATCCTCGACGAGGCCACCGAAGGCCTGGCGCCGCTGATCCGCGAGGAGATCTGGCGCTGCCTGGCCACCTTGCGTGGTCAGGGGCAGACCATCCTCGTGATCGACAAGTACGTCCAGCGCCTGGTGCGCCTGGCCAACCGCCACACCATCATCGAGCGCGGCCGGGTGGTGTGGGCCGGTGACTCCGGCGCCCTGGGGGCCGACCCGGCCCTGTGGCAACGCTACGTGGGGGTGTGATCATGACCCTGGACCGACCACCCGCCCGCCGTCATGCCTTCGAACGGCCACAGCCGATCCGCTTTGGGCACTGCGACCCCGCCGGCATCGTGTTTTTCCCCCAGTACCTCGTGATGCTGAACACGCTGGTCGAGGACTGGTTCAACGACGGCCTGGGCATCGCCTATGCAGAGGTGCTCGGCCCACGACGTGTGGGCCTGCCCACGGTGCGGCTCGAATGCGACTTCACCGCCATCAGCCGCATGGGTGAAACCGTGACGCTGGGCCTGAGCGTGGCCCGCCTGGGCCAGCGTTCATTCACCCTTGAACTGGGCTGTCGCCTGGGGGACGAATCCCGCCTGGCCGCGCGCCAGATACTCGTGACCACGTCGCTCGATACCCACCAGTCCATCGACCTGCCAGCCGACCTGCGTGCCGGCATGGCACGCTACCTATCCAACGGAGACCCGCAATGAACGTCCTGCTTCCACCTGGCTGGCCCCGGCCCAAGGGATATGCCAATGGCGTGGCCGCCAAAGGCCGCATGGTGTTCGTGGCCGGCATGATCGGCTGGGACGCCGAAGGCGTGTTCCACACCGATGACCTTGTCGGCCAGGTCCGCCAGGCCCTGAGCAACATCCGCGCCGTGCTCGACGAAGCCGGGGCACGCCCCGAACACATCGTTCGCATGACCTGGTACGTGACCGACAAGCGCGAGTACATCGCGCATCTGCGCGAGATCGGTGCAGCCTTCCGCGAGCTGATCGGCAGCTACAACGCCGCCATGACCGCAGTCGAGGTCTCGGCCCTGATCGAAGATCGCGCCAAGGTCGAGATCGAGGCCACCGCCGTCATCCCGGACTGAGCACGCCCTGTCGCGCCCTGTCGGACGCGACGCCATTTCACGAAGGACAGTCATGAGCTTTCAAGCCGATGCCCCGGAACTGACCCTGGGCCTGGTGGGCACGGGTGCGATGGGGCGCGGCATCGCCCAGATCGCTGCCCTGGCCGGTGTGCGTGTGCTGATGCACGATGCGCTCGACGGCGCAGCGCTGAAAGCGCGCGACGCGCTGGCGCAGACGCTGGATCAACTGGTGGCCAAGGGCAAGCTCGACGCCGAGACGGCCGAGGCCGCCCGGGCGCGGCTGCTGGTGGTGCAGGCCCTGTCCGATCTGGCGCCAGCCGATGTGGTGGTCGAGGCCATCGTCGAGGACCTGGGTGTCAAGCAGCAGCTCTTTCGCGATCTGGAGGCGATCGTCGGCGAACACTGCGTGCTGGCGACGAACACCTCGTCGCTGTCGGTGACGGCGATCGCGGCGGCCTGCGCACGCCCGGGCAGGGTGGCTGGCTTCCATTTTTTCAATCCGGTGCCGCTGATGAAGGTCGTCGAGGTGATCGACGGTGTGCGCACCGAGCCGGCCGTCGGCGCCGCGCTGCTGGCCCTGGGCCAGCGCATGGGCCATGTGGCGGTGCGCGCCAAGGACACGCCCGGTTTCATTGTCAACCATGCCGGCCGGGGCTACGGCACCGAAGCCCTCAGGCTGCTGGCTGAAAATGTGGCTGAGCCGCAGGTCATCGACGACATCCTGCGCGAGCAGGCCGGCTTCCGGCTGGGCCCGTTCGAACTGCTCGACCTGACCGGGCTGGACGTGTCGGTGCCGGTGATGGAGTCGGTCTACCGCCAGTATTTCGAAGAGCCGCGCTACCGGCCGTCGCCGCTGGCGGTGCAGCGCCGCGTGGCCGGCCTGCTGGGCCGCAAGACGGGCGAAGGCTACTACCGCTATGCCGACGGCCATGCCGTGAAGGCACCCTCGGCTGCGGTGCCGTCTGCGCGACCTCAGAGTGTGTGGGTGAGCCGCGCCGAACCGGCCTGGGGTGAAGCAGCTGCGCAATGGCTGCACGGCCTGGGTGCGGTGGTCGAAGAAGACAGCAGCCCCTCGACCCATGCGGTGTGTGTGGTGACGCCGCAGGGCGAGGACATCACCACCTGCTGCGTGCGTGAGGGGCTGGATGCCGAACGTACCGTGGGGCTGGACATGCTGGTGAGCAACGAGCGGCGCCGCACGCTGATGCTGTCGCCGCTGACGACACCGGCCACCCGCGATGCAATGCATGGCCTGCTTGGCAGCGACGGTGCGCGCGTGAGCGTGATCCGTGACAGCGCCGGCCTGGTGACTCAGCGTGTGCTCGCGACCATCGTGAACATCGGTTGCGACATGGCCCAGCAGGGCATCGCCAGTCCGGCGGACATCGACCGGGCGGTCAGGCTCGGGCTGGGCTATCCGTACGGCCCGCTGGCCTGGGGTGACGAACTCGGGCCCGGCACGGTGCTGCGTATCCTGCAGCACCTGCATGCGCTCAGCGGGGATCCGCGCTATCGGCCGTCGCCGTGGTTGCGCCGCCGTGCCTTGCTGGGGGTGAGCCTGACGCTCGAGGAGCCGGCGCTCGCCTGAGGCCGCCGCCACGCCGCGCGCCCGTCAACGCGTGACGGGGCGCCAGCATGGTGCTGCCCGGCCGGAAAGGCGTGCGGCGCCGGGCGCCGCAGCGCAGGGTCAGGCCAGCGCAGCCAGCGCGCGCCCGGTGATCTCGTCGACCGTGCCGATGCCTTCGATGCGGCGGTACTGCGGCGCGTTGGCGTCACCCGTGGCGGCCCACTGGGAGTAGTAGTCAACCAGCGGCCGGGTCTGGCTCTGGTAGACCTCCAGGCGCTTGCGCACGGTCTCTTCCTTGTCGTCGTCGCGCTGGATCAGGTCTTCGCCAGTGGCGTCGTCCTTGCCGGCCACTTTCGGCGGGTTGAACTTGACGTGGTAGGTGCGGCCTGAGGCCACGTGCACGCGGCGGCCGCTCATGCGTTCGATGATGGCGGCGTCAGGCACGTCGATCTCGAGCACGAAGTCGAGCTTCACACCGGCCGCCTTCATCGCGTCGGCCTGGGGGATGGTGCGGGGAAAGCCGTCGAACAGGAATCCATTGGCGCAATCGGGCTGGGCAATGCGCTCCTTGACGAGGCCGATGATGATGTCGTCACTGACCAGCCCGCCGGAGTCCATGACCTTCTTGGCTTCGATGCCCAGCGGTGTGCCGGCTTTCACTGCAGCGCGCAGCATGTCCCCCGTGGAAATCTGGGGAATGCCGAATTTCTGGCAGATGAACGCAGCCTGCGTACCTTTACCGGCGCCGGGCGCGCCCAACAGAATCAAACGCATGGAACTCCTCAAGATGGCGTGACCGCAGCGGGTGCCGCGGCCCTTTTTCGCGGGGAGGATATCACGCCCCACCCTGCACGGGCCTTACGCCGAGCAGGGCTCTGACGCGCGCGAGGTCTTCCGGCGTGTCGACGCCCGGACCGGGCCGATCCGCACTCACATGCACCGCGATCCGGTGGCCGTGCCACAGCACACGCAGCTGCTCCAGGGACTCGACGGCCTCCAGCGGGCTGGGCGGCAGGGCAGGGAACTGACGCAGGAATCCTGCCCGGTACGCATAAATGCCCACATGGCGCAGCGGCGCCGGCGAGCTCAGTGCCACGCCCGTCCCCAGGCCTTGCGCATAGCCATCTCGCCACCAGGGTATGGGCGCGCGTGAGAAGTACAGGGCCCGCCCTGCGGCATCGCACACCACCTTCACCACGTTCGGGTTGGCCAGTTCGTCGGGCGCATCGATCGCATGCGCCGCGGTGGCCATCACGCAGCCGGAGGCCTGGTGCAGTGCCTGGAAGCAGGCGTCGATCAGGGCGGGGTCGATCAGCGGCTCATCGCCTTGCACGTTCACCACGGCATCGTCACCGTCCAGCCCCAGCTGCTCGCAGGCCTCGGCCAGCCGGTCGCTGCCGGTGGCATGGTCGGCGCGGGTCAGCAAGGCCTGCACGCCGTGGTGGGCGCAGGCGTCGACGATGCGGCGGTCGTCAGCGGCAACCACCACACGCTTGGCACGGCTGCGCTGCGCCTGGGCGGCCACGCGCACGACCATCGGCAGGCCGGCAAGATCGGCCAGGGGTTTGTCAGGCAGCCGGGTGGAGGCCAGCCGGGCAGGAATCAGGACGGTGAAACCCACGACACGCTCCCCGCGGCTCAGGTCGAGGCCGATGCGGCCGGGTCGGGTGCCGCAGGTGAGGACGCGCCCGCCGGGGCATCGGTGTGGCGGGCTTCGGCCTCCAGCATCACCGGAATGCCGTCGCGCACCGGGAAGGCCAGCCGGTCGGCATGGCAGACCAGTTCACGCTGCTCGCGCAGGTGTTCGAGCGGGCCCTTGCAGATCGGGCAGACAAGCAGTTCGAGCAGGCGGGTGTCCATGGTGGGTCCTTGAGGTATCCGGCAGGGAGGGTGGCGAGTGATGGCGGTGCTGCAGGGCCCCGGCAGGCGGGGCGACCCGCACCGCGTTCAACGTCTGGCGCGGCGAGCGTTCGCCAGACACCGGTCGACCACTGCAAGAAAGGCCGGATCAGGCTGGAAGTCTAGCGTGACCACGTGCACCCGAGGGTCGTTGCAGGCCGCCGGCAGGTACTGCAGTTTCACCGCGTCCTTTTCGGTCACGAGGATGCACTCACCCTGCCAGTGCGCCCAGGGCAATGCATCGTAGTGGTGGTGGTCGGGCAACGGCAGGGCCTCATGGGCCAGCCCGGCGGCATCGAGCATCGAGAAGAACCGCTGGGGCTGGGCGATGCCCGCCACGGCAAGCACCCGCTGCCCCTGCCAGTCGGCCAGACCGGCGCCGCCATCGCGTGCGGCCGCGCCCGACGTCCAGTCGCGCAGCGTCACGATAGCCCCTAGCGCGCGACGCGCCAGGTAGCCCGGGCGTGAGGTGCTGGGTGCCGGGGCGTTGTAGAGCACCGCATCGGCACGTCGCTGCAGGCCTTCACGCAGCGGTCCGGCCGGGAGCCACCACCCGTTGCCGGCCCCGCGCTCGTCGAACACGATGATCTCCACATCGCGCGCCAGGTGCAGGTGCTGCAGTCCATCGTCGCTGACGATCACGCTGACCTCGGGGTGCGCTGCGAGCAGCGCGTGCGCGGCGTCGACGCGGCGCGCGCCGACACAGGTGGGCGCACCGGTGCGTCGGTGGATGAGCAGTGGTTCGTCGCCGGTCTGCCCGGCCTGGCTGCGCGCCGTCAGCAGGTGCAACCCGCTGCGCTGGCCGCCATAACCGCGAGAGATCACGCCCGGTGTCTCGCCCTGCGACTGCAGGTGCTGCACCAGGGCCATCACCGTGGGCGTCTTGCCGGCACCGCCCGCAATCACGTTGCCCACGACGATCACCGGCACCGGCAGTGCGATGGTGCGCCTGGCTCCCCATCGAAAGGCGAGCTTGCGCAGCCCGACGACCAGCGCATACAAGAGACTCAACGGCAGCAGGGCGATGGCCGCAAGGCCGCGCGTGCGCCAGACCGACTGCAACCAGGCCTCGGTGCCGGCACCGCCCGGGCGGTCGGCAACACGCGTGCGCTTCACGCCCAAGGCTGGCTCAACGGGCCGCCGAGCCCGAACTCTGCGTGGCAAAGGTGAGCTGATTCAGCCCGGCGCGGCGTGCTGCGTCCATCACGTTGATGACGCTCTGGTGGGCCGCCGTGGCGTCGGCCGAGACGATGATGAGGGTGTCCTTGCGGCCCTCGGCAGCAGCGGTCAGTTCGGCGGTGAGCAGTTCCACGCTGCGGCCCTCGACGGGTTTGCGGTTCACGGCGTAGCGCCCGTCGGCGGCCACCGAAACGATGACCTCGCGCGGCTTGTCGCGTGCCTGTTCGGCGTCGGCCACCGGGAGCGTCACCTGCAGCTCGGTGAACTTGGAGTAGGTCGTCGACAGCATCAGGAAGATGAGCACGACCAGCAGCACGTCGATGAACGGGATCAGATTGATCTCCGGTTCCTCGCTGCGGCGGTGTCGGAAGTTCATGGCCATCGGGCGCTCCGGTGCGTCAACGCTGGGCGACGAATCGCATCAGGTGGGGCACCATGCGCTCGGCGGCCTGTTCGAGGTCGAGCACGTATTCGTCGACCTTGCCGCGGAAGTAGCGGTAGAACATGAGGGCCGGGATGGCGATCATCAGCGCAAAGGC
>CBFGPV010000052.1:0-25222 GCA_965650765.1 uncultured Burkholderiales bacterium
GCGGCGGCGGCGGTGGTGGTGGCGGTGGGGGCGGAGGCTGCACCGGCGGATCGGGCGGCGGCGGTGGTTCGTCGCTGCTCCCGCCACCACCACAGGCGGCCAGCGTGAGCGACATCAGCACGGCAAGTGTCAGGTGCGACCAGGCCTTGGGGGGTGTGAGCGGCATCGCTGCAGCCTCCTTCGAGTCGAGCGGTCCATCATAGTGCGGCATGCAACACAATGTGATTCGATGAATCGCCCTGCCCCTACCCGACGCGCTGACATTGCCGGACTGATCCTTGCGCATGCCGTTCAGCGGCTCGAGTCACACCGCGCGCTCGACGATGACCAGGCCATGCGGGCCGCCGCAGCCCTCCGCCCCGACCGTCGGGCCCAGGTGCTCGAGCGGGCCAGGCACCTGGCCGCCGAGTCCGGACTGCAGGCAGCCTGGCTGACCTGGCAGCGCACCCTGGGCTGGGTTGCCGTGATCATGGCCGTGCTGGTGGCAGGCATGTCCTGGGGCCTGGTGGCCTCGGTCATCGGCGCGGATCGCCGCGTCAACGCCGCCTGGGCGCTGATGGCGCTGCTGGTCCCGCACCTGGTCGGCCTGGTGATCTGGCTGCTCGGCCTGATGTGGCCGGCACGCACCGGCGTCAGCCTGGGCGCCCTGGTGCTGGCGCTCAGTCGCCGTCTGACCGCATGGCGCGCGCCACGCCGACGTGCGCCGGGCCCGCTGCACGCGGTGGTGGCCGATGCCGCACTGGACGTGCTGCAGGCCAGCCGCACCCTGCCCTGGATGCTGGGGGCCCTCAGTCACCTGATCTGGCTGCTGGCGTTTGCCGTGGTGCTGACCGGCATGCTGGTGCAGTTCGCCTTCCGTGCCTACCAGCTGACGTGGGAAACGACCATCCTCGATGCCGGCTTTTTTGCGGCCCTCGTGCAGCTCACCGGCTGGCTGCCCGCCCGGCTGGGTTTTGCCGTCCCGGACGTGCAGGCCAGCGAGGCGCGCCAATGGGCCTGGTGGCTGATCGGTTGCGTGTTCGTGTACGGCGCCGTGCTGCGTGCCCTGCTGGCCGTGCTGGCGCTGGGCGTGATGCGGCACCGCCTGGCACACCACGGACTGCCGCTGGCGGATGCCTACCACCGGCGACTGGTGCAGCGCCTCGAAGGGATGGACGCACCGCGTGTGGTCGACGCCGAACACGCCGCACCGGCGGTGGCACCCGCCGCCACCGCCCGTGCCGCACTGGGCGACGCCGTCGCCCTGGTCGGTTTTGAGCTGGCCTCCGACACCGACTGGCCGCCACCGGGCCTGCCGCCGGCAGCGCTGTGCGAGCGCATTGCGGGCACGCGCGAGGAAAGGCAGGCGCTGATCGAACGGCTCACGACCCTGCGACCCGCCCGCATCGTGATGGTGTGCGCCGCCAGCGCCAGCCCCGACCGTGGCACCGAACGCTGGATCCGCGCCGCCTTGCCCACCACCGGCGCGCTCAGCCTGCACCTGATCGGTGCCGACCCAGGGGGTGCCGGGCGACGCCGCTGGTCCGCGTGGCTGCAGACCAGTGGCCTGGAGGTCGTCCGGCTCCTGCCCGAACCCGAGGATGCCCATGCCGTCTGAGCCGCGCCCGATCCACATTGCCGTGGTCGGCCACACCAATGCCGGCAAGACCTCGCTGCTGCGCACCCTGACGCGACGGCGCCACTTCGGCGAGGTGTCCGATCGTCCGGGCACCACACGCCACGTCGAAGCGATCGACCTGAACATCGAGGGCCAGGTGGCGATCCAGTTCTTCGACACGCCCGGCCTGGAAGACTCCACCGCGCTGCTGCATGAACTGCAGGCCCAGCCCACGGCACTGACTCGCCCCGAGCGCGTGCGCAGCTTCCTCGACACCCCCGCCGCGCAGACCGACTTCGAGCAGGAGGCCAAGGTGTTGCGCACGCTGCTGGAGGTCGACGCCGCGTTGTACGTGATCGACTGCCGCGAGCCGGTCCTGCCCAAGTACCACAGCGAGATCGAGATCCTCACGCACTGCGGCCGGCCGGTGCTGCCGGTGCTCAACTTCGTGCACGGCCACCCGCCGCAGGTGGCCCGGTGGCAGGCCATCCTGTCGGACTGCGGACTGCATGCCCAGGTGATGTTCGATGCGGTGGCGCCGTTTGTCGGTGCCGAACAACGGCTGTACGACGACCTCGCCACGCTGCTGCGCGAGCGCCGCGAGCAGTTGCGCGACGTCACCGAGGCGCTGGCCTTCGAACGGCTGCAGCGCCGCGACGCCGCGTTGAGCGTGGTGGCCCTGGCCCTGGTGCGCTGTGCCGCGCTGCGCCATGTCCACCCCGAGGCCGAGTTGGCCGCACCCGACTCGCGCATGCTGGCCACCCGGCGCATGCAGGACGAGGTGCAGGCCATCGCGCGGCGTGCCTGCGACGACCTGCTCGCCGTGCATGCCTTCGACCGCGACGACGCCGATCCCGCCGTGCTGCCGCTGCTGGCCGGGCGCTGGGAGTCGGACCTGTTCCACCCCGAGTCGCTGAAGGCGGCCGGCCGGGAGTTCGGCACCGGGGCGGTGGTCGGTGGTGCGGTGGGTCTTGCGGCCGACCTGGCGCTGGGCGGTCTGTCGCTCGGCGTGGGCACCAGCATCGGCGCCTCGGTCGGCGGCCTGGCCAGCCAGGGTTTCGGGCGCCTGGGGCGGGCGCTGACGAACCGCCTGCGCGGGCTGCGCGACCTGAGCGTCGAGGACGCCGTGCTGCGTCTGCTCGCCTGGCATCTGCTGAATCTGCAGCGTGTGCTGGAAGACCGCGGCCATGCGGCGCTGACCCGTGTGCACGTCAGCGAGGCCGAACCCGGCGCCATCGGCGAAGCGCTCGACCCGGTGATCGCAGCCCTGGCACCAGCCCGCAGCCAGCCCGGCTGGGCCCAGCCCGAGGCCGACAGCCTGCCCCAGCGGGCCCGGCGCAGCCGCTGCGCCGAGGACGTGGTGCGAACGCTCAGAGCCCTTTCCCCCTTGGCCGCCCTGCCCGAGCACTGACCAGTAGACTTCAGCGGCCTTGGTCCCCCGGAGCACACATTGGACTGGAATCAGGAACTTCTCAAGAGCGCCATCTGGATCGTCAAGGCCTTTGTGGTCACCGGCATCGGCTTTGCCGCGGTGGTCTGGGGGCTGACCCACTTCACCCGCTGGGGACGGCAGTTCCGGCGCCTGGCCTGGCCGTATTTCACGCCACGGCGCAGCTGGCGCCCGTTCCTGATGCTGGCGCTGATCCTGTTCCTGACGATGTTCTCGGTGCGCATGAACGTGCTGTTCTCGTTCTGGTACAACGGCTTCTACAGCGCGCTGCAGGCGCTCGACCAGCAGGCCTTCTGGTTTTTCCTGGGCGTGTTCGGCATCCTGGCCACGGTGCACGTGCTGCGAGCACTGTTCACCTTCCTGATCCAGCAGGCCTTCGACATCCGCTGGCGCGAGTGGCTCACCGAACGCCTGACCGACGACTGGCTCGACGGCCACGCCTACTACCGCGGGCAGTTCGTCAAGGAACCGGTCGACAACCCCGACCAGCGCATCCAGGTGGACATCGCCGCCTTCGTGGCGTCGTCGCGCAACCTGTCGGTGGGTGCGGCCAATGCCGTGGTGTCGCTGGTGGAGTTCACCGCGATCCTGTGGGGCCTGTCGGGTGTGCTGATGGTGGCCGGCGTGGAGATCCCGCGCGGCATGGTCTTCCTGGTCTACATCTACGTGATCATCGCCACGCTGCTGGCCTTCAAGCTCGGGCGTCCGCTGATCCGGCTGAACTTCCTGAATGAAAAGCTCGGTGCGAACTTCCGCTATGCGCTGATGCGCCTGCGCGAATATGCCGAGAGCGTGGCCTTCTACCAGGGCCAGTCGGTCGAGCGGCGCACGCTGATGTCGCGTTTTGCCGAGGTCATCCGCAATGTGTGGGCGATCGTGTTCCGCAGCCTCAAGTTCGACGGCTTCAACCTCACGGTGAGCCAGATCGCGGTGGTGTTCCCGTTCATCCTGCAGGCGCCGCGGTTTTTTGCCGGCACCATCAAGCTGGGCGACGTGATGCAGACCGCCGAGGCCTTCAGCCAGGTGCAGGGCGCGCTGTCGTTCTTCCGGCTGTCATATGACGAGTTCGCGCAGTACCGCGCGGTGCTCGACCGCCTGACCGGCTTCATGGATGCCAACGAGCAGGCCCGCGCGCTGCCGGTGGTGCGCACCACCGTCCAGCCGGACACCCTGCAGATCGACGCGCTGGACGTGCGCCGCCCGGACGGCCGCGAGCTGCTCAAGGGCCTGCGGCTGAACCTGTCGCCGGGCCAGTCGCTGCTGGTGCAGGGCGCCTCCGGCAGCGGCAAGACCACCTTGTTGCGCACCCTGGCTGGCCTGTGGCCGCATGCCGACGGCGAGGTGCGGCGGCCGGCCGGCAGCGATGCGCTGTTCCTGTCGCAACGGCCCTACCTGCCGCTGGGTACGCTGCGCACCGCCTTGAGCTACCCGGCACAGCAGGTCGATGACGGTGCGTTGCGCGACGCGCTGCACAAGGTGCAGCTGGGGCACCTGGCCGACCGGCTGGACGAGGATGCAGACTGGTCGCACATCCTGTCGCTTGGCGAGCAGCAACGCCTGGCCTTCGGCCGCGTGCTGATCAATCGTCCGCGCATCGCCTTCCTGGACGAGGCAACCTCGGCCACCGACGAGGGCCTGGAACATGCGCTCTATTCCCTGCTGCACCGGGAGCTTCCCGAGTGCATGCTGGTGAGTGTGGGCCACCGCCGCACGCTGCTGGCGCTGCACACGCACCACCTGCGGCTGCAAGGCGAAGGCCGCTGGGAGTGGCAGGCGGCGTGAGGCCCCTGCGCAGTTTTTCACGCCCTGGGACGTGCCAGGGTGGGATGCGGAGCATGCACCAGGCCGCGCGAACAGGCATCATGGACAGGATCCGCGCCGCGGCCGCCATGCCCGTCCGACCAGGGTGAGCGGCCGATCGGGCCGAAACGTCGGAAAGCCTGCCCATGAACACTGCCCTTGCGAGCTGGCCATCTCCCCAGGCACCCGCGCACCGCCAGGCGCCGGGCCGTGCAGCCCGGACGGTGGCGGCCAGGGTGTTGTGGGCGGCGCTGGCTGCCGTGCTCACGGCCGCCCCCCTGCAAGCCGCGCCGCCGGCCAGGCCGGCCGCGCCTCCCGGGCCCGAGCACCTGCGCATCGTGGGCGGCCTGGCCGGCATCAGCCAGTTCACCCGCCACGAGCAGCCCTTCTGGGCTGAACACCTGGCCCGCGTGAGCGGCGGGCGTGTCACGGCCGAGATCGCCGCCTTCGACCGGGCCGGCATCCGGGGGCAGGAGATGCTGCGCCTGGTGCAGCTCGGAGTGGTGCCCTTCGGCACCCTCTCGCTGGGCCTGAGCTCCACGGTGGACCCGCTGCTCAATGCCCCGGACCTGGCCGGACTGAACCCCGACTTCGAATCGCTGCGCCACAGCGTGCGGGCCTTTCGCCCCTACCTGGCCAGCACCCTGCGCAGCCGCTACGGCGCGGAACTCCTGGCCGTCTACACCTACCCGGCCCAGGTGACGTTCTGCCGGCAGCCGCTGCGGCAGCTGGCCGACCTGGCCGGTCGCCGCGTGCGCACCACCAGCCCCACCCAGTCGGACCTGGTCGAGGCGCTGGGCGGCATTCCGGTGCAGACCGGCTTTGCCGAGATCGTGCCGAACATGAAAGCCGGCAACCTGGACTGCGCCATCACCGGCACGATGTCGGGCAACACCATCGGCCTGCATCAGGTGACGACCCATATCCACCCGATGGCGATCACCTGGGGGCTGTCGGTGTTCGTGGCCAACACCCATGCATGGAACGGGCTGAGCGCCACCACGCGCGAGCTGCTGCTGGCCGAACTGCCCAAGCTCGAACACGCCATCTGGGCCGACGCCCAGCGCGAGACCGGCGATGGCCTGGCCTGCAACACGGGAGCTGCGAGTTGCGAACCGGCACGCCGCGGCAGCATGACCGAAGTCAAGCCTTCGGCGGCCGACGACACCCGGCGCCGCGAGGTGCTGGCCGACACGGTGCTCAAGCGCTGGAGCCAGCGCTGCGGCACGGCCTGCGTGGGCGTGTGGAACGACACCATCGGCGCGGCCGTGGGCGTCAAGGCGAAGTAGGCCGGCCATGCGTGCACCCTGGCGTCTGCCGCTGGTGGTCTGGGGGGGCGTGGCGCTGTTCGTCGCGGCCGTCGTGCTGGTGGCCTTCAGCCTGCAGCGCACCGGGCAGCGCGCCGCGATCGAAGAGAACGAAGGTCGCGCAGTGCGTTTCGTGGCCAGCACGCAGGCGGCGTTGAACCGCACCCTGCTGGGCATCGACGTGCTGCTGGCCGGCCTGAGCGGCCCGCTGCAGGCCGCTGTGCGCGACGACCTCAGCCTGGACCCGGCCACCACCCAGGTGCTGCTGCGCCATGTGATCCACCAGAACCTGGCCGTGCGCGACGTTGCCGTGTTGTACAGCGACGGACGCCCGGTGGCCTACGCCGATGCGAACGCCACGCGCCTGGGGCTGGACCTGCCCGAAGGGTTCCTGCAGGCCGCCACGGCCTCGCCCGCACCGTCCCTCGTGATCAGCGACCCGGTCGTGCACTTCGGCACCGCCGAACGGGTGCTCTACCTCGGACGGGTGGTGCCGCTGGTCAACGGCCCGCGCGTGCTGGCCGTTGCCCAGGTGCCGCTGCCGCTGCTGACCACGCTGCTGGCACAGGCGGCCGACGTGCCGGGACTGAGCGTCACGCTGGAGCGGGTATCGGGCGAGCTGCTGGCCAGCTACCCGCCTGACGAGCTGCGCCTGGGCACGTCGATCGTGCCGCCCGCCTCGCAGCTGGCGCTGACCGGCGAGCCGATGCGCGAGCACGTACGGCTGGGAGACGCCCCGGCCATCGTGGTCGGCCGCCCGACGCTTTACCCCAGCGTGGCGGTGCTGGCGAGCATCCCCCTGTCGGACGCGCTGGCCCGCTGGGAGATCGACCGCAACCGCATCATCGCCGTGGCTTGCGGCTTCATCGTGCTGATCGTCGGTGCCGGTGCGGGCATCCATGCCCACCTGGCCCGTCTGGCCCGGGCACGGCGCGAGATCGCCGAAGGCAAGGCCCTGCTCGACCAGGCCCTGCTGTCGATGAGCGACGGCTTCCTGCTGACCGACGCGCAGGGCCGGGTGGTGCTGTGGAACGAACGCTACCTGGACATCTTCCCCTGGCTGCGACCGGTGTTGGCACCGGGCGTGTCGCTCGACGAACTGGCGCGGTGCGGCGCGGTCAACGCCCTGCCCCATGGCAGCGACGAGGAACGGGCCGCCTGGGTGCAGCGCCGCCTGGAGCACCACAGCCGGGGCGACGGGGCACACGAGCAGTACCTGACCGACGGGCGCGTGATCCATGTGGTCGAGCGCACGATGCCGGCCGGCGGGGTGGTCAGCATGTACCACGACGTCACCGTGAAGGAGCGCGAGCTGCAGGGGGCCAAGGCGGCCGCCGAAGCCGCGAACGAATCGAAGTCGCGCTTCCTCGCCTCGATGAGCCACGAGATGCGCACCCCGCTCAACGCGGTGCTGGGCATGAACCGCCTGATGCTGGCCTCGGGGCTGGACGGCAAGCTGCGCCACTATGCGCAGCTCATCGAGTCGTCGGGGCAGATGCTGCTGGCGCTGATCAACGACATCCTCGACCTGTCGAAGATCGAGGCCGGCCGCATGGAGCTGGAGTCGATCGAGGTCGACGTGCGGGGGGTGGTGCAGGACGTCGTGTCGCTGCTGCGCGAGCGCGCCCAGGCTCGCGGGCTGGGCCTGGAGGTGAGGGTGCGCAGCGCCTGGCCCCCGCTGCTGCAGGGCGACGCCGGCCGGTTGCGTCAGGTGCTGCTGAACCTGATCGGCAATGCGATCAAGTTCACTGAACAGGGCGAGGTGGTCGTCGAAGTCGATGCCCAGGTGCAGGCGGGTGGCCAGGTCGCGCTCGACATCGCCGTGATCGACACCGGCATCGGCATCGATGCCGCCCAGCTCGCGACGCTGTTCCAGCGCTTCACCCAGGCCGACAGCTCCACCTCGCGCCGCTACGGCGGCAGCGGCCTGGGCCTGGCCATCAGCCGCGAGATCATCGAGCTGATGGGCGGGCGCATCACGGTGCACAGCGAGCCGGGTCATGGCAGCACCTTCCGCGTGGAGCTGAAGCTGCCGCTGCACGAGCCGCAAGGCGCCCACCCCCGCGAGCCCGCCGAGGACACACCTGCCGGCGACACGCCGGCCCTGCGCATCCTGGTGGCCGAGGACAACGAAGTGAACCAGATCCTGATCCGGGCCATCCTCGACCAGCTCGGGCACACCTGCGATCTGGTCGCCAACGGCGAGCTGGCCGTGCAGCAGGTGCAGGCCCGCAACTACGACGTGGTGCTGATGGACGTGCAGATGCCGGTGCTCGACGGCGTGGGCGCCACGCGAGCGATCCGGCGACTGCCCGGCCCGGCCGCCCGCGTGCCCATCATCGCGATGACGGCCAATGCCCTGGCCGAGCACCGAGCCGCCTACCTGGGGGCCGGCATGGACGACTACCTCACCAAACCGGTCGATGTGGGCGCCTTGCGGCGCGCGCTGCTGCGGGTGCGCCAGGGCCTGGTGGCCACCGAATCAGGCACGGCCTGAGCCGCCGCGCGCCGCACGCCGCAAGCCGCGCGTGCGAGCGCAGCGCCAGTCATTCGCGCCAGTGTTCGGCAATCCACGGCACCGGCAGCACATAGCGCTTGATGTGCTCCCAGCGACTGTCGTCCACCCGCTGCGGTCCGAAAGCCGCGAGGATGTGCTGCCAGCGGCCCGGGTGCTCGGACACACGGCCGTTCCAGCGTCCGTCCTGCACGTCGTGCGGATTGGGGCCGCCCGGAAAGGTCACGATGCGAGCGCTGGCGGGCAGGCGTGCGGTCATGAAGTAGCGCAGCGGAAACGGCGGCAGGCAGTGCAGGCGGAAGTGCCGCGTCCAGGCCTCGGGCCAGAACTTGATGCCTCCCGGGATGCACTTCGTGACGTAGTGCTGCTCGTAGCGATAGCGGTCGGCGATGCCCTGCGGATCGGCCCGGAAGTTGTCGAGCATCTCCGGGAAGCGGCCCACCGGAAAGCGGAACACCGAGGTCTGGCCCAGGCCCGACATCGGCTTGGCCCAGTTGCGCGCCAGGATCACGTCGTCCGGGTTGCCGTGAGAGAAGTAGCCGTCCAGGCTGCCGACGATGACCGAGTCCAGGTCGATGAACAGCACCGGCCCG
This sequence comes from uncultured Burkholderiales bacterium, assembly GCA_965650765.1. Classification (GTDB taxonomy): domain Bacteria; phylum Pseudomonadota; class Gammaproteobacteria; order Burkholderiales; family Burkholderiaceae_C; genus Caldimonas. Next base: position 9,263 of record CBFGPV010000052.1, read on the forward strand.
GACAGTCCCGCCAGCTCACGACTCCACAGCACCACCTTGCGCCACTTGCCGTGCGTGCGCACCGGATGCTCGCAGCCCAGCTCGGGCAGCGCGGCGCATTCGACCTCGGGACGGATGCCCGCCGGGTTGTCGGTCAGGCACACGAACCGCAGCGGCCCGGTGACGTGGCGCCTGACCATGGCATACAGCCGGTCAACGTATTCCGGCCCGTAGCCCGTACCCCACTTGACGCAGATCACCTGCTTGGTGGCTTCCATGATGTGCTTGTCCTGCTCCTCGACGACCGCGCGATGGTAGCGCCTCGGCGCCGGTCGCCCGGCCCGGGGCCGGACTGGCGCACCCCGCCAGGGGCTTGACCGATGCGACACCGTGGAGGATTCTGTTTCAGCCGGTTGGCACCCCCTAGTTCGAACAAAAAATCTGGGTGAATCGAAATAGCATTTGATCATTCACTACTCATCGGCCGATTCGGCTGATTAAATCAAACGGATCCATCATGACTGCACCCGCCGCCCGCCTGCCCTTCCCGTACCGGCCCGAACCCGCCGTGGTCCAGGGCCTGCTGGCCCGCCTGCAGACCGAGGTCGACTGGGCGGCCGCCATGCGTGTGGCCGGCCCCTGGGTCGAGGCGGTGCGGGCCCACCCGGCCGCCTTCTGGGCGATGGAATCGTTGCTGAAGGAATACCCGCTGTCCACCGACGAGGGCCTGGCCCTGATGCGGCTGGCCGAGGCCCTGCTGCGCGTGCCCGATGCCGAGACCGCGATCGCCCTGACGGCCGACCAGCTCGGCAAGGCCGATTTCGACGCCGACCAGGCCTCCTCCCACCCGCTGCTGGCCAGCCTGTCGGCCAGCGCGATCGCACTGTCGAAGAAGTTCCTGCCCGACGCGGGCGGCGAGCCCAACATGATCCAGCGCCTGGGCGCGCGCACCGTCGTGGCGGCCACCGTGCGCGCCATCCAGTTGCTCGGGCGGCAGTTCGTGCTGGGCCAGTCGATCGCGGCAGCCACACGCGAGGCCGCCTCGCAGCGGCGGCAACAGGCCAACCTGCGCTTCAGCTACGACATGCTCGGCGAGGGCGCCCGCACCGAGGCCGATGCACAGCGCTACCTGGCGGCCTACCAGGCCGCGATCGAGCATGTCGCCCAGGGCCGCGTGGCCGACGACCCGCGCCGTGCCGACGGCATCTCGATCAAGCTCAGCGCGCTGTACCCGCGCTACGAGGACAGCCATCGGGCCCAGGTGCTCGCGGTGCTTGTGCCGCGCGTGGCCGATCTGGTGCGCCAGGCGGCCCGAGCCAACCTCAACCTCACGATCGACGCCGAAGAATCCGAGCGGCTGGAACTCTCGCTCGACGTGCTCGAGGCCCTGTCCGGCGTGATCGCCGCCGAACATCCGCAGTGGCAGGGTTTCGGCCTGGCCATCCAGGCCTATCAGACACGGGCGGTCGAACTGATCGACGAAGTGGCGGCCATCGCCCGCCGCCATGACCTGCGCTTCATGTGCCGGCTGGTCAAGGGCGCCTACTGGGACGCCGAGATCAAGCGGGCCCAGGAACTCGGGCTGCCCGGCTATCCGGTCTTCACGCACAAGCATCACACCGACATTTCCTACCTGGCCTGCGCCCGCGCGCTGCTGGCCCAGGCACCGTGGATCTACCCGCAGTTCGCCACCCACAATGCGGGCACCATCGCGGCCATCCTGCAGATGGCCCGCCGGCACGACGCCGCCTTCGAGCTGCAGCGCCTGCACGGCATGGGCGAGGCGGTCTACCGCGAGGTGCTGAAGGACCCGGCCGTGGCCTGCCGGGTCTATGCCCCGGTGGGCGAACACCGCGATCTGCTGGCCTACCTGGTGCGCCGCCTGCTTGAGAACGGCGCCAACTCCTCGTTCGTGAGCCAACTCGCCGACCCGCAGGTCGATGTGGCGGCGCTGCTGGCCTCGCCGCTGCACGCCGAGCCCCAGCCCTCCCAGCCCCTGCCCGACGCGCTGTACGGTGCCGAACGGGCCAACTCGCGCGGCGTGGACCTGGCCTGCACGGCCATGCGCGCGCCGCTGGACGCGGCCGTGGCCGCGACGACCGTGCCCACCGTGCCCGAGGCCACGGCCGCGCAGATCGACCAGGCGATGCAGCAGTTGCAGGCCGGTTTGCGGGCCTGGAACGCCCGCCCGGTGGATGAGCGCGCCGCCGTGCTGATGCGTGCGGCCGACGCCCTGGAAGCACGCCTGCCCGAGTTCTGCGGCCTGCTGGTGCGCGAGGCCCACAAGACCCTCGGCGACTGCGTGGCCGAGGTCCGCGAAGCCGTCGACTTCTGCCGCTACTACGCCGTCCAGGCCCGTGCGCGCCTGGCGCCGGTCACCCTGCCCGGCCCGACCGGCGAGTCCAACGAGCTGCGGCTGCACGGGCGCGGCGTGTTCGTGTGCATCAGCCCGTGGAACTTCCCGCTGGCGATCTTTGCCGGCCAGGTGGCTGCGGCCCTGGTCACCGGCAACACCGTGGCCGCCAAACCGGCCGAACAGACCCCGGCGGTGGCACAACGCATGGTCGAGCTGCTGCATGAGGCGGGGGTGCCGCGCGACGCCCTGGTGCTGCTGCACGGCCCCGGCGAAACGGTGGGGGCGTCGCTGGTGCGCCACCCCCGCACGGCCGGTGTGTGTTTCACCGGCTCCACCGCGGTGGCACGCATCATCAACCGCACGCTGGCCGACAAGGACGGCCCCATCGTGCCCCTGATCGCCGAAACCGGCGGCATCAACGCCATGGTGGTCGACTCCACCGCCCTGCCCGAGCAGGTGGTCGACGCGGTGGTGCAAAGCGCCTTCCGCTCCGCCGGCCAGCGCTGCTCGGCGCTGCGGGTGCTGTGTGTGCACGAAGCCGTCGCCGACGGCGTGCTGAAGATGCTGGCCGGCGCGATGGAGACGCTGGTCGTCGGCGACCCGGCCCGGCTGGACACCGACGTCGGCCCGCTGATCGACGACGAGGCCCATGGCCTCATCAGCGGCCACGTCGAGCGCCTCGAACGCGAGGCCCGGCGCATCGGCCGCACCCCGCTGAGCCCCGGCCTTGTCGGGCGCTACCTCGCCCCGGTGGCCTACGAGGTCGCCTCCCTGGCCGACGTCCGCCAGGAGATCTTCGGCCCGGTGCTGCAGGTGGTGCGCTGGCGCGGTGAGGTCGACGAGCTGGTCGATCAGGTCAATGCGCTCGGCTACGGCCTGACGCTGGGCATCCAGACCCGCATCGACTCCCGCGCACGGCGCGTGGCCGACCGGGCGCACGTGGGCAACATCTATGTCAACCGCAACATGATCGGCGCGGTCGTCGGGGTGCAGCCGTTTGGTGGGGAAGGCCTCAGCGGCACCGGCCCGAAGGCCGGCGGCCCGCACTATCTGTACCGCTTCTGCGGCGAGCAGACCGTGACCATCAACACCGCCGCAGCCGGCGGCAACGCGGCCCTGCTGGTGGGCGGGGCGGCACGCGCCTGAGCCTGCGGGCTGAGGCGGCCCGGGACGGCCGCCTCAACCGCCGTCGGCCTTGATGCCCGCATAGCGGGCTTCCTGCTCCTGGCGCAACTGCTTGCGCACCTTGGCCTGCTCGAAGCGCCGTTTTTCGTCGACGGTGAACGGGCGCAGCGGCGGCACCGCCGTGGGCTTGCCGTCGTCGTCCACGGCCACCATCGTGAAAAAGCAGCTGTTGGCGTGGCGCACCACCTGATTGCGGATGTTCTCGGCCACCACCTTGATGCCGATCTCCATCGACGACGTGCCCGTGTGGTTCACGCTGGCCATGAAGGTCACCAGTTCGCCCACATGGATGGGCTGGCGGAACATGACCTGGTCGACCGACAGCGTCACCACGTACCGCCCCGCATACCGGCTCGCACAGGCATAGGCCACCTGGTCGAGCAGCTTCAGGATGGTGCCGCCATGCACATTGCCCGAGAAGTTGGCCATGTCGGGCGTCATCAGCACCGTCATCGTGAGTTGGTGGGAAGGGAGGTCCATGGGTCGGGCTGTTCCTGGTGATGCGCCACCATGCGTCATGCAGGGGACGTGGGCGGATTGTCCATGCAAAGCGTGTGCAGGATTCATGCCGCCGGTGCAGCCAGGGCGGGCGGCGTCGCCGCACGCCACTCCCGCCTCAGGCGCCGGCCGCCCCCGGCTCGGCCACCACCGGCACACGCTGCGCCAGCGCGCACATCAGCTCGTAACCCACCGTGCCGGCCGCCTGCGCCACCTCGTCGATGGGCAGGACCGCCCCCTGCGGCCCGCGGCCCCACAGCGTGACTTCACTGCCCAGGCCCGCGTGGGGCACCGGGGTCAGGTCGACCGTGACCATGTCCATCGAGACCCGGCCCACCAGGCGGGTGCGCACACCGTCGACCAGCACCGGGGTGCCGGTGCCGCAGTGGCGCGGGTAGCCGTCGGCATAACCGCAGGCCACCACACCGATGCGCAAGGGGCCGTCGGCCCGGAAGGTGCTGCCGTAGCCGACCGTGTCGCCGGCCTGCAGGTGCTGGATGCCGATCAGGTGCGACTTCAGCGTCATCGTGGGCTGCAGGCCCCAGCTGTCGACCGTGCCGGCGGGAAAGTCGGGCGCCGAGCCGTAGACCAGGATGCCCGGGCGCACCCAGTCGCCCCGTGCGGCCGGGTTGCTGCCGGCAAACCGCAAGGTGGCGGCGCTGTTGCAGACCGAACGTTCACCGGCCAGGCCTTCGGCCGCCGCCTCGAACACGGCCATCTGGTGTGCGATGCCCGCCGGGCCGTCGGCATCGGAGAAATGGGTCATCAGCGAGATCTCGTCGACCTGCGTCAGGCCGGACAGTCGCATCCAGGCGGTGCGAAACGCCGCCGGGGTGAAGCCCAGCCGGTTCATGCCCGAATTGAGCTTGAGGAAGACCCGGTGCGGCCAGGTGGTCTTGTGGGTGGCCAGCCAGTCGATCTGTTCGTCGCAGTGCACCGTGTGCCACAGGTTCAGGCGCGAACACAGTTCGAGGTCGCGGGCCTCGAAACAGCCTTCAAGCAGCAGGATGGGCCCGCGCCAGCCCAGCGCCCGCACGCGTTCGGCCTCGGCCAGGTCAAGCAGGGCAAAGCCGTCGGCCGACTGCAGGCCGGCATAGGCGCGTTCGATGCCGTGGCCATAGGCATTGGCCTTGACCACGGCCCAGACCTTGGCGTCGGGGGCGGCCTGGCGGGCGCGGCGCAGGTTGTGCGCCAGGGCATCGGTGTGGATGAGGGCTTGGATCGGACGTGGCATGTGTCTCATTCTGCCAGCGCCCCTCCCGTGCAAAACACGCCCGGTGGGCGGCTCGGGCGTGGATTGTTCGACCCCCGACCGCCCCGAGGGGGGGCGGGCCGCATGCTATAAACCCGGGCGGCCCGACGCCACAAGACCAGGGGCATGGCCGGGCAACGCACAGGGGACAGCGCAATCGGAAGCCGGCGACCAAGCAGTGATCGAATGAAAAAAGGCTTCTACACCATCATGTCGGCGCAGTTCTTCAGCTCGCTGGCAGACAACGCCTTGTTCGTTGCGGCCGTCGAGCTGCTGCGCACCTCGGGCGCCGGCGAGTGGCAGCGCGCGGCGCTGGTGCCGATGTTCGCGCTCTTCTATGTGGTGCTGGCACCGTTTGTCGGTGCCTTTGCCGACTTCATCCCCAAGGGCAAGGTCATGTTCATCTCGAACACGATCAAGGTCGTGGGCTGCCTGATGATGCTGTTCGGCACCCACCCGCTGATGTCCTATGCCATCGTCGGCCTGGGGGCGGCCGCCTACTCGCCGGCCAAGTACGGCATCCTCACCGAACTGCTGCCGCCCTCCCAGCTGGTCAAGGCCAATGGCTGGATCGAAGGGCTGACCATCGCCTCGATCATCCTGGGGGTGCTGCTGGGCGGCCAGCTGGTCGGCCCGGCCATCGCGCCGCACCTGCTGGCCGTGGACCTGCCCGGCGTGTCGCTGGGCATCGACACCGCGCCCGAGGCGGCGATCGCCTCGCTGATCGTGCTGTACGTGCTGGCGGCCGTCTTCAACCTCTACATCCCGCGCACCGAAGCGCCACTGCAGCCCTTGCCCGGCACGCCGATGGACATGCTGCGCGACTTCAGCACCTGCAACCGCCGCCTGTGGCGCGACCGCCTGGGCCAGATCTCGCTGGCCACCACCACGCTGTTCTGGGGGGTGTCGGGCAACCTGCGCTACATCGTGCTGGCCTGGGCTGCCGCCGCGCTGGGCTACACCACGACCCAGGCCTCATCGCTCGTGGGGGTGGTGGCGGTGGGCACGGCGGTGGGCGCGGTGGTGGCCTCGGTGCGCATGAAGCTGGACATGGCCACACGCGTGATCCCGCTGGGCATCGCGATGGGCGTGCTGGTGATCGCGATGAACTTCATCTCGAACGTGTTCGTCGCCGCGCCCTTCCTGATCCTGCTGGGTGGCCTGGGCGGCTTCCTGGTGGTGCCGATGAATGCGCTGCTGCAGCATCGCGGCCACAACCTGATGGGCGCCGGCCGCTCGATCGCCGTGCAGAACTTCAACGAACAGGCCTGCATCCTGGGCCTGGGTGCGCTCTACACCGGCATGACCAAGTTCGGCATGTCGGCCTTCGGTGCGATCACGATCTTCGGTGTGGTCGTGGCCGGCACGATGTGGCTGATCAAGCGCTGGCACGAGCACAACCTCGTGCACCACCGCGACGAGGTCGAGAAGCTGCTGGAGCTGGCCCGCACCGACCACCACTGAACCGGCACCGTCCCTCGCATGAGCGTTGCCGCGTCCTCGTCCTGGCCTGTCCTGGCCCTGCTGTTCAATGCGCTGGTGTGGGGGGTGGCCTGGTGGCCGTTTCGCACCCTGAATACGCTCGGACTGCACCCGCTGTGGGCCATCGTGGCCATCTATGCCCTGGCTGCCGCCGGCATCGCGGCCTGGCGTCCGCAGGCGCTGCGCCAGGTGCTGCAACCCGGCCCCTTGTGGATCCTCGCACTGTGCTCGGGTATCACCAATGCCGCCTTCAACTGGGCCGTGAGCATCGGCGAGGTGGTGCGTGTGGTGCTGCTGTTCTACCTGATGCCGCTGTGGACGGTGCTGCTGGCCCGCCTGGTGCTGCATGAACGCCTGACGCTGCACGCCGGGGTGCGCGTGCTGCTGGCGCTGGCCGGCGCGATGATCGTGCTGCGCCCGCCTGGCGGCACCTGGCCGCTGCCGCACGGCCTGGCCGACTGGCTCGGGCTGCTCGGTGGGTTCAGTTTTGCCCTCAACAGCGTGGTGCTGCGACGCGTGGCCCATCGCACCCACGAGGAAGGCCGGGCCGTGGCCATGCTGCTGGGTTGCGTGGCGGTGGCCGCGGTGAGCGGCAGCGTGCTGGCCATGCGGGGCCTGGCCGCATGGCCGCCCAGCCCGCAGATGGGCTGGCTGCTGATCGTGGCGGGGCTGGGCGTGGTGTTCATGCTGTCGAACCTGGCCTACCAGTTCGGCGCAGCCCGCCTGCCGGCCAATGTGACCGCCGTGGTGATGCTGACCGAGGTGCTGTTTGCGTCGATCTCGGCCGTGCTGTGGGGCAACGAGACCCTGGCGGCCCACACCGTGCTGGGCGGCGGCCTGATCCTGGCCGCGGCCCTGCTGGCGGTGCTGGGTCCGGCCCGCTTCGGCCGGGCCCGCACCGATCCCTGAGCGCCGCCGGCGGGATCAGCCGGGCACGGACGTGCTTGCCAGCAGGTGCTGGACTTCCGCCAGCAGGTCTTCGTCTGCATAGGGCTTGCCGAGAAACACATTGGCGCCGGCCGCACCGGCCGACTGCACGTCGGCGTCACGCGTATGGGCGCTGACGATCACCACCGGCAGCTGCGCCCACAGGCGCGAGGCCCGCAGACGGCGCGTGAGCGCCAGGCCGTCCATGCCAGGCATCTCGAGGTCGGTGATGACCAGGTCGGCCGGGCGGGCGATCAGCAGCTCCAGGGCGGCCTGCCCGTCACTGGCGAGTTCGACCTCGTGGCCGGCATCGCGCAGGACCTGGCCGATGGCCTGGCGGGCCGAGGCGGTGTCGTCGACCACCAGCACACGATGGCGTCGCGCGCGGGCCCGTTCGGCCAGTCGCGGCGCCGCGGCGGCGTCGACGCCGGCACCGGCCGCACGCTCCAGGGCCGGCAGGTCGAGCACGAACACCACGCTGCCATCGCTGCGCACCGTCCCGCCGGCCAGGCCGCGCAGGCGCCGCAACACGGGGCCGATGTCCTGCAACACGAGTTCGCGGGAGTCGACGATGCGCTCGACCTGCAACGCGATCTCGCCGTCGGCTCCGTGCACCAGCACCACCGGGTGCGGGCCTTGCGCCGGCAGCGCGGGTGCTGCGCCCAGCCATCCGGCCAGCGCGTGGCACGGCCAGGTCCGGCTGGCATACCGGAAGACACGGGTCGCGCCCGAGCTGTCATCCGGCACGATCTCGCCCTGCCCGGCGGCGAGGGCCAGCGACACCGATTCACTGGGCAGCGCACAGGCATGGCCACCGGCCTCGACGATCAGGGCATGCAGCAGGTTGCCGCTGGCCGGCAGGCTGAGCGTGATGCGCAGGCCCGAACCGCTCGGACAGGCCAGCTCGATGCGCCCGAGCATAGCTCGCACGCGGTCGGCGACAAAGTCCAGGCCGACACCCCGGCCGCTCAACGGTGTCACCGCCTCGCGCGTGGAGAACCCGGGCAGCAGCAGCAGGCGCAGCAGCTCCGACGGTGAGGCCGGCGCGCCTGGCGCGACCAGCCCCAGGGTTTCGGCACGGTGGCGCACGGCCGCCAGATCGACGCCGCGGCCGTCGTCCTCGCAGATGACACGCACGCGGCGGGGCTCCTGGCTGAACTGCAGCCGCACCGTGCCGCCCGCAGGTTTGCCGGCACGGTCACGCTCGTCAGCCGACTCGATGCCATGCTGCACGGCATTGCGCAGCAGGTGCAGCAAGGGGTCGACCAGGCGATCAAGCACGTCGGCACCGATCATCACGGCCTCGCCGTCGATCTGCAGCCGCACCGGTCGGCCGGCTGCGGCGGCGGCCAGGGCCACGCCGCGGCGCAGCCGGTCGGCAACCGACTGCACCGGCACCAGGCGGGCGGCCAGCAGCTCGCGATGCTGCTCGTTGAGCTGCTGGCCCAGGCTGCGATGCCCCGGCTGGAGCGACTGCACCGCCTCGCGCGCGCCCTGGGCCTGCTGGCGGGCCTCGGCCGCGGCTTCACTGGCAAAACGGCTCAGGGTCTGCAGCTCCTGGCAGCGATCGAGTTCAAGCGGGTCGCCCTGCCCTCCTTCACGGCCCTGGACGTGCACCACATGGCGGTCCAGCGCCAGGTCCAGGGCTTCAAGCCTTTCATCGAGACGCCGTTGCGCAGCCGCCCAGGCCGCAAGCTGGGTGTCGGCCTGGCGCCAGAGTTCGTCGATCCGGCCGTGGTGCATCAGCGCCTGCGCGGCGCGGCGCACCAGTTGATCGAAGGTGCCGGCCGCCACCATCGAGCCGGCCCGCTCGTCGACCGGGGCGGTGGCCGGCGGCACGGCGGAGGGTGCCGGCAGCACGATGTCGTCGTCGAGCAGGGTCTGCGGCCGGGTGGGCACCGCCGGCAGGTCGCGGGGGTGCAAGTCGGGTGACTCGCCTGCGGGCGGGGCGGCAAAAGTCGAAGGCGAAGGTGAAGGCACGGGTGCCGCGGCAGGCTCGGGGGGCGCATCGTTGCCTCGCTTGGCCAGCAGGCGGCACAGCTCGTCGACCTGGGCGCGGGTGGGCGGCACGGGGCTGGCCAGCAGGAACTCGGCCAGGTCGGCCGTCGCCTGCGGCTGGCCCGGCGCGGCCAGGCTGGCTGCCACCGGCGGATGCCAGCGGGTGATCCAGTCGTGGGCCTCGGCCAGCTCGTCGCCCTCAAACCCGGCCATCAGCTGCAGGCTATCGCGCAGCAGCTCCATCACGATGGCCAGGCCTTCGAGACCGGCGCCACGCGCCGCACTGCCCAGCCGCCCCAGCAGGCTGGCCGCCAGCAGGCCATGGCTGCGGCCATGCCCCGGGTCGGTCAGCCACTGCAGCAAGGCGGTGTCGATCTCGGACGCAGTGCGCTCGAAGCTCGCCCGCAAGGCGGCCAGAGGGGTGCCGTCGGACGGGAGGGCGCCGGGCGAGGTGGTGCCGGGGTGGGTCATGCCGGTGGAGGTCATGCCGGTGGATTGGGCAACTTGAATTGATCGACGGATTCGGTGAGCTGGCGAGCGTACTCGACCAGCGTGGCGGCCGAGACGGTCTGCTGCTCGATGGCCATCGCGGTGTGCGACGAGCCGCGGTTGAGCTGGTCCAGCGCCCCGCGCAGGTCATCGGCCAAGGCCGACTGCGCCTGCGAGAACTCGCCGATCTGCCGGGCCAGGTCGATCAGGTGGGCCGTGGTGTCGCGGGCCTGCACCGTCTGTTCCCCGGCCTGTCGGGCCAGTCCGGCCTGCCGGCCCGCCTGCGCAATGAGCCGGTTGAGCGTGAGCAGGGTGTCGCTGGTCTCGACCTGGATGCCCTGCACGAGCTGGGCGATCTGGCCGGTGGCCTCGCGGGCGCTTTCGGCCAGGCGCTGCACCTCCTCGGCCACCAGCGCAAACCCACGCCCGGCCTCGCCGGCCGTGGCCGCCTGCATCGACGCATTGAGCGCCAGCACATGCGTGCGCTCGGCCACCGACTGCACCAGGCCCACCACGGTGGACACCTCCTGGCTGCGTTCACCCAGCCGCTTGAATCGCAGCTCGGCTTCGGTGATCGACTCGCGCAGCAGGTCGGCCCCGCGCACATTGGCCTCCACCGCCTGCAGGGCCGTGTCATTGGCCTGGGCCGCCTGTTCGGCTGCTTCGGCGCTGTTGCCCGACAGAGCGGCCATCTGGGCCAGCTGGTAGGTGGCCTGGTTCAGCCCCGAGGCCATGCCTTCGAGTGCCTGGCGCTCGATCTGCGAGGTTTCCTCGACCCGCACCGCCTGTTCATTGACGAACTCGCAGGCACTGCGCACCTGGTCGGCGATGTGGCGCACCTCGGAGAGCGTGCGAGCGGTGTCATCGCCCAGCTGATTGATGGCCGCAGCCAGGGTGCCGATCAGGTCGTCGCCCACCTCGGCCCGTGCGGTGAGGTCGCGTGCCCCGAGCTGGAAGACCGTCTGGAGCAGCGTGACGACCGACTGGTGCAGTGCCTCGTTTTCATGCGCGGCCTGCCCCAGCGGGGCCAGGCGCTCGTCGAGCAGGCGGTCCACCGAGCGGGCCACCGCAGCCAGTTCGTCATGGCCCTGCGGCTGGGTGCGCGCGGCCAGGTCGCCGGACCCCACCCGGTCGACCGTGGCCTGCAGCGCACGCACCGGCTGCAGCAGCCAGCCGGCCGCGGCCGCCATCAGCGCCGCGCCCAGCAGCAGTGCGGCGGCCGCGCCCAGTGCGGCACGCCCGGTCAGCAGGCTGGGCAGGGCCTGCGGCACGGCGCTGGGCGCCAGGCTCAGGCTGGTCAGCAGCACCCAGCCGGGCTCGGTCACGCCGGGCAGGTCGAGGCGGATCGGCGCATAGGCCAGCAGCTGGGTCCCACCCGCAGGCCCGTCCTGGCGGGTCACGCCCCGTTCGCCCTGCAGCGCGGCACGCACTGCCGGGCTGTCGACCGGCACCAGGCCCACCGCACTGCCCCGGTGGGTGGCCAGCGCCGCCTTGGGCGGCGGCACGGTGTCTCCCAGCGCGGCAAGGTAGGCCTTGGCATCCTGGCGCCAGGCCTGCGGGTCGGTGCGGAGCAGCTTGTCCGGTCCCACCAGGAAGGCATCGACCGGTGCTGCGGGATCGCCGGCCGCCGTGCTGGGCGCCGGGTCGACCGACCGGGCCCAGGCGTCCGGCCCGAGGCGCCAGGCCAGCACGCCGATCTGCAGGTCGCCGTCGAACACGGGCATGGCGGCAAACATCGCCTGGCGCCCGGCGGCCGGCAGGTAAGGCGCCAGCTCGGACAGCGCCAGTTCGTCGGCCGACCGCGCCCGCCGCACCTTGGCATAGGTTTCGGCCAGGGCGCTGGCCGCGGCCGGGCCGTCGACCAGATTGCTCGCGAAATCGAGGTCCTTGGCCACGCTGTACACGACCTGGTCGGTGTCACTGTCGATCAGCAGCCAGTCATCGACCTGGAACTGCACCCGGGCCCTTGCCAGCGCACGGTGGTGCACCGCATGCACCTGGCCGTAGGCCGTCGGCTCGTCGGGAAAGACGAGCTGGTCGCGCTGCTGCCAGCCATGCGGATTGCGCACGATGAACGCATGCTGCAGCAATGCCGCGGCGGGGCTGCGCGCGGCCATGGCGCCGGACAGGTCGGCCGGTGTGCCGAGGTAGTGGCGTGCGGCCTCGGGCTGGTACTTCTCGCGCAGCCAGGTGAGCATGTCTTCGCGCAGGGCCTCGGCCGCAGGGGCGGGGGCGCTGGCTGCAGCAGCGGCCGAGGCCGCGGCTGGTGGCGCAGCCGCCGCGGCGCGAGCGGGGCGCGTTGCACGCGCGGCGGGCGCGGGATCGGGCGTGGGCGGAGCAGCCGTGCCCGTGGTGGCCAGGGCCTGCTTGAACTCGCGCAGGGCCTCGATCGTGCCGCGCTGTGTGGCCATCACCTTCAGTGCCGCCACCCGGCTGGCCAGCACGTCGCGCACCGCTGCCAGTCGCGCATCACGTTCGACCTGCACCCGCAGCGCCTGCTGTTCAGCCTGCCCCGACCGGGCGATCGCATCGGTGCCCTGCCACAACGAGGCGATGCCCAGCCCGGCACCGACCAGCCCCACCAGGGCGCCGGCCAGCAGCAGTTTCAGTCTCAGGTTCATCCCTGCACGTCCTTGTCGAAGCTTGCCTGCCCACCGGACTGACCGGCGTGGACACCGGCCTTCAGGCCAGCGCCAGGGTCGCCGACCAGGCCTGCGTCAGTGCCGGTGCGTCGATCAGGGCCCAGGGCTGTCCCTGCGCGTCGACCGCCCGCCCCAGCACATGGGGCGCCAGCACCGCAGGAACGTCAGGCGGCTCGCCCGGCACCGGCCGGACCTGGGTCGGTGTGCCGCTGAACAGCAGCGCGACCACGGCATCGTCCGACGCTCCCACGAGCGCCATCGTAGCCGCGCCGCCGGGCGAATCCGCGGCCGGGTCGATGTAACGGGATGGATCGATCACCGGAATGACACGGCCGTCGAAGGCCATGGCGCCGCGCAGCCAGCCCGGCGCATGCGGCACCGGCGTGATCACCGGCTGCTCGACGAGGCAGCGCGCCCAGCCATGATTGAACGCCAGCGGCCAGCCCGCGCAGCGCACGCCCTGGGCAGCCTCCAGCGGATCGGGCGCAGCCGCGTTCACGCGCCGCTCACTCGTAGGTCTCGGCGTTGGGGTCGGTGGCCTCGAGCTCGTAGCTGGCCGCCAGCATCGCCAGGCGGGCGATCACGCCGTACATGTAGAAGCGATTGGGGGCGCTCGCGCCCGGGCGCACACCGGCCTTGGGCAGGTGGTTGGATTCGGCAAAGGCCAGCGGCACGAAACTCGCGCCCGGCGCATTGAGGTTCTCGTCGATCCCGCGCTCGGCATGCACCCGGTAGAAGCCGCCCACCACATAGCGGTCGATCATGTAGACGACCGGCTCGGCCACCGCCTCGTTGATGCGTTCGTAGGTGGGCACCCCTTCCTGGATGATCACCTCGGTGACCTCCTGGCCGTCCTTGATGACGCTCATCTTGTTGCGCGTCTTGCGGTTCAGTTCGGCCAGGTCCTTGGCATCGCGCACCGTCATGATGCCCATGCCGTAGGTGCCGGCATCGGCCTTGACGATCACGAAGGGCTTTTCCTGGATGCCGTATTCCTTGTACTTGCGGCGGATCTTCGACAGCAGCGCATCGACGTTGCTCTGCAGGCAGTCCATGCCGGCGCCTTCATGGAAGTCGATCTGGCCGCACTGCGCGAACATCGGATTGATCAGCCAGGAGTCCATGCCCAGCAGCTTGGCGAACTTCTTGGCGACCTCTTCATAGGCGCTGAAGTGATGCGACTTGCGCCGCACCGCCCAGCCGGCATGCAGCGGCGGCAGCAGGTATTGCTCGTGCAGGCCCTCGAGCACCTTGGGCAGGCCGGCGGAGAGGTCGTTGTTGAGCAGGATGGTGCAGGGGTCGAAGTCCTTCAGGCCCAGGCGGCGCTTGCTCCGCTGCAGCGGCTCGACGGTGAGCGTGCTGCCGTCGGGCAGGTTCAGCGTGGTGGGTTCGGTGATGGTGTCGTCCAGCGTGCCCAGGCGCACGTTCAGACCGGCCTGGGTGAAGATCTGCACCAGGCGCTGCACATTGGTCAGGTAGAAGGTGTTGCGGGTGTGCTTCTCGGGCACCAGCAGCAGGTTCTTCGCCTCGGGACAGATCTTCTCGATCGCCGCCATCGCAGCCTGCACGGCCAGCGGCAGCATCTCTTCGGTCAGGTTGTTGAAGCCGCCCGGGAACAGGTTGGTGTCCACCGGGGCCAGCTTGAAGCCGGCGTTGCGCACGTCCACCGAGGTGTAGAACGGCGGGGTGTGCTCCATCCACTCGAGCCGGAACCAGCGCTCGATGGCCGGCATGGACTCCAGGATGCGTTGCTCGAGTTCGTTGATGGGGCCGGTCAGGGCCGTGACGAGATGGGGGACCATGCGCGCTGCCTGTCTGATGCCCCTGCAGGGGCTGGATCGATCATTCTAGGCAAATGGGGTCATCACCGTGCTGCGCAAGCACAAGCGTGCGACGGACCCACGAAAAAGGGGCCTCCCGCAGGAGGCCCCCTGGTGCATCCCCCCGCAGGGGATGGGGAATGGCTTACTTGTGGTAGGCCGTCTCGCCGTGCGACGAGATGTCGAGACCTTCGCGCTCTTCTTCCTCGGTCACGCGCAGGCCGACCACCATGTCGACGATCTTGTAGGCGATCAGCGACACCACACCCGACCAGACGATGGTGATGACCACACCCTTGAGCTGGATCATGACCTGGCTTGCGATCGAGAAGCCTTCGGCACCGGTGCCGCCCAGGCTGGGCGACGCGAACACGCCGGTCAGCAGGGCACCCAGGATACCGCCCACGCCGTGCACGCCGAACACGTCGAGCGCGTCGTCAGCACCGAGCATGCGCTTCAGGCCATTGACACCCCACAGGCAGACGATGCCGGAGATCAGGCCCAGCACGATCGCGCCCATCGGGCCGATCAGGCCGGCTGCCGGCGTGACGGCCACGAGGCCGGCGACGGCGCCCGATGCGGCACCCAGCATGGAGGCCTTGCCCTTGCCCAGCGCTTCACCGGCGCACCACGACAGCGTGGCGGCACCCGTGGCGACGATGGTGTTGATGAAGGCCAGCGAGGCGTTGGCATTGGCTTCGAGTGCCGAGCCGGCGTTGAAGCCGAACCAGCCCACCCACAGCAGCGAGGCACCGACCATCGTCAGGGTCAGCGAGTGCGGAGGCATCGCTTCACGACCGAACCCGGTGCGCTTGCCGACCATGTAGGCACCCACCAGACCGGCGATACCGGCATTGATGTGCACCACCGTGCCGCCGGCGAAGTCGAGTGCGCCGTCCTTGAACAGCAGGCCCTCGGCATACCACACCATGTGCGCCACCGGCAGGTAGCTGAAGGTGAACCACAGCACCGCAAACAGCAGCACGGCCGAGAACTTGATGCGTTCTGCGAACGAGCCCACGATCAGCGCGCAGGTGATGGCCGCGAAGGTCGACTGGAACGCGATGAACACGTATTCAGGCAGCTTGAAGGCCGGGTTGAAGGTGTCGGCCAGGGAGTCCTGCGTCACGCCGGCCAGGAAGACCTTGTCGAGCGTGCCGATGAACGCACCTCCGCCACCGAAGGCCAGGCTGTAGCCGTACACGCACCACAGGATCGTGATGAGCGAGAAGACCACGAACACCTGCATCAGCACCGACAGCATGTTCTTGGCGCGCACCAGGCCACCGTAGAACAGGGCCAGGCCGGGGATGGTCATCAGGATGACCAGCA
>CBFGPV010000053.1:0-23850 GCA_965650765.1 uncultured Burkholderiales bacterium
TTCCTTGACCCCCTCGGGGGGCGGGCTGGGCGCAGCCCGGCCCTGGGGGCGCACTCAATGTGAGTGTTTGTCAATTTCTATCCTGATTCATTCGGCCCGGCGCCCACCAGGCGCTAAGCTCTGGACATCGTCAGTAGTTGTCGCGTCCGCTCACAGTGCTGAAAGGATGACCAT
The DNA here is from genome assembly GCA_965650765.1 of uncultured Burkholderiales bacterium. GTDB lineage: Bacteria > Pseudomonadota > Gammaproteobacteria > Burkholderiales > Burkholderiaceae_C > Caldimonas. Next base: position 175 of record CBFGPV010000053.1, read on the forward strand.
GCCGGGACTGTCTGGCCTGATCGAACAACGACTTGCCGCGCTGCCGCTGCCCGTGGCGCTGGAATGGCCCGGCGGACGGGTGGGGAACGACTCGGCCGCGCTGAAGCTCAGGCTCAGCGAGCCCCGCTGGCTTGGCGCGCTGGCCCGCGGCCAGATCGGCGACCTGGCTGATGCCTACGTGCGCGGCCAGGTCGACATCGACGGCAACATGCGTGAGCTGATGAGCGTGGCGGCCGAGCTGGTCGGCGACCCCACCGAACCACGCAGTGTCTCCCCCTGGCGGCGCTGGGCGCTGCACTGGATGTCGTCGCATCGCCACCGGCCGGAGCGTGATGCGCGCCAGATCCAGTTCCACTACGACGTGTCGGACGACTTCTACGCGCTGTGGCTCGACGAGCGCCGCGTCTACTCATGCGCCTACTTCGCCGACCCGGCGATGTCGCTGGCGCAGGCCCAGGAAGCCAAGCTCGATCACATCTGCCGCAAGCTGCAGCTGCAGCCCGGCCAGCGCTTTCTGGACATCGGCGCCGGCTGGGGGGGCCTGCTGATGCATGCAGCCGAACGCTACGGGGTGCACGCCACAGGCATCACGCTGTCGCGCAACCAGCACGCCCATGTGACAGGGCTGATCCACGAGCGCGGACTGCAGGAGCGGGTGACCATGCACCTGATGGACTACCGCGACCTGCCCGAGGACGCCGCGTTCGACCGCATCGCCTCGGTGGGCATGTTCGAGCATGTCGGCCGCGCGAACCTGCGCGGCTACTTCCAGAAGATCCGCGGCCTGCTGCGCCCGGGTGGTCTGGTGATGAACCATGGCATCACGGCCGGTGGCCTGCACAATCCTCAGTTGGGCGGCGGCATGGGCGACTTCATCGAGCGCTACATCTTCCCGGGCGGCGAGCTCGAGCACGTCTCGGAGGTCACGGCAGCATTGTCGGGTGCCGGACTGGAGTTGCTGGATGCCGAGAACCTGCGTCCGCATTACGCACGTACGCTGTGGGCCTGGTCGGACGGGCTGGAGGCCCGCCTCGATCGGGCGCGCCAGCTCACGAACGAGCAGACGGTGCGGGCCTACCGGCTGTACCTCGCGGGCTGCGCGATGAGTTTCGAGCGAGGCTGGATCTCGCTGTTCCAGCTGCTGTGTACACGGCCTGACGGAGATGTGGCCTGTGGCCCGCTGCGCGGGGCACAATCGGACTACCCGTTCAACAGGACCTACATGTACCGCTGATCGAAGCGGGCACCGGCGCATGATCTACAAGTTCAAGTCCAAGGCGGCCGGCGACGTCATCATGACTGGCGTCACCGGCGACCACATCCTCAGGCTGCTGGGCCGCGAGCCGACCCCCCAGGGCATCCTTCTGCCCGAAGCCATGCCGGCGGCCATTGCCGCACTGGAGCAGGCCGTGCGTGACGACGAGGATGCACGCCGCCAGGCCGAACAGGAGGCCGCCGCGGCGGGCGAGACCCTGCCGCCCCGCGAGGGCGTGAGCCTGCGCCAGCGCGTGTGGCCGCTCATCGAGATGCTTCGGCGCTGCCACGCGGCTGACCGCGAGGTGGTCTGGGGCGTATAAGCTTGCATCCCTGGCCGCTGGTGCCGCCGGCGTGGTGCCGGCCAGGGTGCCTTCCCACCCGATAGGACGACAGGAGTGAAGATGAAGTTGTGGAGTCGCAGCTGGGTCAACGGTGACCCGATTCCTGCCCGCTTTGCCGCAGGCCGGCCCGATCCCGCCAGCGTGGTGACGTTCTCCGACAACGTCAGCCCGCACCTGGCCTGGGACGACCTGCCCGCCGGGACCCGGTCCCTCGCGCTCATCTGCCACGATTTCGACGTTCCCAGCCGGGGCGACGACGTCAACCAGCCCGACCGCGAGGTGCCCTCCGACCTGCCGCGCGTCGACTTCTTCCATTGGGTGATGGTCGACCTGCCCGCTTCGCTGCGCGAACTGGGCGAGGGCGAGTTCAGCCAGGGCTTCACGCCCCGCGGCAAGGCGGGCCCCGACACGCTGCATGGCGCGCGCCATGGTCTGAACGACTACACCGGCTGGTTTGCCGGCAACGCCGACATGGCAGGCCAGTATTTCGGCTACGACGGCCCCTTCCCGCCCTTCAACGATTCGCTGATCCACCACTACGTGTTCACGCTGTATGCACTGGACGTCGAGCGCTGTCCGGTCGAAGGCAGCTTCACCGGCGCCGACGTGCGCAAGGCAGTGGTCGGTCATGTGCTCGGCGAGGCGACGATCTCCGGCACCTACACCCTCAACCGTCGCCTGATGACGGCCTGAGCATGCAGGACGACGAGTCCACCCGGGTCATTGCGATCCGGCACGGTGAAACCGCCTGGAATGTCGACACCCGCATCCAGGGGCAGCTGGATGTGCCGCTGAACGAGACCGGGCGCTGGCAGGCCGCACGCGCCGCGGCTGCGCTGGCCGACGAATCCATCGATGCGATCTATTCGAGCGACCTCTCCCGTGCGCTCGAAACCGCGCAGGCCATTGCCGCGACCGTGGGCCGGGCGCCGGTGCTCGATCCAGGCCTCAGGGAGCGGGCGTTCGGCTCGTTCCAGGGCCTGACCTTCCAGGAGATCGAGCAGCAGTGGCCGGACGAGGCCTTGCGCTGGAAGCGCCGCGACCCCGACTTCGGCCCGGGCGGGGGCGAGACGCTGGCCGGATTCTTCAGCCGCTCGGTGCAGGCGGCCAGCCGCGTGGCCGCCCGGCACCCGGGCCAGACCATCGTGATCGTTGCCCACGGCGGTGTGCTCGACTGCCTTTACCGCGCCGCCACACGCATGGAGCTGCAGGCTTCACGCACCTGGAAGCTGGGCAATGCCGCCATCAACCGCCTGCTGTTCACCCCGACCGGCTTCACCCTCGTCGGCTGGTCCGACACCCAGCATCTCGACCAGGCGGCGCGAGACGAATTCGCCGACGGGCGGTCGCCGGACACCGTCGGACACGCGGCCTGAGAAGGTGTGAACGAACTCGGCGTGGCCCCCTTGCCCCCGGGGTCGGCCCTATTTGCGGCGCGCGGTTTTCGCACGACCATGCGCCTCAGTCTCACTTCCACGGTTGCGGCCATGCAAGGCGCCCAGGTCATCGTTCTCGCCACGCCCGTCTTCCTGCTGCTGATCGCGATCGAATACGCGGTCGGCGTCTGGCGCGGGCGCAATACCTACCGGCTCAATGACGCGTTGAGCAGCATCGGCCTGGGCATCCTCAGCCAGATCTCCGGCGTGTTTGCCAAGGCGATGACGATCGGCATCTATGTGGTGGTGCATGAACACGCCGCGTTGTGGCAACTGAGTGCCGATGACCTGTGGGTCTGGGTGGCCGCCCTGGTGCTGTATGACTTCTGCTACTACTGGCTGCACCGCGCCGGCCACGAAAGCGCGCTGTTCTGGGCGGCTCACGTCGTGCACCACCAGAGCGAGGACTACAACCTGTCGACAGCGCTGCGCCAGACCAGCACCGGCTGGATCGCCGGCTGGATCTTCTACCTGCCGTTGGCCGTGCTGGGCTTTCCGCCGTTGGTGTTTGCCGTGGTCGCGCTGATCGACCTGCTCTACCAATACTGGGTGCACACGCAGCAGATCGGCCGGCTGGGCTGGTTCGACCGGGTGTTCTGCTCGCCCAGCAATCACCGGGTGCACCACGCCGTCAACGACAAGTACCTGGACCGCAACTATGGCGGCATCCTGATCCTGTGGGACCGGCTGTTCGGCACCTTCGAGGAAGAAGACGACCGTCAGCCCTGCGTGTATGGCACCCGCAGCCCGCTGCGCAGCTGGAACCCGCTGTGGGCCAACCTGCAGGTCTACCGGGACCTGGCCCTGGACAGCTGGCACACACGCCGCTGGAGCGACAAGCTGCGCGTGTGGCTCAAGCCACCGGGCTGGCGTCCGGCCGACGTGGCCGAGCGCTTTCCCAAAACGGCCTTCGACCTGGCCCAGGTGCAGCGCTACGATCCGCCCGCCGGACGAGGCGCCCTGCTCGTGGCCACCGTGCTGTTCGTGATGGTGCTTGGCGCCACGGCCTGGTTCCTGTGGCATGCGCACCTGATGGGGCTGCCGGTGCAGCTGGCCTGGGCCGTGGGCATCACCGCCGGCCTGTGGGGTGTCGGTGTGATCAGCAGCGGGCGTGTCGGCCGTCGCGCCGCCTCACTGCCCGAACAGCTCGCCTGAGGGGTCGTCGCCCGGCCGGCGGGGTGCCGACAGACCCAGGTGCCGATAGGCCGCCAGTGTCGCGATGCGCCCGCGCGGTGTGCGCTGCAGATAGCCCTGCTGGATCAGGTAGGGCTCGATGACGTCCTCGATCGTGTCGCGCTCCTCGCCGATGGCGGCTGCGAGATTGTCCAGGCCGACCGGCCCGCCATCGAACTTGTGGATGATGGCGTCGAGCAGCTTGCGGTCCATCACGTCGAAGCCCTGGGGGTCGACGTCGAGCATGGCCAGCGCCTTGTCGGCCATCGTCACGGTGATCTGCCCGGTGCCCTTGACCTCGGCATAGTCGCGCACCCGACGCAGCAGCCGGTTGGCAATGCGTGGCGTGCCGCGGGAACGGCGCGCGATCTCGAGCGCGCCATCGGCCTCGATGGGTGCGCCCAGCAGCCCGGCCGAGCGCGTCACGATGCGCGCCAGCTCCTCGGCGGTATAAAACTCAAGTCGCGCGACGATGCCGAAGCGGTCGCGCAGTGGGTTGGTCAGCATGCCCGCGCGCGTGGTCGCCCCCACCAGCGTGAACGGCTGCAGGTCGAGCTTGATCGAGCGGGCGGCCGGCCCCTCGCCGATCATGATGTCGATCTGGTAGTCCTCGAGTGCGGGATAGAGGATTTCCTCGACGACCGGGCTGAGGCGGTGGATCTCGTCGATGAAGAGCACATCGTTGCGCTCCAGGTTGGTCAGCAGCGCCGCGAGGTCCTTGGGCTTTTCGAGCACCGGCCCGGAGGTCTGCCGCAGGTTGACCCCCAGTTCATGGGCGATGATGTGCGACAGCGTGGTCTTGCCCAGGCCGGGCGGCCCGAACAGCAGCACATGGTCGAGCGCCTCCTGGCGCTTGCGTGCGGCCCCGATGAAGATCTCGAGCTGCTCGCGCGCCTTGGCCTGGCCCACATACTCGCGCAGGCCCTTGGGCCGCAGCGCCCGCTCGATGGCCTCCTCGTTGGGCGAGGCCGGTGCGGCCGACACGACACGCGGGCGGGCCGGCGGGGACAGGTCGTCGGTCTGGATGCTCATGTGCGCCTCAGCGTGCCAGCGCCTTCAGCGCCAGCTTGATGCCTTCACTCACGCCCACATCCGCAGGCAGGGCCTTCAGGGCGGCGGCGGCTTCCTTGTCGCTGTAGCCCAGGGCCACCAGGGCCTGCAGCACATCGGCCTGGGCCTCGCTCGCCACGCTGGCGGGCAGGGCCAGGTCGGCACCGAGCTTGCCCTTGAGTTCGAGCATGAGCCGCTCGGCGGTCTTCTTGCCGATGCCCGGGATGCGCGTCAGGCGCGCCGCTTCCTGCAGGCTCACGGCCTGGGCCAGTTCGCCCACGCTCAGGCCCGAGAGAATGGCCAGCGCGATGCGGGGCCCGACGCCCGAGATGCGGATGAGCTGCCGGAAGGTCTCGCGCTCCTGGGCAGTGCCGAAGCCGAACAGGATCTGCGCGTCTTCGCGCACGACAAAGTGAGTGAGCAGGCTGGCGCGCTCACCGAGATTGGGAAGGTTGTAGAAGGTGCTCATCGGCACGTCGACTTCATAGCCGACGCCGTTGACATCGATCAACACCTGCGGAGGGGCCTTCTCCGCGATCACGCCCGTCAGACGACCGATCATCGACGGATTATCGAGGCAGAATGCCTGCCCCGCGCCCCAGGGCTCAGCGCGGCGATTTCTTGAACAGGCCCAGTCGCTGCGCCTCGAGGGCCGCTTCGGCGCGCGAGGACACGTTGAGCTTGCGGTAGATCTGCTTCACATAGTCGGCGATCGTGTGGCGCGACAGGCTGAGCTGCTGGCCGATCTCGGGCAGTGTGAATCCCTTGGCCACCCGCAGCAGCACCTCGTTCTCCCGGTCGGTCAGCGACACGGCCGGCAGCAGCGGCGTCGACTCGGCGGGCTGGGCCCGCGCCTGTGACGCGAAGTACGCGATGACACGGCGGGCGATCGAGGGTGACAGCGGCGGTTCGCCCTGGGTGATGCGCTGCAGCTGCTCGGCCAGCAGGTCGCGCGACTGCTCCTTCAGCACGTAGCCAAAGGCACCCGCCTGCAACGCAGGGAAGAGGTGATCGTCGTCGTCGTGGATGGTCACGACCACCGACTGGGCATCCGGTTGCGACTCGCGCAGGGCCTCGACCACGTCGACCCCCGATCCGTCGGGCAGGCCGAGGTCGATCAGGGCCAGATCGAACCGCACCGCGGTGATCTGCTCCAGCGCATCGTGCACCCGTGCACTCTCGGACACCAGGGCGTTGGGAAAGACTTGCGTCACCACCCCCTTCAGCCACTGGCGAATCTCGGGCAGGTCTTCGAGCAGCAGGATGTGCATGATGGGGAATGTCCGGGTTTACAGCGGGGCCGGCGCAGCGGCACGACCCACAGGCATGTTACCAGTGTGCCACCAGCAGCTCCACGCCCAAAGGAGGGTGATCTCCGTCCGCCGCTCTCGCGTTCACAGCGGCAGCGTCAGCCGGATCACGGTGCCATAGCCGGGGCCGGACTCCACCAGGCACTGTCCTGCCAGCTGCTTGGCGCGCCGCTTCATGCTGGCCATGCCGTGCCCCCGGTCGAGCTTGCCGTCCAGTTCCATCGGGATGCCGCGGCCGTTGTCCTGGATCACCAGGTTGAAGTCGGTGTCGTCGATCACGCAGCGGATCGTGCAGGCGCTGGCGCCACTGTGCTTGATGATGTTGCTGACGGCCTCGCGCAGGATGCGGGTGGTCTGCACATAGGCTCGCGCCGACAGGTGGCGCTCGTCATTCTCGTGGGCACTGAGCCAGTCGACCTCGACCGCCGACTGCCCCAGCCGGGAGACGGTTTCGGCCCGCCAGTCGGCCAGTGCATCGGAGATGCGCACCGGCTTGCCGGTGAGCCCGCGCACCGACAGGCGCATTTCCTCCAGCGCCTCGCGCGCCAGCGTCGAGATGCGATCGTCGCCACTGGTGTGGACGATGGTGAGCAGCTTGGCGCCCAGGTCGTCGTGCAGGTCGCCGGCAATGCGCTTGCGCTCGGCTTCGGCCACCTGTTCGATGCGCAGCTCGGCCAGATGGGCATAACTGCGCTCGATCTCGCCGGCCTTTTCGTTCACGCGTTGTTCGAGTTCGGAGCGCACCGACTCCGCAGCCTGCAAGGCCCGCACGAACTGCTGGACGAGGCGTACACCGACCACCACGAACAGCAGCGGCATCGCGAAATGGATGTAGTGCACCATCGGCAGGTTCAGCCAGCGATGCTGCACCGCCACTTCGGCCGCCGCCAGCGTCAGCAGCGTGGCCAGCACAGCAAGGAGCAGCCAGAACTGGTGGCGGTTGTCGACCCAGGCATGGCGCAGGAAGTGCACACAGGCCCAGCCGATCTCGATCACGTAGACCACGGCCCAGCTGCTCGTCACGATAAAGAAACGATCCATGCCGGCCAGGGCCACGGTCACCGGGACGGCCACACACTGCACCAGCAGGGCGATGTCGACCCAGCGGCGCTGCTGCCCGGCATGCCGCTGCAGGAAGAACACCACGCAGGCCACCACCGGTGCGAGCAGGCAGCTGAAGAACACCTCGATCGCCCAGTGGTCGAACGGCAGGTCGCGCATCCACAGCCGCCCGCCGATGAAGGCCCAGCCCACCAGCAGCATCGCGAAGTAGCCGTAGGCTGTGTCGCGGTGGCGCACCCAGGCCAGGCAGGCCATGAACAGGCCCAGCACCAGCACGGTGGCGCTGGCCAGTTGCGGCATCGTGATGTTCCACAGCAGGGCACGCTGGTAGGCCGGCCGCAGCTGGGGCTGGGTGCTCACGACAACGGTCGACAGCCAGCCGGCCCGCTGGCGGGCGGCCACGTGCGCCAGCGCAAAACCCGCCACCTGCAGCTCGATCATGTTGTCGCCCGGGGTCACCAGCCCGGCCGGGATGTTCACCAGCTGCGGGTGGTAGCAGTTGCGTGTGACGGGCGGCTCCAGGCGCCCGTCCTGGGCGATGAGATGGCCGTTGAGCCGCACCGCCACGTTGGCGCAGGCGTGCTGGATGTAGATCGCCTGCAGCGTATTGGCATCCGGAGCGCGCAAGGCGCTTTCGGGAACGCTCAATCGGTAGGTGATGCGTCCTTCGAACCCGGGCCGGGTGACGTTCCAGTCGTCCGGCAGGCTCACCGGCTGGTTGACCGAGCGGCGCGGCCCGTCGAACGGCTGCTCCTCGACGACCACTGCCCGGTCGAGCGTAAGGACCGGTTCGCTCGCCCGGGCCGGCCCCGGCCAGCCGCAGGCCAGGGTCAACAGGACCACCAGGCACCAGACGTGCAGCAGCGGCCGCCACGGCGGCATGCGCCGGATGCGGCGCACATGGCACCGCCCCGCCACCGCAGGTTCCACCCCGAGTTTGAAAGTCATGAGCGTGCATTCTGCAAGAATGCCGCCACCCTGCCCATCCCGCGGGGTGACAATTCCAACCGTCGACGACCTTTGCCTGGCCGGCCCCTGCGGCCACCCTCCACCGTGATCCTTCGCCACGCCTTCATTCCCCTGGACAACATCCGACTGGCCCATCTGTGCGGCACGCTCGACGAGCACCTGCGCACGCTGGAGGCCGCCTTCGACGTGAGCATCACCCGGCGCAACGAATCGTTCCGCATCGAGGGGGCCAAACGCAATGCCGAACGGGCCGTGGTGCTGATGCAGTCCCTCTATGACCGGGCGCGCAAGCCGATTCCGGCCGACGAGTTCCAGCTCGCGGTGCACGAGGCCCTGCAACCGGCCCCGGCCGCCCCGGCGGGCGAACCGGCCGCCGCGCATGAAGACATCGTGCTGCGCACACGGCGCGCCGACCTGCAGGGGCGCACGCCCAACCAGGAGCTGTACGTGCGCAACATCCTGAGCCACGACATCACCTTCGGCATCGGCCCGGCCGGCACCGGCAAGACCTTCCTGGCCGTGGCCTGTGCGATCGATGCGCTGGAGCGCTCGGCGGTGCAGCGCATCATCCTGACCCGCCCGGCCGTCGAGGCCGGCGAGCGCCTGGGGTTCCTGCCGGGTGACCTGACCCAGAAGGTCGACCCCTATCTGCGCCCGCTGTATGACGCGCTGTACGACCTGATGGGGTTCGAGCGGGTGACCAAGGCCTTCGAGAAGGCCTCGCTGGAGATCGCCCCGCTGGCCTTCATGCGCGGGCGCACGCTGAACCACGCCTTCGTGATCCTGGACGAAGCCCAGAACACCACGCCGGAGCAGATGAAGATGTTCCTGACCCGCATCGGCTTCGGCTCGAAGGCCGTGGTGACCGGCGACGTGAGCCAGATCGACCTGCCGCGCGGCACGCCCAGCGGCCTGGTCGACGCCGAACGGGTGCTGCGCCGGGTGCGCGGGATCGCGATGACACGCTTCACCTCGGCCGACGTGGTGCGTCACCCGCTGGTCGCACGCATCGTCGAGGCCTATGACGCGGCGCGCAAGCCGGAGCAGGGTTGAGCATGAAACGCCGCCCCGAGCTGAGCCTGTCGCTGCAGTTTGCCGACCCTTCACACCGCAGCGTGCTGCCGCGCCACAAGGTGCAGCGCTGGATCCGCGCCGCGCTGGAAGCCCCGGGCGAGATCACCGTGCGGGTGGTCGACGCCGAGGAAGGCCAGCGCCTGAACCGCGAGTTCCGCCAGCGCGACTACGCCACCAATGTGCTGACCTTCGACTACAGCCACGAGCCGGTGGTCAGCGCCGACCTCATCCTGTGCGCCCCGGTGGTGGAACGCGAGGCCCGGGAGCTCGGCAAGTCGCTGGAGGCGCACTATGCGCACCTGCTCGTGCACGGCACGCTGCATGCGCAGGGCTACGACCACGAGGACGATGCCGAAGAGGCCGAGGCCATGGAAGCGCGCGAAACCGACGTGCTCGCCGGCCTGGGTTTCGACGACCCCTACGCCACGCGCTGAGCGGCCGGCCCGGCCGCCCTGCGCGGGCACCCCCTGGCCGCTGGCGGCGTCAGATGCGGCCTTCCTCCACGGCATGGCAGGCAATGCGGATGCCCTGGATCTCCTTGAGCACCGGGCGCTCGCTGGAGCACCGGGCATTGGCATGCGGGCAGCGCGGGTGGAAGGCGCAGCCGCTGGGCGGGTTGAGCGGATTGGGCACCTCGCCCTGCACCGGCGTGCGTGCGCGGCCAGTCATGTGGATGTCCGGAATCGCGTCGAGCAGCATGCGGGTGTACGGATGGCGAGGACGGTCGAACAGATCGCGCTTGGGCGCAAGCTCGACCAGGCGCCCCAGGTACATCACGCCGACGTCATCAGCCACGTGGTGCACCACCGCGAGGTTGTGCGAGATGAACAGGTAGGTCAGGCCCCGCTCGCGCTGCAGGTCCTTCATGATGTTGAGCACCTGCGCCTGCACCGACACGTCCAATGCCGAGGTCGGCTCGTCGCACACCAGGAACTCCGGCTGCGTGGCCAGCGCCCGGGCGATCGAGATGCGCTGGCGCTGCCCGCCCGAGAACTGGTGCGGGAACTTCTCCATGTCGGCCGGGGCCAGGCCCACCGACGACAGCAGTTCACCCACACGGGTGCGGATCTGGGACTTGTCGGACAGCAGGCCGTGCTCGCGGATCGGCTCGGCGATGATGTCGGCGACCTTCCAGCGCGGGTTCAGGCTGGCGTAGGGGTCCTGGAAGATCATCTGCATGCGCCGGCGCAGCACGCGCCCTTCGGCACTCTCCAGCGCGCGCGTGGTGTTCTGCCCGTCAAAGCTCACGTTGCCGCGCGACGGGTTGTACAGCCCGACCAGCAGACGGGCCACGGTGCTCTTGCCACAGCCCGACTCGCCCACCAGCGCCAGCGTCTTGCCCTTCTCGATCGAGAAGCTCACGCCGTCCACGGCATGCACGAACTGCTTGGGCTTGCGTTCGACAACACGGTTCAGCCACGGGGCCGACACGTCGAAGATCTTCGCCAGATCGTTCACCTGCACCAGTGCGCTCATGCTGCAGCCCTCCCCTGCGTGGCATCGGCCAGCCAGCATGCCGCGCGGGTGCGCCCGGCCTCCATCAGTTCGGGCCGCTCCTGGCGGCAGCGTTCAAACACCTTGGGACACCTCGGGTTGAAGGCACACCCCCTGGGGATGGCCGTGAGTCGCGGCATCGAGCCGTCGATCTGGGTGAGTCGTTCGCGGTCGTCCTCGATGGACGGGATGGAGCCCATCAGGCCGGTCGTGTAGGGATGCGATGGTGAGTGGATCACGTCGTGCACCGGGCCGATCTCGGCCACGCGCCCGGCGTACATCACCGCCACACGGTCACAGGTCTCGGCGATCACGCCCATGTCGTGCGTGACCAGCATCACCGCCGCGCCCTTTTCCTTGCACAGCCGCTTGAGCAGCGCAATGATCTGGGCCTGGATGGACACGTCCAGCGCGGTGGTCGGCTCGTCGGCGACGATCAGCTTGGGCTCGGCGGCCAGGGCCAGGGCGATCACCACCCGCTGGCGCATGCCGCCGGAAAACTGGTGCGGGTAGTGGTCGACCCGCGCCTCGGGGGCCGGGATGCCGGTGTCGCGCAGCAGCTGGATGGCCCGCTCACGGGCCTCGGCAGCGCTGACCGGCAGGTGCGTCTGGATGGTCTCGACGAGCTGGCGGCCCACCGTGTACAGCGGGTTCAGCGAGGTCAGCGGGTCCTGGAAGATCGCACCGATCTGGCGGCCGCGCACGCGGCGCATCTCTTCGTAGCCGAGGTTGTCGATGCGCCGGCCTTCGAGCAGGATCTGCCCGCCGGCCACGCGGCCCGGCGGCTCGAGCAGGCCGATGATGGCCGCGCCGGTGAGGGACTTGCCGGCACCTGATTCACCGACCACCCCGAGGATTTCGCCGGCGGCGATGTCGAACGAGATGTCATCGAGTGCGAGCAGCGTGCCGCGACGGGTCGGGAATTCGACACGCAGGTTCTTCACCTGCAGCAGGGGAGCATTCATGGCGTTCTGATTCATGGAGGTCACCTCAGCGCAGGCGCGGGTTGAGCGCATCGCGCAGCCAGTCGCCCAGCAGGTTCACGCTGAGCGCGATCAGCACCAGCATGACGCCGGGGAAGATGGTGATCCACCATTCGCCGGAGAACAGGAAGTCGTTGCCCACGCGGATCAGCGTGCCCAGCGACGGTGAGGTCGGCGGCACCCCCACGCCCAGGAAGGACAGCGTGGCCTCGGTGATGATGGCCGAGGCCACCTGGATCGTCGCCAGCACCAGCACCGGCCCGAGCACGTTGGGCAGCACATGCTTGCGCATGATGCGCAGCGGCGCCACACCGATCACCCGGGCGGCCTGGACATACTCCTTGTTGCGCTCGACCATCGTCGAGCCGCGCACGGTGCGCGCGTACTGCACCCAGCCGGTCAGCGAGATGGCAAGGATCAGCACGCCGAAGGCCAGCGTTTCGTGGGCATTCGGGAACAGCGCGCGGCCGACGCCGTCGATCAGCAAAGCCACCAGGATGGACGGGAAGGACAGCATCACGTCGCACACGCGCATGATGAAGGCGTCGGTCTTGCCCCCCACGAAGCCCGAGAGCAGGCCCAGCCCCACACCGATGATCATGGACAGCAGCACCGAGGCCAGCCCCACGAACAGCGAGATGCGCGCGCCGTACATCAGCGCGGAGAGGATGTCCCGGCCCTGGTCGTCGGTGCCGAGCAGGTACTTGCTGCTGCCACCTTCCATCCAGGCCGGCGGCAGCCGGGAGTCACTCAGCTCGAGCGATGCAAGGTCGAAGGGGTTGTGCGGCGCAACCAGATTGGCGAACAGCGCACAGAAGATGCAGACGAAGGCGATGACTGCCGCGACGATCGCCACCGGCGAGCTGCGGAAGCTGAACCAGACGTCGCCGTCAAAGAAGCGTTGGAGCGTGGTTTGCATAAATTCTCGAAAGGTCACGAATGACGCGGGTGGCGGCTTCATGACGCGCCCGCCGTGTGGGCGGGCGTCATGACGCCGGCCTCGTGGGCCGGCGGATGTCAGCGGGTGGCAGGCGTCACTTCACGACGATCCACTTGAAGGGCATGAAGTTGTCGCCCAGCTGGACCAGGTCGATGTTGCGCTTCATCGCCCACGCCAGCGCCTGCTGATGCAGGGGGATGTGGCCCACCTCATCGGCATGGATCTTGAACGCTTCGGCGATCATCGCGTTGCGCTTGGCCTGGTCGGTCTCGGACTGGATCTTCAGCGTCAGTTCATCCACCTTCGCGTTGCTGTACGAGCCGAGGTTGAACTGGCCCTGGCCCTTGTCGTTCGGCGTGGCCATCAGCGAGGTCAGCGGGTTGTGCGAGTCGTAGGTGCCCGGGGTCCAGCCCAGCAGGTAGAAGCTGGTGTTGCGCGACAGGATCTTCGGGAAGTACGTGACCTTGGTCTCGGCCTGCAGATTGACCTTCACACCCACGCGGGCGAGGTTGGCCGCAATCGCCTGGCAGATCTCGCCGTCATTGACGTAACGGTCGTTCGGACAGTTCATCCCGACCTCGAAACCGTTCGGATAGCCCGCCTCGGCCAGCAGCTTCTTCGAGGCTTCCGGGTCATAGGGCAGACGCTTGTTCATCTCGGGCACGAAACCCTTGATGCCCGGAGCGATCATCAGCGCGGTCGGTGCGGCCGCATTGCGCATCACCCGTGTCTTGATCGTCTCGATGTCGATGGCCTGGTAGAACGCGCGGCGCACACGCACGTCCTTGAACGGATTCTTGCCCTTCACGCTGGAGAACAGCAGCTCGTCACGCTTCTGGTCCATGCCCAGGAAGATGGTGCGCAGCTCGGGGCCCTGCATCACCTTGAGGTTGGACGCCGACTTCAGGCGGTCCACGTCCTGCAGCGGCACCGGCTCCATCACGTCGACCTCACCCGACAGCAGCGCGGCCACGCGGGTCGCATCGTTGCCAATGGGGGTGAAGACCACCTCCTCGACATTGCTCTCGACCTTGTCCCAGTAGTTCAGGTTGCGCACCAGCACCGTGCGGGTGTTGGGCTGGCGCTCACGGGTGCGGAACGGCCCGGTGCCGTTGGTCTTGAAGCTGGCGGTGTTCTCGATGCCCTTGCGCCGGTCGACCGGCGTGAGGGCCTTGTTCTCTTCGCACCACTTCTTGCTCATGATGTACACGAGCGAGATCACGTCGGGCAGGATGGGGAAAGGCGCGGTCGTCTCGATCTCGACGACATGGTCGTTGACCTTGCGCACTTCCTTGATCGACGAGGTGTAGCTCTTCATGTCCGAGCCGTCGCCGGCCGCACGCTTGAAGGTGAAGACCACGTCGTCGGCGGTGAAGGGCGTGCCGTCATGGAACTGCACGCCCTTGCGCAGCTCGAAGCGCCACACGGTGGGGCTGGGCTGGGTCCACGAGGTGGCCAGCGCCGGCGTGAGCTGCAGGTTCTTGTCGCGCCCCACCAGCGGCTCGTACACATTGCCGGTGAAGCTCAGTTGCAGGGATTCGTTCAGCGAATGCGGATCCATCGACTGCGCATCGCCCTGGTTGGCGATGCGCACCGTCTTGGCCGACACCACGCCGCAAGCGGCAGCCAGGGCCAGGGACAGCAGCGAGAGTTTCAGTTTCATATCGTCCTCCTAGTTTGAAGTCGAGGGCTGGAGAGGCATCGCGCGTTCTGCGAGCGAGGCGAGAAGTGCCGAACCGAGCGGCAGGATGTCGTCATTGAAGTCGTAGCGGCTGTTGTGCAGGAAACACCCGGTGTCGCCAGCGGCGTCGCGGGCCTGCCCCAGCCGCAGGTAGGCACCTGGCTTGACCTGCAGCATGAAGGAGAAGTCCTCGGCGCCCATGCTGGGCGGCAGGTCGCGCACGACACGGTCTTCGCCCACCAGGCGCGCGGCCACGTCCGCCGCGAACTGCGCTTCGCGTTCGGAGTTGATGGTGGCCGGGTAGATGCGCTCGTACTTCAGCGAGGCCGACGCACCGAAACCCAGTGCCACCGATTCCACCAGGCGCCCCAGACGCTCTTCGATCATGTCCTGCACCTGCGGCTTGAAGGTGCGCACCGTGCCGACCAGGCGGGCCTGGCGCGGCACCACACTCATGGCCCCGGTGTCGCCCCCTTGCACCGCGCAGATGCTGACCACCGCGTTGTCGAACGGACTCACGTTGCGCGACACCAGGCTCTGGGCGGCCGTGATGATGTGGGCCGCCACCAGCACCGGATCGACCGTCAGGTGCGGGTGGGCGCCATGCCCGCCCTTGCCGTTGACCGTGATCTCGATGCGATCGGCCGCCGCCATCATCGGGCCCGGGCTCACGCCCACCCGGCCGGCGTCGAGGTGCGGCCAGTTGTGCATGGCATACACCTCGTCGACCGGGAAACGCTCGAACAGGCCGTCGTCGATCATCGCGCGGGCACCGGCATAGCCCTCCTCGCCCGGCTGGAAGATCAAGCACACCGAACCGTCGAACTGGCGGGTTTCGGCGAGATAACGCGCCGCGCCGACCAGCATGGTCGTGTGGCCGTCATGGCCGCAGCCATGCATCAGGCCGACCTTGGACGAGCGCCAGGCAAAGTCGTTCTCCTCGCGCATGGGCAGCGCGTCCATGTCGGCGCGCAGCCCGATCATCCGCCCCGAACGCCGCTCTCGCCCGTGGATCACCGCCACCACGCCAGTGCGGGCGATGCCGGTGTGGATCTCGTCCACGCGGGTGAGCTTCAGCGCCTCGACCACCCGGTTGGCGGTGCGCACCTCCTCGAAGCCCAGTTCGGGGTGGGCATGCAGGTCGCGCCGGAACGCCGTGAGCTCGGGGTGGAACTGGGCGATACGGCTGAAGATGCCATCAGGATGGGTCATCAGCATGGCCGGCCTCCCGCTCAGTGCCCACCCGCCCGATCGACACGCAGGCGCGGGTCGACCGCAAAGTACAGCAGGTCGACGATCAGGTTGATGACCACGAAGATCAGCGCGATCAGGCACAGGTAGGCCGCCATCACCGGGATGTCGGCAAACGTGACCGCCTGGATGAACAGCAGCCCCATGCCCGGCCACTGGAACACCGTCTCGGTGATGATGGCAAAGGCGATCAGCGAACCCAGCTGCAGGCCGGTGATGGTGATGACGGGCACCAGGGTGTTCTTCAGCGCATGGCCGAAGTGCACGGCACGGTTCGACAGGCCCCGGGCGCGCGCGAACTTGATGTAGTCGGTGCGCAGCACCTCCAGCATCTCGGCACGCACCAGGCGCATGATCAGCGTGAGCTGGAACACCGCCAGCGTGACCGACGGCAGGATCAGGTGCTTCCAGCCGGTGGGCGTGAGCAGGCCGGTGGTCCAGGCACCAAGCGCCACGACCTCGCCGCGGCCGAAACTCGGCAGCACCTTCAGGGTGACGGCAAACACCAGGATCAGCAGGATGCCGATCAGGAAGGTCGGCAACGACACCCCCAGCAGCGAGAAGGTCAGCATCACCTGCGACATGAAGCTGCCGCGTCGCAGGGCCGTGTAGACCCCCATCGGGATGCCGACGATCAGGGCCAGCGCCGCTGCCACCAGCGACAACTCCAGCGTGGCCGGGAAGCGCTCGACGATCAGTGTCGAGACCTTCTGGCCCTGGCGCAGGCTCAGGCCGAACTCGCCCTGCACCGCATTGAAGACAAACCGGCCGAACTGCACCGGGAAGGGCTGGTCCAGACCCAGGTCGGCACGCATCTGGTCGCGCTGCTCGGGTGTGGCGTCCTGGCCCAGGATGTTGGTGACCGGATCGCCCACGTACTGGAACAGCATGAAGGCAATGAACGCCACGGACAGCATGACGACCACGGCCTGCACGAGGCGACGAAGAATGAAGACGAGCATGGAGACGTTATCCAGGCTGTGAAGACGCCGCCGGGCTTGTGGCCCGGGGCGTCCCGGAAAGGCGGGGCCCGCAGGCCACCGTATCGGGGCCTGCGGCAGGAAACAGGCACGCCTGCCGGCTGGGCAGGCAGCGTGCCGTCGACATGATCAGTTCACCTTGACGGTGCGCATGTCGATGCGGTTGTCCGCGCGATGAACGACCTCGATGTTCTTCTTCATCGCCCAGGGGATGACCTGGTTGTGCAGCGGAATGTGGGCGACCTCGGTGTTCTGCAACTGCAGGGCCTCGGTCAGCATGCGCGAGCGCACCGGCGCATCGGTCTCGCTCTTGATGCGGTCGACCAGGTAGTCCATGCGCTGGTTCGAGAACCGGCCCACGTTGTAGTTGCCGTCACCGCCGGTCCCCACGGTGCGTACGAGCGACTGCAGGCTGTAGAGCGAATCGAAGGTCGGCACGCCCCAGCCCAGCATGTAGATGCTGGCTTCGTAGCGCTGGATCATCGGGAAGTAGGTGACCAGCGGCATCGTGCGCAGCTTGGCCTTCACGCCGATGCGGGCCCACATGGCCGTGACGGCCTGGCAGATTTCCTCGTCGTTGATGTAGCGGTTGTTCGGGCAGGCGAAATCGACTTCGAACCCGCCGGGGTAACCCGCTTCGGCCAGCAGCTTCTTCGAGGCCTCCGGGTCGTACGGGTGGCGCTTGTGCACCGCCTCGGTCCAGCCCGCCACCTGGGGCGCCACCAGAGCACCCGTGGCCTGGCCCAGGCCACGCATGATGTTTTTGGTGATCGCCTCGGCGTCGATGGCCTGGTAGAGGGCCATGCGCACGCGGCGGTCCTTCAGCGGGTTCTTGCCCTTCACGTTCGAGCCCGGGAGCTCGTCGCGGAACTGGTCCATGCCCAGGAAGATGGTGCGGTTCTCGACGCCATCGATCACCTTCAGCGCCGCATTGCTGCGCAGGCGTGCCAGATCCTGGGGTGTCGGGTCGAGCACCAGGTCGACCTCACCCGACAGGAGCGCCGCAATGCGGGTTGCGTCGGACTTGATCGGGGTGTAGATGATCTCGGTGACGTTGCCGTCCATCGTGCCCCACCAGTCGGGATTGCGCTCCATGACCATGCGCACATCGGCTTGCCACGACTTCAGCTTGTACGGGCCGGTGCCATTGGCATTGCGGTGGGCGAAATTCTCGTCCTTGGTCTTGATGTCCTTGGGGTCGACCGAGTTGTTCTTCTCGGCCCAGGCCTTGTTCATGATGCGCAGCTCGGTGAGCTGGCGCAGCAGCACCGGGTTGGGCGACTTCAGCATCACGTCGACCGTGCCGTCGTCGACCTTCACGACCTTGTCGATGCCCTGGGCATAGATCGTGAAGTTCGAGGTCTTGGCCATCGCGCGCTGCAGCGAGAACACCACGTCGTCGGCCGTCATCGTGCTGCCGTCATGGAACTTCACGCCCCGGCGCAGGGTGAAGCGCCATTGCGTGGGGCTCACTTCACGCCACGAGGTGGCCAGCACCGGCTCGACCTGGAAAGTGCGGCTGTTGTAGTACACGAGCGACTCATACACATTGGCATGCAAACCGTTCTGCAGAGCGTTGTTCTGCGAATGGATGTCCCAGGTGGCGATTTCGCCCTGGCTCGCCCACTTGAAGGGTTTGGCCTGGGCAGCAAGGGGAGCCATCAGGCCCGACAGGGCCACGGTCGCGGCCGCAACGGCCGTCAGGGCATAGCGCTTGAACATGAGGTGAACCTCGGGGAAATATTGAAAGTGTGAATGATCAGCAAAACGCGTGCCGCTCGTCAAAGGGGGAAGCCCGAATCACCGATCTGGTGCAAACCCTCTATGCAGATGCAAAAAGCTGGAGATTTCTGCGCTGCAGGACAAACAGCGCATTGGCGGTGCAATAGCGGCGCCTCAGTCGAGGGCCAGCGGCCCGTACCAGGCCTCGCTTGCGCTTTGTGTGTTGTCGCTGTCGGTCATGTAGGCCACGGCCATCAAGGGGCCGGGGTCCTCACCGAAAGCGCGCCGAAAGTCCTCGGCCACATTGCGCTGGTGCACCCGCCATTGGCGCAGTTTCGACGGACCGGAGTCGACGACGATCTTGCGGATGCGGTCGGTGCGGCCATTGACGATCACGCTGCCGACTGGGGCCTTGGCATCCCAGACGTACATCAGCGTGGCAAATGGTGGCCTTTCACCCGACAGGGTGTGGGCCAATTCGAACAGCATGTTGTTGCGTGGCGACAACCGCGCATGGTCGCCATCGAAAGCCAGCACGACGCGCGCGGGTGCATCGTCCAGATCGCGTTCGCCGACCGTGGCCTCATGCATCAGGGCTGGCACCCACCATGAAAAGCTCAACTGACGCGGTGCCTGGGTGCGCTCGATGAGGGTATGGCGCCACAAACTGGCCGACTTCTCGGAGCGCGCGTGCACCAGGGTGGTGGTCCCTTTGCGTGCATGCCGGTAGACCGTGGGGCGCTTGCCCGGCAGGCGTTGCTCCGACCAGGTGCGCTGAGTCAGCGGTGTCTCGAGCATCGGCGCTCCGTCAGGAGGCGCGGGCAGACTGGCACTGGGCGCATGTCCCGTGCCGGCACAACCGGCCAGACCGAACACCCCGACACTCACGATCCACCACCACCGCATGATTCACCTTGTACTGCTGCCGAACCTGATGCGCTCTCACGAAAAAGGCCGCCCGAAGGCGGCCTTTTCACACTGTCTGATGGTCGGGCTTGCGCAAGGCAAGCGCCGGATCAGAAGTTGTGCTTGATACCGACGTCGAAGCCGGTCTTGTTGTCGTCGACGCGCTTGCTGTCGTTGACGAGGTCGGCGTACACGGTGGTGCGCTTGGACATGGCGTAGTGGTAGCCGATGCCGAACTGGCGCGAAGCGGTCACGTCAGCGGTGGTGTTGCGCAGCTGCGAGTAGGAAGCGCGCAGTTCGCCGCCGCCCAGAGGAGCGACAGCCGACAGCAGCCACGAACGGTGCTTGGAGCCAGCCAGCTTGCCGGTACCGAACAGGGCGCCGAGCTTGACCATGCCCAGGTCGAACGAACCGTTCAGCGTGGTCCAGTTGGTGTCTTCGGTGTTGACCGGACGGTCATGGCCGAAACCAACCACCAGCGGGCCAGCAGCGTACTGAGCACCCAGCGAGAAGCCATTCTTGTCGCCAGCTTCCTTCAGCGCGACTTGAGCGCCCAGGCTGAAACCAGCAGCGGCGAAGTCATAGGTGATGGAGTTGTCGGCACGCACCGGAGCGATCAGGCCGCCGGTAGCGATGTTGTTGGCAGCCACGGTATCCCAGCCCCACGGATCAGCCACCAGTTGCGACTTCAGGAACGCCGGGGTGTATTCACGACCCAGGCTGACCTTGCCGAAGCCACCTTCCAGACCGACCAGCGAACGGCCGTGCCAGAAGCGGGCATTGGGGTTGGTGCCGGTGTCGGCATTGAAACGATGCTCGATGTTGAAGAAGGCCTTCAGACCGCCACCGAGGTCTTCCACACCACGCACGCCCAGACGGCTGCCGGAGCCGTTCTGCATGACCAGATCATCAGAGCCGACGTTACGAGCCAGGCTCAAGTCAACGCGACCATACAGGGTCACGGAAGACTGCGCAGACGCAGCGCCAGCAAAAGCACCCAGCACGGCGAGAGCGAGAAGAGATTTTTTCATTGCAACTATCTCCTAGGTTGAACAAGAGGTCCTGAACGTGCTTCGTGGCAGCCCAGGCCAACCTCCTCAGCGGAAGCTGGCGCTATTCCACCAGAGGCCCGCGGCTGAGGCCAGAACTAATCGCCGTGAACTGCGGGGTTTGTTGCCTAATCACAACGAGCCCGGTCATGCGACCCCGACGAGCTGGCGGCCCTAGTGGCTTTCCCCGATGGCCTTCGGCGCGTTATGCTTGAACTCACCTCTTGCCAGCATCGACAGGAACGTCATGAGCCGCCAACCTCGATCATTTGTCGACATCGCCCTCGGTACGGCTGACAACGCATTGCGTACCGTGTTCGGGGTACATCGCGCCTCGCGCCCCTGCCCCCGCCCGGACAGCCGCGAGCTGCCGCTGATGGACGAGGCGGAGCGCAAATTGTCGGCCTCGTTGATGCGGGTCAACCATGTGGGCGAGGTCTGCGCCCAGGCGCTCTACACCGCGCAGGCCCTGACCACTCGCAGCCCGGAGCTGCGCGAACACTTCGAGGCGGCCGCCCGCGAGGAAACCGACCACCTGGCTTGGACCGAACAACGCCTGGACGAACTGGGCGACCGCACCAGCCTGCTGAACCCGCTGTGGTATGCGGGCGCCTTCGGCATCGGCCTGGTGGCCGGCCGGCTGGGAGGCGACCGCGTGAGCCTGGGATTTGTGGTTGAAACCGAGCGCCAGGTCGAACAGCACCTTGAAAGCCACCTCGACCGCCTGCCAGCCCAGGACGCAAGCTCACGGGTGATCGTGCACCAGATGAAGGACGACGAGGCGCGTCATGCGCTGCAGGCCGAGCAGGCCGGCGCCGTGCCGCTGCCCCTGCCGGTGCGCCTGGGCATGCGGGCCGCCGCCAAGGTCATGACGACCACCGCGCACTATCTCTGAACCTGCACGCAGGCGGGCACCGTGGACGCCGGCGAGGTGCCGTCTCAGCCCTCGACCAGTTCGAAGCTGGTGGTGATCTCGGCTGTCTTGCCCAGCATGATGCTGGCCGAGCAGTACTTCTCGTGCGACATCTGGATCGCCCGCTGCACGGCGGCCTCGGCCAGCCCCTTGCCGGTCACGACGAAGTGCATGTGGATCGAGGTGAAGACCTTGGGATCGGTGTCGGCCCGCTCGGCCTTGACCTGCACCTGGCAGCCCCGCACGTCGTGGCGGCCCCGCTTGAGGATCAGCACCACGTCATAGGCGGTGCAACCGCCCGTGCCTGCCAGCACGGTTTCCATGGGGCGCGGCGCCAGGTTGCGCCCGCCGCCGTCCGGCGCGCCGTCCATCGTCAGCACATGACCGCTGCCGGTTTCCGCCGAAAAGGCCATGCCCGAGGCGGGCATCCAGTTGATGGTGCATTCCATGGTGATCCTGGACTTTGACTGAAGGTGTGAAGAAAGTCGCAACATTGTGCGGCGCATCCAAATTCTGGCATGCGATTCCCCCAGGCAGCCCCGGTTGCAACCTGTATTTCTTGTTGCAACGCACCATCCGATCGACTAAACTGCAGCCATCTGATGAAAGCGCCGATTGACACGGCACGGTGAACATGTAACAGCCGCCAGAGGCTGCCACGGTGCCAGCGATTCATCGAACCAGTTGTCTCCTCCACCTCCTCCTTTGGTGGATTGGGCCCGAAGCCTCACGGTTTCGGGCCTTTTTCTTTGTGCTCCGGGTCGGTCGGGCAGTCTTGGCACCTCGCGTATCATCCTTCGCCCTGCTGGAGGACATTCATGGCACGCGCCACCACTCGTACAACCCACCCGACCCGCACCGCCTCGAAGGCGGCTGCCAAGCCAGGCGCCGCGCGCAAGGCCGCCCCTGCGGCAGCGGCCCGCCGCCACCTGACGCCGGCGGACTATCTCCAGAAGATCCTGAATGCACGGGTGTACGACGTGGCCATCGAGACCGAGCTGGAGCCGGCCCGCCATCTGAGCGAACGCCTGGGCAACCGGGTGCTGCTCAAGCGCGAGGACAACCAGCCGGTGTTCAGCTTCAAGCTGCGAGGCGCGTACAACAAGATGGCCCACCTGAGCCCGGAACAGCTCAAGCGCGGGGTGATCTGTGCGTCGGCGGGCAACCATGCCCAGGGCGTAGCGCTCAGTGCCGCACGCCTGGGGTGCAAGGCCGTGATCGTGATGCCGGTGACCACACCACAGGTGAAGGTCGACGCCGTTCAATCGCTGGGCGGCGAGGTCGTGCTGCACGGTGAAAGCTACACCGACGCCTACCAGCACGCCATCGCGCTCGAGAAGAAAAAGGGCCTGACCTTCGTGCATCCGTTCGACGATCCGGACGTGATCGCGGGCCAGGGCACGATCGCCATGGAGATCCTGCGCCAGGTGCAGGGCCCCGTCGACGCGGTGTTTGTAGCCATCGGTGGCGGCGGGCTGATCTCGGGCGTGGCCAACTACATCAAGGCCGTGCGTCCGGAGATCAAGGTGATCGGCGTGCAGACCGAGGATTCCGACGCCATGGTGCGCTCGGTGCGCGCCGGCAAGCGGGTGCAGCTGCATGACGTGGGGCTGTTTGCCGACGGCACCGCCGTGAAGCTGGTGGGTGAAGAGACCTTCCGCATCGCGCGCAAGCTGGTCGACGAGTTCATCGTGGTCGACACCGATGCGGTGTGTGCGGCCATCAAGGACGTCTTCCAGGACACTCGCAGCATCCTGGAGCCCTCGGGCGCGATGAGCGTGGCGGCCATCAAGCAGTACGTGGACACGCACCGCTGCAAGGGCAAGACCTTCGTGGCGATCACCTGCGGCGCGAACATGAACTTCGACCGCCTGCGCTTCGTGGCCGAACGCGCCGAGGTGGGCGAGGAACGCGAGGCGCTGCTGGCCGTGACCATCCCCGAGGAGCGCGGCAGCTTCCGCCGCTTCTGCGAGCTGCTGGGCCAGCGCAGCGTGACCGAGTTCAACTACCGCATCTCGGATGCCCGGGTCGCCCATGTGTTCGTGGGCCTGAGCACGACCAGCCGGGGCGAGTCGGCCCGGATCG
>CBFGPV010000054.1:0-23328 GCA_965650765.1 uncultured Burkholderiales bacterium
GCCGCCTTCTTGGCCGGTGCCGCCTTCTTGGCGGGCGCGGCCTTCTTCGCTGCCGCCGTCTTGGCGGGAGCCTTCTTCGCAGTTGCCATGTCGAATTTCTCCATCAAGTGATTGACTGATGTGCCGGGTTGGGGCGAAGGCCGCATGAGCTCTCGATTCCTGCCAAACACCTGCGTCGCGAATGGTACTGCGTGTGTGCTGCATTGAGAAGCAGGTTTCCCAGGGAAATCAAGCGTTTTGCCCAGTGCGCGTGCGGTTTTGTCGCGGCGTCACGTCACTGTGGTCGCCATGGGGCGCGGTGTGGTCGCTGCGACGACGTGCGCGGCACTGAAGTAGCCCGCTGTTACCCACCGTGCGCGCGTCGTTTCCACAATGGTCGAGCCTGCTTGCGCTGCCGGCCAGGCCGCTCAGAGCAGGCCCGATCAACCCTTGCGAGGAGACCCAGACATGGCCAAGCAGATCCTGATGATCGCCGGCGACTTCGGCGAAGACTACGAAACGATGGTGCCCTTCCAGGCGCTCACGATGGTCGGCCACACGGTGCATGCGGTGTGCCCGGACAAGAAGGCGGGCGACTGGGTGATGACCGCCATCCACGACTTCGACGGCTACCAGACCTACTCCGAAAAGCCCGGCCATCGCTTCACGCTCAATGCCAGCTTCGACGAGGTGAAGCCCGAGTCCTATGACGCGCTCGTGGTGCCGGGTGGCCGCGCGCCCGAGTACCTGCGCATGAATCCGAAGGTGATCGCGCTGGTGCAGCACTTCGCCAAGGCCGGCAAGCCGATCGCGGCGATCTGCCACGGCGCGCAGCTGCTTGCCGCTGCCGGTGTGATCCGGGGCAAGCGGGTGTCGGCCTATCCGGCCTGCGCGGCCGAGGTCGAGCTGGCGGGTGCGAGCTTTGCCGACATCGCCGTCGATCAGGCCGTGACCGACGGCGTGCTGGTCACCGCACCGGCATGGCCGGCCCATCCGGCGTGGCTGGCGCAGTTCCTGGCGGTGCTGGGCACACGCATCACCCACTGAAAATGCCCCGGGCCGCCGCAAAGCGGCTATCGTCGGTGCTGCGGCCCGCGCGGCCGCGGCACCGAGGAGAGGCATCCATGTGCGAAATCTTCATCCGGGCCGACCCGGACTCCTACGCGTCGCGTACCCGCTCCGTGCGCCTGCATGGGGTGGTCACCAGCCTGCGACTGGAAAACCTCTACTGGGAGGTGCTGGCCGAGATCGGCCAGCGCGACGGCATGAGCGTCACGCAGCTGCTCGAGCGGCTCTACGACGAGCTGCTCGCGGCGCGCGGCGAGATCGGCAACTTCGCTTCGTTCCTGCGTGTCAGTGCGCTGCGCTACATGGCGCTGCAGGCGCACGAGCGCATCCCCACCGACCTCAACGTGCCGATCCGCTCGCTCGATGCACGCCGGGTGCTCGACCAGTTGCCACCGTCCTGGGCCACGCCGGAGCCCTCGTCGGCCGCGGCGAGGCCGGCACGCCTCAGCGCCTGACGAGGATCTCGGGTCGGACCTCGGCCAGCGTCGCGCAGCCGCACAGCGCCATCGCGATCTCCAGTTCGTCGCGCAGCAGGCGCAGCACATGCGCCACCCCCAGCGCACCGGCGCAGGCCAGCGCATGCACATAGGGCCGTCCGACCAGCACCGCGCGCGCCCCGAGTGCAACGGCCTTGAGCACGTCGGTGCCGCGCCGGATGCCCCCGTCGACCAGCACCGGCACTTGCCCCTGCACAGCCTCGACCACCCGCGGCAGCGCCCAGGCCGTGGCCACCGCCGTGTCCAGCGTGCGCCCGCCATGGTTGGACACCAGCAGGCCCTGCACGCCTGCGGCCACCGCCTCGCGGGCATCGGCCTCGTGCAACACGCCCTTGAGCAGCACCGGCAGGCGGGTGACGCTGCGCAGCCAGGCGATGTCGTCCCAGGTCGGTGCCGCATGGAGCAGGTCATCGAACAGCGCGCTCTGCCCCTCGGCCAGGGGCCGTGACGGGGCCGATGACATCAGTCCGGCCAGGTTGACGGCCGACACTCCCGGCGGCAGGCGGTAGCCGGCACGGCGCTCACGGTCGCGGGCACCACTGACCGGGGCGTCGACGGTGATCACCAGCGCTTCAAAGCCTGCCTGCTCGGCACGCTCGATCACCGAGCGCAGCGCGGCGCGATCGGTCGAGAAGAAATAGAACTGCAACCACAGCGGCCCACGGCGAGGTTCAGCCAGCATCACCCGCGCCACTGGCTCCATCGGTGTGCCCGCCTGGATGCTCAGCACGAGGCCGGCCTCCTGTGCCGCGGCGGCGTGCGCGGTGGCCAGTTCACCGTCCGGATGCACCTGGGTCTGGTAGGCCGTCGGCGCCAGCAGGATGGGATGGCTCAGGGTGCGGCCCAGCAGCTCGGTGCGGGTGTGCCCGCCGGCCAGCGGCCGCAGCACGCGCGGGTGCAGTTGCAAGGCATCCCAGGCGTCACGGTTGGCGCGACAGGTGAGTTCGTCGCCCGCGCCACCTTGCACATAGGCCCAGGTGGCCGCATCCAGCCGCTCGCGGGCTGCGGCCTCGTAGTCGGCCAGCGCCACGACGCCGGGGGGGATGCGCGGCGGTGAAGCCGGTGGCTGCTGCTTCATCAGGTGGTTGCCCACATGCGCAGCAGGTTGTGGTACGTGCCGCTGAGCGCCACCGCCAGGTCGGACTCGCCGGACTGCTGGCGCAGCCGCAGCAGGTTCATGTCGAAGTCGAACAGCAGGCGACGCTGCTCGTCGCTGCGCACCATGCTCTCGATCCAGAAGAAGCTGGCCACCCGGTGACCGCGGGTGACCGGGTTCACGCCGTGAACGCTCGTGCCCGGGTAGATCACCGCATCACCGGCGGGCAGCTTCACGCGCTGGCTGCCATAGGTGTCGTCGATGACGAGTTCACCGCCGTCGTATTCGTCGGGTTCGCTCAGGAAGAGCGTGCAGCTCACGTCGGAGCGAACCCGCTCGCCGGTGGACTGGGAGTGCAGCACGGCACCGTCCACATGGCGGCCGTAGTGGTTGCTCTGGCCGCCGTAGCGGTTGAACAGCGGGTTGAAGATCTTGCGCGGCAGCGTGGCCGAGAAGAACATGGCATGGCGCTCGAACGCCTGCAGCACCAGGGCCTGCAGCCAGCGGGCCACGTCGCTGTCCTGGCGCAGCTGCTGGTTGTTCTTGGCCTGCACGGCCTGTGCACCGGCCGTCGTGCGCCCGTCGATCCAGTCGGCCTGGTCCAGCCACTGGCGGGCCTGGCCCAGTTCCTCGGGCGTCAGGACCTGGCGAAGGTGAAGCAGCATCGTGGGTTCCTGAAAGTGACGACGGGTGCCGCCTGCGCGAGCACCCGTCGAAGCCGGCAGCGGGCCGCAGCCCGTTCAGCCGGTCAGAAGGTGGCCTTGAGCGTCAATTGTGCCGTGCGCGGTGCGCCTGGGCCGTAGAAGCCGCGGTACAGCGTGTCGGCATAGAGCTTGTCGGTCACGTTGGCCACGTTGAACTTGACCGCCACCGTGTCGGTGAACTGGTACTCGGCCATCAGGTCCATCGTGACGAAACTGTCCGCCGTGACATGGCGCGCGCCCTCGGGGTTCTGCTCGCCGCGGAAGTTCAGGCCTCCGCCGAGCCGCAACTTGGGCGTCACGCGGTAGGTCGTCCACAGGCTGGCGGAATGCTTGGGCGTGAGCCCCGGGCGGTCGCCTTCGACCTGGGCACCGGTGCCGTTGGCGTTGAGGGCCACATTGCTCTTGTCGATCTTGGCGCTCGGGATCCACGTGTACGACACATAGGCCTCCCAGGCCGGCGTGATGCGACCGGCCACGTTGAGTTCGAGCCCGGCGGCATGGCGCTTGCCCGACAGCAGCTCCTGCTGGGCGGCGGTGTCGGGGTCGGTGTTGCGCTCGTTGTACTTCTGCGAATAGAAGAGCGCCGTACCGAGCGACAGGCGGTTGTTGAACAGGTCGTACTTGGCGCCGATCTCGATGTTGCGGCTCTTCTCGGGCGGCGTGTTGGCCGTGCGCGCATTGGCGAACTGGTAGGTGTCGCCCGAGGTGTTGAACGACGTGCCGTACGAGATGTAGTACGAGCTCTGCTCATCGGGCTGGTACAGCGCACCCAGGCGGGGGCTCCACATCGAATCGGTACGGTCGAAGGTGCTGCCGTTGGTGTTCCAGTACTTCGCCTTGAAGTGTTCGTGACGCAGGCCGGCGATCAGCTTGACCGTTGGCGTGAGCTCGATGGTGTCCTGCACGTACAGACCGATGCTGCGCGCCACGAAGGTGTTCAGCGGTGCCGTGCCGCGCGGGTCGGGACGGGACTGGCCGGCATCGGGGTTGCCGACGGTGGTCGTCAGGCCGCTGGCCGGGCCGGCGAAGTTGTTGTTGCGCTGGGCCTTTTCATCATTGACGTCCACGCCGGCGATCAGGCTGTGGCGTCGGCCACCCCAGTCGAACTGGTTGCTGTAGTCGCTTTGCAGCGTGGTGATGTCGCTCACGCCCACCCGGCCCTTGGGCGTGCGGGTGATGATCGTGTCACGGCTCAGGTTGTCGATGGTGGTGGGCTGGCCGTCGGTCGTGCCAAAGCGGATCACGCTGGTCCACAGGTTGCGGCGGAAGTGCCCGTGGCGCAGCGCTGTCTTCAGCTCGCCGCCGCCGCTGAAGCGGTGGATGTGGCTGAGCGTGCCGTAGGTGGCCTCGCCGCGCAGGAAGTCGCTGTCCAGGCCGTAGAAGTTGCGCGCCGGCAGCGTGGGCTTGAGCTTGCCGTCGACCAGGAACCACGGGTGGTTGTAGCCCGGGTTGTTGTCGTAGTTCAGGTGGTACAGCCCGACCGAGAATTCGTCGCGCGTGCCGATGCCCCAGCGGAAGGTCGGCGCGATGCCGCGCTTGCTGACGCTGGCGCCCCAGTTGTCGGCCTCGTGCACCATCGCGTTGATGCGCAGGGCCGCGTCATCGCCGGTCTTGAGGTTGAAGTCACCGGTCAGCCGCGCCTCCTTGCCGGTGCCCAGCGTGGCCGTGACCTCATGCTGCGTCATCAGGAAGGGCTGCTTGCTGACCTGGTTGACCACACCGCCGGTCGAGCCGCGTCCGAACAGCATCGACGCCGACCCCTTGAGCACTTCGATGCGGTCGTTGTTGAAGGTGTCGCGTTCATACAGGGCCGGGTCGCGCATGCCGTCGATGTAGATGTCGCCGGTCGCCTGCAGCGAGAAGCCGCGCAGGCGCACGTCTTCTTCGCCGGTTTCGCCGGCCTGGAAGGTCACGCCGGCCGTGGCACGCAGCACGTCCTTGAAGTCGTCGAGGTTGCGGTCGTCGATCAGCCGCTCGGTCACCACGGTGACCGACTGCGGCACGTCACGCAGGGCCTGGTTGCCCTTGCCGATGCCGGTGCGCGTGGCGCGCAGGCTTTCCTTGCTGGCCGTCTCGGGCGTGCCCTTGACCGTCACCGCCGGCAGCGTCGCTTCCCGGGCCGTGTCAGCGGGGGCCGTCTGCGCCAGCGCCAGGCCGGCAAAGCCGAATCCGGCCGCCAGCGCGCCCAAGGGCAGCAGGGCCGAGGCAGCAGGATTCAGGGAAGGGGAAGAAGCGCGAGTGCGAGCCGCGCGTGTACGACGTGCCATGGACAGTCTCCGCAGACAACAGAAGGTTCATCGGTGAAGGACAAACCGAATGCACGCTGGCTGGCGGACGTCCGTGCGTGTGCGGTGCAGACCCGGTGGGCTGGCGGACGTGAACCCGGAGGGCTCAGGGCTGGCTGACAAGCGATCGGTAAAGAATCTTAATGATAACGATTCCCATTAAATTCCGATGCCGCCGCAACGAATTCCTGGCGCACGGCCGCGCAGAGCGCGCGCCTTGCGCACGGCTTGTGGCAAAAAAAACACGCCGGGCCAGCTGATGCTGCCCGGCGTGACTGCAAGATGGCGGGCGGCTCCGCGCCCGTGATGACGCCTCAGGCGCCGTGATCGCTGCGGATGCGCGGAGCGGTCTTCACGCTCAGCACCATGGTGGCCACCAGGATGCTCACGACCACACCCAGCGAGGCCCACACCGGGATCTTGTAGAGGTCGATCAGCATCATCTTCGTGCCGATGAAGGCCAGGATCAGCGCCAGGCCGTAGCTCAGCAGGTGGAACTTGGTGGCCATCGCCGCCAGCAGGAAGTACATCGCACGCAGACCCAGGATCGCGAAGATGTTGGAGGTCAGCACGATGAAGGGGTCGGTCGTGATTGCGAAGATCGCCGGGATGGAGTCGACCGCGAAGATCACGTCGATCACACCCACCAGCGCCACCACCAGCAAGAGCGGCGTGGCGATGCGCTTGCCGTTCTCTACGGTGAAGAACTTCTCGCCGTCAAACCCCTTGGACACCGGGATCACGCGGCGCAGCAGCTTCAGGGCCGGGTTGTCGTCCAGGTTCTGCTCCTGGCCCGACGCCCACCACATCTTGATGCCGGTGATCAGCAGGAAGGCACCGAAGACATAGAGCAGCCAATGGAACTGCGCCAGCAGCCAGCTGCCCACCAGGATCATGATCGTGCGCAGCACGATGGCGCCGATGATGCCGATCATCAGCACCCGCTTCTGGTAGGCCGGAGGCACCGCGAAGTAGGTGAAGATCATCAGGAACACGAAGATGTTGTCGACCGCGAGCGACTTCTCGATCAGGTAGCCCGTGAGGAATTCCATCGCGCGGGTGTTGGCCACGGCGGTGCCGTGGTCGGCCGCCACGGCCCACCAGAACAGGCCGTTGAAGGCAAAGCTGAGGGCGACCCACAGCAAGGACCAGTTGAGGGCCTCTTTCACCGACACCTCGTGCGCACCTTGCTTGCGAAGCACGACGAAGTCGATGAAAAGTGCCACGAGGACGGACACGATGAAAAAAGCCCAGAGCCAATCGGGCGCAATGGTGTTCATGGAAACTCCAAAGGTTGAACAGGATCGCGCCGAAAGGTCTTGCGGGGGCAGGACAACAACGTCATCACGACGCTGCCGATCTGATGCGGGGCCCGGGCGTTCCAGCTCAATGTGCTGGAACGTCCGTATTGACGGGCGGCCGCCCTGTGGGGAACAGGTGCTACTCCCCTTTCGACAGGGTGGATTGTGGGGCCGGCAGGCATTTCCCGGCAAGGCCCGGGGCCTTTGTGCCTGCCGCCGTTGGAAGGTGGCGCATTCCCGGGCAGACTGAGGCATGCACACGGCCACCCCCACGCCCCCCATGCCTACCCCCCCTGCCGCAAGGACGATCGTGGTGCTGCTCGACGACGCGACCCATGCACGCCGCCAGCTCGCCCAGCGAGCGGCCGGCGCCGCGGCCGCACTGCAGTCGCACTGGATCCTCGTGGCCTGCGCCCCGCGCATGACCCATCGGGTGTCGAAGTGGGTGTCGCACGGGGCGCGCGAACACTGGCGCGGCAAGTGGGCCCACAAGCTGTTTGGCGAACTCGACGACTGGCTCGAGCAGCATCACCCCGGCGCCGAACGCATGCTCGCGCGCGGGCCACTGCCCGAACTGCTCGACGAACTGCGGCCCGACGAAGTGCTGGACCTGCGCCGGCCCAAGGGCGACGCGCCGATGCCCGAGTCGGCGGCCGACGCCGGCCGCGGGCGGGTGCTGGGTTCACTGGCCTGCGCCTGGCTGAGCCTGGCCGGCATGGTGGAGACGTGAGAAGGTGTGAGCCGGTGGTATTCTGGGGCGCATGAAGATCCTCACCCGCTGGCTGCTGCTGGCCGCCGCCTTGCTGCTGGTGGCCCATCTCTACCCTGGTGTGTCGGTGCAGAGCTTCGGCTCGGCCATGATTGCCGCGCTGGTGCTGGGCCTGCTCAATGCGGTCGTGCGCCCGGTGCTGGTGGTCCTGACACTGCCGGTGACGATCGTCACGATCGGCCTGTTCCTGTTCGTGATCAATGCGCTGATGTTCTACTTCGCGGCGAGCATCCTGGAAGGCCTGCACGTCGAGAGTTTCATGGCCGCACTGATCGGCTCGGTGATCTACAGCCTGTGCAGCCTGGTCATCGACATCGCGCTCGAACGGGTGTTCTCCCGCCGCGGCTGAGCCCGGCAGGCCGCCTCAACGGCCCATCTCCTCGCGCTGACGCAAACGCCACTCGGCCTCGATCTGGCGCAGGCGCGCATCGACCACCGACGCCTCGATGAAGTCCGGCCGGGCCGACTCGCGGGCCAGGCGTTGTGCCGCGCGCAGGCGGTCCAGGGCGCCGGTCAGGTCACCCACCCCATGCCGCGCCTCGGCTTGCGCACGCACCGCCCGCAAGGGCTGATCCAGGGCCTGCCAGGCCTGACCGAGCAGCTCCCAGGCCTGGGCGTCGCGAGGCCGTGTGGCGACCCAGGTCTGCAACGCTTCGGCGGCACGCCGCAAGCGCGCGGTGTCGGTGGCGCCTGACACGCTGCCTGCCGCCAGGTCCAGCCGTGCGGCCAGCAGCGTGGCCGAACGGCTGCCGTCATCGCGCCACTCGCCCAGAGTCTGATCGGCCGCCCGGACATCGCCCTGGATCATGGACGCTTCGGCCCGCATCAGGGCCAGTGCGCGCAGTGCAGCGCGGTCGCCCTGCGCGGCGGCCTGCGCCTGCTCGAACGCCACCCGCGCCGCCGGCCAGTCGCGCAACTGCACCGCCGCCTGGGCGCGTGTGGCCGCGCCCAGCAGCACGGCCAGCGCTTCGGTGTCTGCCATGGCGCTCGGGCGCAGCCACAGCCGCAAGGCATCGGGGCGGGGGTCCATCAGCACGCGCGCGCGGGCCTGGAGCACCGCATGCTCCAGCACCGGCCGCGCCGCCGCAGCCGAGCCCACCCCGAGGCGGGCGCGCGCTTCGCCGACCCGTTCGCTCGTGAGCGGATGGGTGCGCAAGTAAGGGAAGGCGTTGTTGTCGTTCAGACGGGAGGCCTGCTGCAGCCGCTCGAACATGCTCGCCATGCCGACCTGCGCAAAACCGGCCTGTTCCAGCAGGCCGAAGCCGATGCGATCGGCCTCGCGTTCCATGTCCCGCGAAAAATTGAGCTGACCCTGGATGGCTGCCGCCTGGCCGCCGGTGATCAACGCCCCGGCCGCGTCCGGGCTGCGGCTGGCCGCCAGCACCCCGACGATCATCGAGGCCATCGCCACCAGCGACTGCCGCCGGCTTTGCACCAGCCCACGCGCGATGTGACGCTGCGTGACGTGCGACAGCTCGTGCGCCAGCACCGAGGCCAGTTCGTCGCGTGTGCCCGTCATGCCGATCAGGCCCAGGTGCACGCCCACGTAACCCCCGGGCAGCGCAAACGCATTGACCGCGCGGTCGCGCACCAGGAAGGCCTCCCAGGCAAAGCGGTCCTCCAGCTCGGGTGACAGTTCACCGCGCGTGCGTGCGGCCACCAGCAGGGGCTGCCACAGGCTCTGAAGGTAGTCGCCGAGCAGCGCGTCGTCGAGAAACGCCGGGTCACGGCGGATCTCGACCATGATGCGGTCGCCGAGCTGGCGCTCGGCCGCCGGGCCGAAATCTTCGGACACGGTATCGCCCAGCGCCGGCAGCCCGGAGGCCCCCTGCGCCTGGGCCTGCACCGGCGCCACCGGCAGCAGGCTGGCACCAGCGGCCAGGACAAGGGCCGCCAGGGCGGTGCGCGAATGTGGCAGAAAAGGCAGCATGCGGGGTGTTCGAAGTTCAGGCCTGGGGTTGGAACCCGTCCCGGGGGGCAAGTTCAGCCCGGGTGCCCTGCCGCTATCATGCACCAGCCATGACACGCGACACCTTCTCCCCTGCCCCGCCGCCGGCCGCCGGCGGCCTCACCCATTTCGATGCCCAGGGCCAGGCCCACATGGTCGACGTGGCCGCCAAGGACGTGACGCACCGCGTTGCCGTCGCCGAGGGCCAGATCGAGATGCTGCCCGCGACACTCGCGGTGATCCTGTCCGGCACGGCAAAAAAGGGCGATGTGCTCGGCATTGCCCGCATCGCCGCCATCCAGGCCGCCAAGCGCACGGCCGACCTGATCCCGCTGTGCCACCCGCTGCCGCTCACGCGGGTCAGCGTCGACTTCGAGATCGACGAGCCGGCATCGCGCATCCTGTGCCGCGCGCAGGTCGAGACGCTGGGGCGCACCGGCGTCGAGATGGAAGCCCTGACCAGTGTGCAGGTCGGCCTGCTCACGATCTACGACATGTGCAAGGCCATCGACCGCGGCATGGTGATGGGCCAGGTGCGCGTGCTCGAAAAGCACGGCGGCAAGTCGGGGTCGTACCGGGCCGCCTGAACAGGCGTCAAGGCAGCACGTCGCGATAGCCCAGCAGCACCGGCGTGCGCTCGCACTGGAACGGCCGCGTGGCGGGCTCGGGCTCGGGCTCAGGCTCAGGCACGTCGACGTCGCAGACCGCAAAAAAGGCCTCGCCCAGGGGATGACGGAATTCCCTCAGGCGCTGCGCCACGTACAGCGCCTTGTCATGCTCGCCGCGCCCGTGCAGGGCCTTGGCATAGGCCACCATCAGCCGGGCGTCGATCAGATGCCGCAACGGCCGCTCGAAACCATCGAACACCTCCTCCGGCCGGTCGGCCGTGGTGACGAGCGCGTAGTCGGCATGGTGACCGAACAGCCAGCTGCCCCGGCCGTCTTCGATCCGATCGATCAGCGGGGCCTGACCGCGTTCACCATGCGGCGCGAAGATCTGCACGATGCGCTGGTAGTCCCAGATCGCCCAGGCGGCGCCGACCACCATCACGATGCCCGCCGCACGGGCCAGCAGCCGCAACCCCAACGCCCACGCCGCCCCGAGTGACGCGCCGCGCGCCTGGCCCCCCAGCACGACGTAGATCACGAGCGCCGCGATGGCCGGGAACAGGAAGTACGGGTACCACAGCGGGTACTCCAGCAGGCTGTGCCACAGCAGCAGCATCAGCATCATCAGGCAGGCCCGCGACCACAGCGCCCGCTGTCGATCGGCCTGCCTCAGGCCGGGCCATCCCAGCCACACCAGCGCGCCCAGGCCGCCCAGCAGCAGCATCGTGACCGGGATGCCGAGCTCGACGGCCAGCTGCAGCACCAGGTTGTGGGTGTGATCGAAAAACGCGGTCGGCCGCTCCGGGAAGATGGTGAAGGTCCAGGCCGCATTGAAGTTGCCCCAGCCCACGCCGCTCCAGGGGTGCAGCGCGATCAGCTCCAGTGTGTTGGACCAGATCCTGAAACGCGAGCTGCTGATGTCGCTACCCGAGCCCAGCCGGGCTTCAGCAAAGTACGTGGTCCCGCCAAAGTGGCCCCAGGCCCACAGCAGCGCCCACCACACCGCCAGCCACACGACTCCGGCAACGAACCAGCGGCGCACCGGCCCCGGCAGGCCGCGATCGAGCAGGGCCCAGCCGGCCAGCAATACCATGCCGACGGCACCGGTGCGCGAGCTGCTGAAGGCAATGCCCAGCGTGAGCGCCGCCAGCACGAGCCAGGCCCAGCGCCAGGCGGCAGGCCGCGCGGCCCACAGCGCCGGTACGCAACACAGCGCCATCAGCATCAGGCTGCTCAACTGGTTCGGCTGGCGCAGGTTGGCATAGGCGCGCCCAGGCGTCGCGGGCCGGGCGATCCACTGACCGTCGACCCAACCGGGCGCGATGTACTGGACGGCCGCCAGCAGCACGCTGAGCAACGCGGCCGCGAGCAGGGCCACACCAAGCACCTTGGCCCATTCGTGCGCGCCACGACCCGCCAGAAGGAGCAACACCACCCCCCAGCCAAGGACCGCCAGGGCTTCGTTGTAGAAGATCGTGATGGGTTGCTGGGTGTAGCCCAGTACAAAGGCTGGAACGAGCCAGCCAGGTGCCCACGCTGCAATCGTTCGCTGCAGGTGGGCCGTGGCAGGGTGGGACATGCGTGCTGGCGCGGGCGGTGATGTTGCGCCGCATGTTACCAACCGCCTGCGCCGTCAAGGCTGCTGCGCCTGTCCTGAACGCGGTGCGTCCGTTTGAATGACAAGCCGCCGGGCCGGGCCGGTGGGCAGCGCGGCGCAGTGCGAAACAACCCGAGACAGGCTCGTGATCGCATGCTGCGACCACAAGATGGTGCTTTGGCCGGTGCCGTCTGCGCTGCCGGCAACCCGGCCGAACATCAGGACATCATGAACACGGCTTGGGCCGATACGCCACGGGAACCGTTCCCGCGCATTGCCAGGTGATCGACCCCAGGCCCACCGTCGGCGTCAGCACGAGTGTCTGGCCCGCAATCAACGCGCTGGTGCCGTTGACCCCCGTCGCGCGAAAGGTCATGGTGATGATGCCATTCGCCACACCGCCCGACAACACGAACCGGCCATTCACATCCGCCGGCGCAGGAATGCTGTTGGTGCCACTGTTGGCCCCGGTCAGGACGCCCGTCTGCTGTGCGACTTCGGCAATGTCCTGCTTCAGGCGCGTGGCCAGCATCATGCCCTCGGACACCTGCGTGCGAGCGACATAGCTCTGGTATTGAGGAATCGCGATGGCCGCGAGAATGCCGATGATCGCCACGACGATCATCAACTCGATCAGCGTGAATCCACTCACGTTGCGCTTCTCATGACTCATGGCAGCTCCCGCTTCGGTTAAAAAAAAGGCTGGCTCACGCCAGCCTTTCTGTTCGGAAGGAACTATCAGCAGCTCTTCGGGCGATACTGGACAGCGATGGTGCCGCCGCAGGTCCAGGACACGCTGCCGGCATTGAGGACGGGCTGAATGGTCAGGGTGCCGCCGCCGACCAGGGCGCTGGTGCCGTTGGTACCGCTCGGTTGCATCGTTGCCGTGATCAGGCCGTCGACCACGCTGACGGAAACCACGTACTTGCCAACGACATCGGTCGCAGCGGGCAGGCCGTTCGTGCCGCTGTCAGCACCCGTCAGTGCGCCGTCCTGCTGGGCAATCTCGGAGACGGCGGTCTTCAGGCCGGCGGCCAGGTTCATGGCTTCAGACACTTGGGCGCGAGCCGTGTAGTTCTGGTACTGCGGAATGGCGATGGCAGCCAGGATACCGATGATCGCCACGACGATCATCAGTTCGATCAGGGTGAAACCCTTTTGGGCCGAACGCTTCATGGATTGAATGCGGGACATGGAACTCTCCTACTCGAGGTTGGGGGTGAAGACGACTTTCAAGATGCAGATGCCGTGCCACCCTGTTCACAGGCCCCGAGGGCGCATTTGGCGTGACTTTGTACGCGGCTTGGGGTCTCGCTGTTACGACTTGCGACCCGCTTGGTCAGTTGGCCCCGGTCACCAGTGACACTTTTTGTCGCTCAACCGTGCCGGGATGT
This sequence comes from uncultured Burkholderiales bacterium, assembly GCA_965650765.1. GTDB lineage: Bacteria > Pseudomonadota > Gammaproteobacteria > Burkholderiales > Burkholderiaceae_C > Caldimonas. Next base: position 13,247 of record CBFGPV010000054.1, read on the forward strand.
GTCCGCTGCGGGCACTGGATCACACCGCGTAGACCTGGCCCGCTTCAAGATGGCGAATCGTGTGGGTGACCGGCAGGGCACGCACTTCCTGTGCGATGCGCTCCATCTCGCCGGGCTTGGCATGCGTCAGGTAGACCGGCACCTCACCGGACAGGCCGTCGAGCTGGTCGGCGAGGCTGGCCGGCGACAGGTGCTGGCTGATGCGGGCGAGTTCCTGCTCACGGTCGCTGAAGGCCGTTTCGATCACCAGCATCTCGACACGGCGATCGGACAGCAGCGGCCAGAGCGCCGGATTGGGGCCGGTGTCGCCGGTATAGACCCACCAGCCGGCGCGGCCCTCGACGGCATAACCGACGGCCGGCACGGTGTGTTGTGCCGGCAGCACCTCGATGGTCTTGCCCCCGAGCCGCAGGCGCTGGCCCACGGCCAGTGGCACCAGGCGCAGCACCGGGCGGGCCGCACTCGGCAGGCGGGTGAAGTCCGGCCAGATCACGTCGTTGAGCACATGGGTGCGCAAGGCATGCAGCGTCTCGGGCAGCGCATGGACCGTCACAGGCTGGTTACGCCGGCTGATCACACTGTCAGCCAGCAGCGGAATCGACACGATGTGGTCGAGGTGAGAGTGACTCACCACGATGTGATCGATACGTGCGAGTTCGTCGAGACTCAGATCGCCCACCCCGGTGCCGGCGTCGACCAGCAGGTCGTCGTCCAGCAGGAAGGCCGTGGTCTTGCAGCCTGCCGCAATGGCCCCGGAGCAGCCCAGCACCCGCACTTTCATGATGTCGAGATCGTCGATGGCGCACGCTCGGCCAGCGCCAACCCTGGTCGCTGGTCCGACGGCACGCTGCGCAGAGTGTGCCTGCATTTGGAGGGGCCACCGAAACACCCCGGTCCGTCTCGAGGCGTTCAGTCGTGAGGTTCCGCACGAATTCCGGCAAATCCGTACGCACTGGTACGCACTGGTACGCAGCGGTGGCACGGGCCGGCGCTACTTGGCGTCGACGGTGAAGGCGCCGTCCCAGTCGGGCGCCGGCGGGTGCTTGCGCAGGTGGGCGACGCGATAGGCAAACAAGGCGTAGAGCGCCTTGCCCGGGTTGAGCCGCTGCAGGTTGAGCAGTTGCACATCGGCCTGGTCCCAGTCCTGGGCCCGGTAGGCCTTCAAGGCCATGTTCCAGGCCAGGAGTTCACTGGCCTGCGACTTGTCGTCGTCAGCACGCGGCGGCAAGGGTGCGTACAGCGTCAGCACGCGTTCCCGCCCGCGCAGGCGCACCCGGTCGACCTCCTGCCAGGCCAGGTGGTTGGCGGCATCGCGCGTGCCGTCACCCACCAGCACCGGCAGACCATAGCTGGCGGTGAGGGTTTCGATGCGGGCCGCCGTGTCCACCGGCTCGCCCATCGCGGTGTAGTTGGTGCGCGTGGCCGTGCCCAGGTCACCGACGATCATCATGCCGGTGTTCAGGCCGATCCCGACGTCGATGGCGGGCAGGCCACGCTGGGCGCGGGACGTGTTGAGCGCCTGCAGCGCCTCGCCCAGCGCAAGCGCCGCCGCCACGGCCTGTTCGGCGTGGCGTGGCGTGTCCAGCGGCGCGCCCCAGAAGGCCATGACGGCGTCGCCGATGTACTTGTCGAGCGTGCCGCGGTGCTGCATCACGACGTCGGTCACGCACCCGAAAAACGCCGCCAGCAGTTCCCGCACCGCCTGCGCCGACGCATCGCGCGACAGCTCGGCAAAGTTGCGCATGTCACAGAACATCACCGTCATCGGCCGGCTGGTGGCGCTCAGGTCGTGCGACTCGCCTTCGGCGGCCAGGTCATGCAGCACCTCGGGCGACACGTGGGCGCCGAAGGTGCGCGCCAGCAGGCGCTTCGGGCGACCTTCGAAGAAGTAGGCATGCCCCATGGTGATCACCAGCATGGCCAAGGCGGCAATCAGCAGCGAGGCCAGCGGCATCACCAGGGCATGAGCCACGTAGAGCCAGAGATTCAGCGCCACCAGCCCGGCCAGCACGGCGGCCGTGAGGGCCGTCGCCCGCGCCGGCGTCAGGCGTGGCAGCACCAGGATCAGGCTGAGTGCCACGATCAGCAGCAACAGTGCTTCATAGCCCAGCGCATAGTCGGGCTCGACCGGCAGGCGGCCGTCGATCAGCCCGGCCAGCAGGTTGGCGTGCGCCTCGACGCCGGGGTAGACCTGCCCGACCGGCGTGACGCGCAGGTCGAACATGCCGGGGGCGGTGGTGCCCACCAGAATGATCTTGCCCTGCAGCTGGGCGGGCGTGAGCCGCCCCTTGACCACGTCGCTGGCGGACACGTAGCGGAACGACCCGCCCTCCGGGCCGCCCGGGCCGCGGTACGGCACCAGCGCACCGACCCGCGGATCGACCGGGATCGCGTGGACCTGTCCGGCTCGGCGCAGCAGCACCGACTCCAGGCCGCGGTAGCTGCGCGGCAGCCAGCGCTCGGACGGGAAACCGGGCTCGACGGTGGTGTCGCCCACCAGCGCACGGAACATGGCCAGTGCCAGTGCCTCGTAGTACTGCCCGGCATGGCGGGCGATCAACGGTACGGCCCGCACGACACCGTCACCGTCCTGCAGCGAATTGAAGAACCCCCCTTGCGGTGCGGCCTTCACGAGCTCGGGCAGGTTGCCGCCAAACCCGGTCCACTGGGTGAATTCGATCGGCCGCCCGGCGAGTGCCGCCGCATCCATCACCGGTGCCGGCAGCGCACCGCTGCTGCGGCCATCACGGTCATTGGTGAAGTAGTAGCCGAGCACGGCGTCACGCCCCTTCAGGGCGGCGGCAAAGCGTGCATCGTGATCGAGCGTCGGGCGCAATTGCTCCAGGCGCGCCGCGAAACCCGGTTGGTCCTTCAGTTCGTTCTGGGCCAGGGCTTCCAGCCGCGCCAGGCCCGAGCTGCGGTCAGGCTCGGCAAACACGATGTCGAAGCCGACGAGTGCCACCTTCTGGCGGTCGAACAGCTCATTGGCCAGGCTGGCCATGTGGTCACGGCTCCAGGGCCAGCGCCCCACTTCGGCCAGGCTCTTTTCGTCGATGTCGACGATGACGATGCGCTCGTCGAGCGTGCGCGGCATGGTGGCGCGCAGGCGGATGTCGTACAGGGCATGGTCGAGCTGCCGCAGACCCAGCGGCAGCACCCGCACCGCATCGCCCAGCAGCAGGAACAGCACGAGCGCCGCGGCCAGCAGGCGGGGCCAGTGCACCTGGACGGGCGAGACGGGCTCCTCCCGACGCTCGGGGCCGCTGCCGCCGCGGCGAGCGTCGCGCAGCGGGTTCATGGGCAGCCGCTCAGGACTGGACGAACTGCATCTGGGTGCCGGCCAGTTCGATCACGTCACCATTCTTGAGGTGAACCGGATCGTTGCCGACCGCCGCGCCATTGACGGTGGGCTTCATCGCCCCCTCGACGTGGGCGAACACGTAACCGCCGGGGCGCTTGGTGATCGAGGCCACCTGCACACCGGGCTTGCCCACCGTGGTCACGACCTTGGTCAGGCTGACTTCGCGGCCGGCCGCCGCGCCGTTGAGCACCTTGATGGCCGCTGCCGGCACGGGCGTGCCGCTCAGGCCGCCAAAACCGGACGGCGCCCCGCCCGCAAGCGGCGAACTGGAGCCGAAGGCCGGGACAGCCGGGGGCATCATCCCCGGCTTCATCACCATGGTCTTCTCGTAGTCGGGCGCCTGTTCGGTCAGGTACTTGATCTTGTACTTGCCGATCTCCACGGTGTCGTTGTGGGTCAGCAGCTGCTTCTTGATCGCCTTGCCGTTGATGTAGGTGCCGTTGGTGCTGTTGAGATCTTCGATGAAGACATCGGTGCCCATCATCTGGAGCACGGCGTGCTCGCCGCTGACGGCGAGGTTGTCGATCACGATGTCGTTATAGGGGCGGCGGCCCAGTGTGGTCTTGTCCTTCGTGAGTTGGACCTCCTTGATGACCACACCGTCCAGCGAAACTACGAGTTTCCCCATGCTTGACCTCTTTTGAATGTCTTGTCACCGGCCTGCCGGCTGTGCGCGGCGCATCAGCGCCGGAACGGCCACCAGGAGCGGCTTGTCGTTGCGGTCCCCAGGGCACGCACCAGTACCACGGCGATATTATCCCGTCCGCCCGCCGCATTGGCGGCAGCCACCAGGGCCTTTCCAGCTTCTTGCAGGTCGTTGGCTCCCTGCAACACTGCTGCAATCTGGTCGTCGGTCACCATGTCGGACAGCCCGTCCGAGCACATCAGGACCAGGTCGCCGGGCAGGATGTCGTGCAGGTGGGTCTCGAGCAGCACGGTGTCCTCGACCCCCACGGCACGGGTGACCAGATTCTTGTTCGACGAAAACGCCGCCTGCTCCGGGGTGATCAGGCCGGCGTCGATCTGCTCCTGGAGCAGCGAGTGGTCCTTGGTGATCTGGGTCAGCCGGCCATTGCGCAGCCGGTAGCCGCGGGAGTCGCCGATGTGGCCCATCAGCAGTCGGCCCTCGCGCAGCACCGCCACGACCAGGGTGGTGCCCATGCCGGCGTACTGCGGGTTGGAATTGGCGGCGTTGTAGATCGCGCGGTTGGCGTTGTCGACGCAGATGTCCATCGCACGGCGCACGTCGGTGTCGCTGGCGTTGGCCGAGGCCTCGTTGAGCCAGCGCCCGAGCTCGGACTTGATGAACGCCGTGGCCATGCCGCTGGCGATCTCGCCGGCGTTGTAACCGCCCATGCCATCCGCCAGCACGGCCAGGCCGGCCTGCTCGTCCATTGCCACGGAGTCTTCGTTGTTGTCGCGCGCGCGGCCGGGGTCGGTCAGGCAGAAGAACTCGAAGGACATGGAAGATGAGAGCAAGGCGTGAACCTATCGGTTGGAATCTGGCTTGGGCTGGACCCGCGGGTCCACCGTCACGCCGCTCGGATTGTGCCGTGGATCGCCGGACGCCGGGGCGCCCGCGCCCCCCCGGTCACGGGGGTCCAGGCGCAGCGTGGGCTCCGGCGCAGCCTGGGCGCGGCGGGCGGCGGCCAGCGCGGCCTCGGCCGCTCCGGGCGGCAGGACCTGCGTTGCGCCATCGTCCACGGGCGCCGCGGGTGGCGCAGCCTGACCCAGACCGGCGGCGACGTTCAACAGATCAGCGGCCAGCTGCTGCCCGTCGGCATAGCGGACCTCGGGTCGCTTCTCGAGCGCCAGCAACACGATGTTGGCCAGGGCCTCGGGCAGGTCCGGGCGCAGGGTGCGGATGTCCGGCGCCGGTTCGTTGGCGATCTTGTACATCAGCTCGGCCATCGACTCACCGCGGAAGGGCAGCTGCCCGGTGAGCATCTGGAACAGGGTCACGCCGAGCGAATAGAGGTCGCTGCGGCCGTCGATCTTGCGACCGGCCATCTGCTCGGGCGACATGAACGACGGCGTGCCCAGCACCATGCCTGTCTTGGTCTTGGAGGAGTCGGTGATCCGGGCAATGCCGAAATCGGTGACCTTGACCGAGTCACTGGCCGGGTCGTACATGATGTTGGCCGGCTTGATGTCGCGGTGGATCACGCCCTGCGCGTGCGCGTAGGCCAGCGCCTGGGCCACTCGGGCCACGATCGACAGCACCTGGGGCGCCGGCAGCAGCGCCCCGGGCTTGGTGCATGCGACGAGATCCTGGCCGCGCAGGAATTCCATCGCGATGTAGGCCAGGTCGTGCTCCTCGCCGGCATCGAAGATGGTCACGATGTGCGGGTGCTGCAGGCGCCCGGCGGTCTCGGCCTCGCGGAAGAAGCGTTCGCGCGCGTCGTCCAGTTCGGCGCCCTCGAACTCCTGGCTCAGGGCCATGGTCTTGATCGCGACCATGCGGCCGATCTTCGGGTCCTTGCCGAGGTAGACCACGCCCATGGCCCCTTTGCCCAGCTCCTTCTCGACCTGGTAGCGGCCCAGCATGGGCTTCTCGACTTCACCATTGCCCAGCAGCACGGTGGCGCCCGCCGACTGGGTGCCGCCGCCAAGCATCACGGTCTCGGACAGGTTCTTCGCCCGGGTCAGCTTGGATTCGATGTCCTTGTAGCGCCGGTCGTAGGTGGCCATGTGCTCGTACACGGCCTGGGCCTTGTTGAACTGCCGCTTGCGTTCGAAGTCCAGGGCCAGGTTGTAGAGGTTGTCCATGACCGGCGGCGCCAGCGGCACGCGGCGGAACTTGTCGAAGGCCATGTCGAGCTGTCCCTGGCCCTGCAGCGCCAGGCCGAGCATGCGGTTTGTCTCGGCGGATTCTTCATCGGACTTCTGCTTGCCCGCCTCGGTGACGAGGAATCGCTTGGTGGTGAGCAGCAGGTGGCCGATCAGCAGCAATGCGGCCGGCAGCACGAACTGCAGCCACACGGCCGCCTGGGTCAGCAACGCGAACTCGGCCACCAGCAGTGCGACCAGCACCGCGGCCGTCGCGCCGGCTCCGACCCCGGCCGACAGCCGGGGCAGCAGCACGATCAGGTAAAGCGCCACCAGCAGCACGGCCCCGGTGGACACCCCACGGGCCCAGCCGGGCGAGGTCACGAAGTGCTCCGACAGGATGCTGGAGGTGATGTGCGCCATCGTTTCGACCGGTGTCATCGAGGCGGCCACCGGAGTGGGCAGCGTGGTGCCCACGCCCGCGGCGGTCGCACCGATGAGCACGATCTTGTCGGTGTACTTGGACGCCGGGATCTTGCCGCTGATGACGTCGAAGAACGAGTCGATCGGGAAGGCCGATCGGCCGGCGTCGGTGGCGTAGAAGTGCGGACGCATGATGGCCGCACCATCGGTGACCATCTTCAGGCGGCCGACCTGGACGATGTCGCCCGCCGTCGGCTGGATGTCCTTCACGCCGAGATTCAGGCTGTGGGCCGCCGCCAGCAGGGGCAGCGAGGGGATGGCACGGCCGTAGTAGTCGACCAGCAGGGCGTCCTGGCGGATCGCACCGTCGGGGTCCTGGATCTGGCGCAGGTGGCCGGTGCCTGCCGAGCGGGCGCCGAGCAGGTCGATGGGCTGCGCGGTGCCCACCGCCGTCAGCAGGACCTGGCCGGCCGGGTCGACGGTGCTGGCCAGCGCGAACGCCGGCAGCGGACGGTCCGGGCGGCCGAGGGGTTCACCCAGCCGCAGGTCCGAGGCCAGCAGCACATTGCCGGCGCGTGCAAAGCTGGCCGCAAGTCGGGTGTCGGTGTCGAGCGCCGCCACCGCGTCCTGCAGCAGCTTGCCCACCTGGGGGTTGGCTGCCAGTGCCGCATCGGCGGCCAGCGCCTGCTGGATCTGGCGGATGAAACCCAACCCGCGATCCTGCTGCGGCTCGAAGAAGAAAGCCGTGTGGACAATGGTCTTGGCGCGTGCTTCGGCCAGCTTGTCGATCAACTGGGCGTGGACGTCGCGTGACCAGGGCCAGCGGCCGATGTTGGCGATGCTCTGGTCGTCGATGGCGATCACGGCGATGCGATCGGACGGCTTGCGCGCCGCGCTGCTCATGCCGAAGTCGTAATAGCGCCGCTCCAGCCCGCCGATGAAGTCCGTCGCCGCGTGCAGGATCAGCACCGCCAGCACCACGAGCAGCCCCACCAGCCAGTCAGCCCGCCAGACGCTCCCGCGCTTTTTTGCCATGTTGTGTGTGTCCGCCAACGACCGGAATTGGTGTGGCTCGCACGTTAGCAGAGGCTCATGCCCAAAACAAGGCGGGGCGCCCATCTGGAGCGCCCCGCATCATGTGTTGCAGATGGTTCGGCCTGGATACGGCCGGTGAGCGGATCAGGCCGCCTTGCCTTCGACGTCATCCTTCTTGCCGCGGGACAGCAGCTTGCCCAGGGCCAGCACCAGCAGCGCGCCCGCCACGCCCAGGCCGTACTTCAGCGCATCGGTCTGCGGCAGCTTGAACATGTAGGACGCCGTTTCAGGGTCGGCGACGGCGGGGTCGGTCAGCGCCATCGTGCCGGCGATCCAGCCCAGCAGCATTGCGCCCAGCGTGATGATCACCGGGAAGCGGTCCATCAGCTTGATGACCAGCTGGCTGCCCCACACGATGATCGGGATCGACACCAGCAGGCCGAAGATCACCAGCGGCATCGTATGGTCACCGCCCGCGCTTTCGGCGGCACCGGCAATCGCGATCACGTTGTCCAGGCTCATGACCAGGTCGGCCACGATCACGGTCTTGACCGCCGCCCAGAGCTTGTCGCTGGCCTGGATGTTGCCGTGATCGTCGTCATGATCAGGCACGAGCAGCTTGATGCCGATCCACACCAGCAGGATTGCACCCACGATCTTCAGGAAGGGGATGGCCAGCAATTGCAGCGCAAAGAAGATCAGCACCACACGCAGGCCGATGGCACCGGCCGTGCCCCACAGGATGCCAAGCCGGCGCTGGGCCGGGGGCAGCTTGCGGCAAGCCAGGGCGATGACAACGGCATTGTCTCCTCCCAGCAGGATGTCGATCATGATGATCTGACCGACGGCGACCCAGAACTCTGGGGTCATGAACTGCTCCATGGCGTGTCCTTTGTGATTTGATGGTTGCGGGCGACCGCTGGCCCGGCGGGGTGCATCAGCGTGAGATCAGGGAGAACCCGCAAGTTTAGAGGTCAAGCCCGGTGCCGGCCTTGCGAGGAATTACGTAGGCCGGTCTCGACAGCCAAGCGACAGGCCGGCGACAGCTTGCCGAGGCCCCGCAACCGGGCCCGGGATCAAGGGCCCAAAAACAAGGGGCCGCCGTCGGCGACCCCTGGGGTGTGCCTGTGCCGACGGCCGCTCGGGCGGCCGCCAGTCAGCTTCAGAGCACGGCCTTGAGCAGCTTGCCCATCTCGGACGGATTGCGGGTGACGGTGAATCCGCACTCTTCCATGATGGCGAGCTTGGCGTCCGCCGTGTCGGCGCCGCCGGAGATCAGCGCACCGGCGTGGCCCATGCGCTTGCCCGGAGGGGCGGTGACGCCGGCGATGAAGCCGACGATCGGCTTCTTCATGTTGTCCTTGCACCAGCGCGCGGCTTCGGCCTCGTCGGGGCCGCCGATCTCGCCGATCATGATGACGGCATCGGTGTCGGGATCGTCATTGAACATGCGCATCACGTCGATGTGCTTGAGGCCGTTGATCGGGTCGCCGCCGATGCCCACGGCCGAGCTCTGGCCGAGGCCGAGTTCGGTCAGCTGGGCCACGGCTTCGTAGGTCAGCGTGCCGGAGCGGCTGACCACACCGATGCGGCCCTTGCGGTGGATGTGGCCGGGCATGATGCCGATCTTGATCTCGTCGGGCGTGATCAGGCCGGGGCAGTTGGGCCCCAGCAGCAGGGTCTTCTTGCCGCCGGCCGCTTCCTTGGCCTTCATCTTGTTGCGCACTTCCAGCATGTCGCGGATGGGGATGCCTTCGGTGATGCAGATCGCCAGGTCCAGGTCGGCCTCGACAGCCTCCCAGATGGCGGCCGCAGCACCCGCGGGCGGCACGTAGATCACGCTGACGGTGGCGCCGGTGGCACGTGCGGCCTCGGTCACGTTGGCGTAGATGGGAATGCCTTCGAAGTCCTCGCCGGCCTTCTTCGGGTTCACGCCGGCCACGAAGCAGTTCTTGCCATTGGCGTAGTCGCGGCACATGCGGGTGTGGAACTGCCCGGTCTTGCCCGTGATGCCCTGGGTGATGACCTTGGTGTCTTTGTTGATGAGGATGGACATGGTCTCTCCTGGTGAGTCATCCCCGCGCAGGCGGGGATCCATGGGTGTTAGGTGATGCGCTCGTACAAGTCAGCCCAGTCGGGATTGGACGCCTCGAGGAGTTTCACTTTCCATTCACGATGCCATTTCTTCAGTTGCCGCTCTCGGGTCACCATCGCCATGGGCGTACTGTGCTCCTCGAACCAGACCAGAAGATGGACGTTGTAACGTTCAGTGAACCCTTCGACGACATGGCGCTTGTGTTGCCAGACTCGACGAGCCAGTTCGCTGGTGCTCCCGATATAGAGCGTGCCGTTGCGTTGGCTTGCGAGCATGTAGACCCAGTAGCGCTTGTCCACCCTTTGCTGGATCCCCGCCTTCGCGGGGATGACCCCGGTCGTTGTTTACTTCACTGCAGCAACGACCTTCTGGGCCGCTTCCGCCATCGTGTCTGCGGAG
>CBFGPV010000055.1:0-23247 GCA_965650765.1 uncultured Burkholderiales bacterium
GCGCCCAGCCCGCCCCCCCGCGGGGGTCAAGGAAACTTGGGGCGGCCCGGCGTTTGCGTGAGAGCGCCCCCAGGGCCGGGCTGCGCCCAGCCCGCCCCCCCGCGGGGGTCAAGGAAACTTGGGGCGGCCCGGCGTTTCCTTGAGAGCCCGTCTCGGCGCGCAGCAGGCTCTCCACAACACAAGGGTAGAACCATGTCCCTCCTGTCGAACCATGCCTTCCCGGTCGGTGACCTGCTGCCGGACTTGGTCGCGCTGCGGCGCGACCTGCACGCCCACCCCGAACTGGCCTACGAAGAGCGCCGCACCGCCGGCATCGTGGCCCAGGCCCTGCGCCTGCTGGGCCTGGAGGTGAGCGAGGGTGTGGGGGGCACCGGGGTGGTCGGTACCCTGCACTGTGGCAAGCCGGGCGCTGCGCGCGCCGATGGGCAGCGCCCGCGCAGCGTCGGCCTGCGGGCTGACATGGACGCCCTGCCGCTGGTGGAACTCGGGCAGCGGCCCCACGCCAGCCGGTATGCCGGAAAGCACCACGGTTGCGGGCACGACGGGCACACCGCGATGCTCATCGGCGCAGCGCGGCAACTGGTGCGCACGCACCAGGACCTGGGGCTGATCGGGACCGTGCACTTCATCTTCCAGCCGGCCGAAGAGGGCCAGGCCGGCGCGGCCCGCATGATCGAGGAGGGGCTGTTCGAGCGCTTCCCCTGCGACAGCGTCTACGCGCTCCACAACTGGCCCGACCTGCCACTGGGCCATGCGCAGACACGGCCCGGCCCCATCATGGCGGCGGCCGACCGGTTCGACATCACGGTGCGTGGCAAGGGCGGCCATGCCGCGCAGCCGCACCACACGCCCGACGCACTGCTGGCGGCCAGCCAGCTGGTGGTGCAGCTCAACACCATCGTCTCCCGTCGCATCGATCCCAGCGAGTCCGCCGTGCTCTCGGTCACCCGCATCGAAGGTGGACACAGCCACAACGTGCTGCCCGCCGAGGTGAAGATCACCGGCACCGTGCGCAGCTTCGACGCCGACACCCAGAACCGCATCGAGGCCGCGCTGCGCGAAGCCGCGCGAGGCATGGCGCTGGCAAGCGGCACGGCGGTGGAGGTGGACTACCGGCGCTACTACCCCGCCACCGTCAACACTGTGGCCGAAGCCGCTGTCGCGCTGGAAGCGGCCCAGGCGGCAGGTCTGCAGGCCGCCACGGCGCCGCGCGCGGCGTTCACCTCGGAAGATTTCGCCTTCATGCTGCAGCGCCGGCCGGGGGCTTATCTGTGGCTGGGTCAGGGCAGAGCAGGGGAGGCGGCCGAAGCGTCTTACGCGCTGCACCACCCCTGCTATGACTTCAACGACGACGCCTTGCCGCTGGGGGTGCGCTGGTTCTGCGAGGTCGCAGCCCGTGCGCTGGGCGTTGCTGATTGATGAACCGTCTCAAGCGTCCTGGATCTCTCGGCCAAAACCAGTTGCTGGCATCGGGCGAGCTGCCTGCGTGAGGCGATGCGGCCTTTGTGCGGTGCAAGCGGAGAGGGTGTTGCAGTACATACTGCGATCTGACGAACATCTGGAGCACCTGTCGGCAGGGCCGGGCCCTGCGTGCAGGCATGCCAGAGAAGCGCCTGCCGCAACCGATGACTCCCCTGCCCACTACGCCCCTTCGCGACCCGGCCCTGGACAACCTGCGAGCGCTGATGATGTGGCTCGGCATCGTGCTGCACGTCGCGGCCAACCACCTCACTGGGCCGATGCTCGTGCCCTGGCGCGACCAGGCCACCAGCCCGGTGGCCGATCTGCTGGCCGCGGTCATCCACACGTTCCGCATGCCGGTCTTCCTGATGCTGGCGGGTTACTTCGTGGCGATGCTGGTCGAGCGCCGGGGCCTGCAGGAGATGCTGCGTCACCGCATGCGCCGCATCGCCTTGCCCTTTGTGGTGTTCTGGCCCGTGCTGTACGTCCTCACCGGCGTGCTGGTGATGCTGTATGCGCATCGGGCCGTCCGTGGCCACTTCGGGATCTCGCGCGACGTCCTGCCCCTGCTGCCCCACACGCCGATGGTCAACACCCTGCACCTGTGGTTCCTGTATCAGCTGGTGGGGCTCACGCTGCTGACCTTTGGGGTGCTGCGCTGGGCGCCGCGGCTGCCGCACGGGCTGCGCCAGGGGGTCGCGGTGCTGCTTCGCCGGCTGGCTGAACGCAGCTGGGGCCCGGTGGTGCTGGCCTTGCCGCTGGGGCTGATCGGGGCGCAATACAGCTTCGGCATCCTCACCGTGACCGGGTCCTTCCTGCCGCCGCTGACCGAGTGGCTGCATCACGGCCTGTTCTATGCGTTCGGCTATTTCCTTCACGTCCACCGCGCTGTGTTGCTTGCGCACTGCGCCAAGGTGTCGATGCGCTACCTGTTCCTGGGGGCGTTTGCCTGTGTGGCGGCGCTGGCCCTGCTCGACCCGGTGCAGCGCGACCCTGGCAGCGCCAGCGCTGCGCTGCGGCTGTCCGGCGCCTGGGCCTACAACACCGCGACCTGGTTCTGGAGCCTTGCGCTGATCGGCCTGGCCCTGCGCCACCTGCACCGGCCGAACCCCGTCCTGAACTACCTGGCGGAGAGCGCCTACTGGGTCTACCTCGTCCACATGCTGGGGACCATCGGTTTTGGCGCGCTGCTCTACGGCTGGGCACTGCCGGCCGAAGTGAAGATGCTGCTCAACATCGGGGCCACCACAGTGGTCTGTCTCGTCAGCTATCAGCTGTTCGTGCGCGACACGGCGATCGGGCAGTTGCTGAATGGCCGGCGCGTGGGCGCTGCATCGCCGCGCCGTGCTGACGGGCGCCGCATGCCGATCAGCGGGCCCGAGTGAGGCCCGGCATGGGCCATACTGGCGCCAGTCCTGGCTTCTCCCGCATCCTCCACCTCACGGATCACCGCATGCCCAGTACCCCCCAGTCTGTTGCTCCTCCGCCCGGCTCGCGCATTGCTGCGATGCTGCCCGGCGCCTACTTCCACGATGCCTGGGCCATGACGGCCAGCCAGCCGGAACTCACGGCGCTCGACCAGTTCCTGCTGGCCGCCCGCAAGACACCCCGCTGGGTGGAGGCCTGCATGGGCCTGCGCAATCGCGTGGTCCGACGACTGGGGCTGAAGGACCTGGGCGGCCTGTCGTCGCTGGCGGCGCACCGCACGGCACGCGACTATCGCCCGGGCGACCGCGTGGGCATCTTCACGCTGTTCGACAACGACCCCGACGAGGCCCTGCTCGGCGACCGTGACCGCCACCTCGACGTGATGCTGTCGGTGCACAAGTCCGCCCCGACCGCCACGCAGCCGGTGGTCGTGACCGTGACGACGGTCGTGCATGTGCACAACCTGCTCGGGCGGCTGTACATGCTGCCGGTCACACCGATGCACAAGCTCATCACCCCGGTCGTTCTGGGTGCGGTGGGAGCGCCGGCGACGGCCTGACATGACGCATCCCCTGCCCGGTGGCGAGCGCCGGGTACCGCGGTCATTCCGGAGGAAAGCCCATGTCCATCAAATCGGTCGGCGGTGTGGTGGTCCAGCCCCGACATCGCCTGTCGTGTCACTGTGGCGCCGTGGTGCTGGAACTCGACCTGCCTGACGGCATCGTCGACCCTCGCCGTTGCGACTGCTCCATCTGTCGGCGTCGTGGCGCCATCGTCGCCTCTGTGCCGCTGTCGGGCATCCGCATCGTGCAGGGGCAGGAGCACCTGCGGCTCTATCAGTTCAACACGCGTGTCGCCCGGCACTACTTCTGCGACCAGTGCGGCATCTACACGCATCATCAGCGTCGCTCGTTCCCGGACCAGTACGGCTACAACGTGGGCTGCCTGGACGGCATCAACCCCTACCTGTTGGGCGAGGTGCGGGTGCTCGACGGCATCAACCATCCGGCGGACCGTCGGTGATACCGTCCCGGTGCTGGGTCCCCTGGCATCGGCCTTGACCGCGCAGGCCCGTCAGCGCAGCCCGCGCCGTGGCGGTCCGTCCGCATAGGTGATCCAGGTGTCGGCCCATTTGCCGGGCGCATGCCCGCGGGTGGCACGGGGCAGCAGCGTGATGAGCTGAGCGAAGGTGTCGGTGATCGCGCATGACGCGATGTCGATCGATTCACCGGCCTGCGTGGCAAAGCTGCCGGGCACCGGCTGGCACGCCGGGGTGGGCTGGGCGATGGGGTCGGCCACGCCGGCGTTGCGCGGCAGCAGCTCGCCGCTGGCTTCGCACAGCAGCAGCGCGCCGTACATCCTTAACCCGCGTGGCGTGCGCAGCAGGCCGCGTTCGACCGTGCGTTCATAGTGCTGCCAGTACAGCGGCAGGCCGGCGTCACCTGCAGCAACGGCTTCCTGGCCCAGCAGTTGAAGGTAGTCGGCAAACACCGGGTGCGCCAGCATGGGCACATGACCGAACAGGTGGCGGAACAGGTCGGCACCGGGCTGGCCCTCGCCGTGACGCGCCTCGAGGATGGACGACCGAACCGGAAAGCGCCGCCCGGCCAGGTGCGCGAACAGGCTCACGAGGTTGAGCGGACCATGCACGGGCACCAGGTCCCAGCCGGTGGCCGCGCGCAGGCGCTGGCTCAGCGGCGTGAGGTCGGGGAAGTCCTCACCGTGCAGCCCCAGCACCCACATGCCCTTCATGAAGTCGGCGCAGGCCCACTGTTCCAGCACGGGGCGCTGACGTTGCAGCAATGAGCGCCAGCTCACACGATCCTCGATGCGGCGCGGCATGCGCCGCAGCTCGAAGTGTCCCGACCACGCGCCGGGTGCGGTGTGTGCCGGGGGGTCGGCAAGGTCCTGGATCATGCAAGGCCTCCGGTGGGCAGCGCGGGGCGCAAATCGGTGCGATCGGTGCCGGGCTCAGGCGCCGGAGCTGGCCGCGGCCGCCGCGGCATAGAGGTCGATCTGTCGCGCCAGGGTGACGTCACGCATCGACAGGCCGTTGGCATCGTGCGTGGTGAGCACGATGTCGACCCGGTTCCACACATTGCTCCACTCGGGGTGGTGATTCACCCGCTCGGCCTCCAGGGCCACCCGGCTCATGAAGCCCCAGGCAGCGTTGAAGTCGGCAAACACAAATCGCTTCTCGATCGCGTCACGCGAGGGCTGAACGGTCCAGCCCGCCAGACCGGGCAGCAACTGCTGGCGTTCGTCGTCGGTCAGTGCGTGTGGGGCGGCAGTCATGGGGCAACCTTGTCTCAGGGTGGCTAGCACCACCGGGGCGGTGGTGTCTTGTCGTGGGACAAGACTGTACGCACAAGGCACTGCAGCTTTCCGTCGATTTCCGGCATGCATTGGCCGATCTGCGCATGATTCCTGCGTAATGCACCGATCTGGTGACTATACGGATTGATCTGGTTTGCTGCGGTGCACGATCCGGGCGTGTGCGGTGGTAGTGTCCCGGACTGGTGCACATGCCCGGTCGTGCATGGCGTCATTGCCGCGTCGACGCTGCGCTGCCATCGGGCCCTATCAATCATCAGGCGAGGCCAGCCATGTCAACGAGCAGAATCACTTTCCCCGGTCAAGGAGTCTGTGTTGTGTGCCAGAGCAAGGAACGGCCAGGTCTGGTTTGACTTTCATCTCGTCACGGAAGACGACGCATCGCAGCGCTCCATCGATGTCGACGAAGACGTCCAGTACCGTTCCGACTGGGATGATCCGATCATGTGAAACTTCCAGGCATGCACCCTGTCATCGACCACCTGGCACGACGGAGGCCGTTCCGTGGGCCGGATCGGCGCAATGTCAATTGCGTCGCTCGATGGCATGGAGGTGTCGGTCCATAGACCGGTGCCGGAAGACAGCGAAGACCATGCTTTTCATGCCCATCTGCTTGGCTAAGACGCAAGCGCTCATCATCGGATCAGGTTCACCCGAATGCCGGGTACCGAGAGGTTTGACATTCTTCGGGTCGGAGAGCTGGCGCTGGCCGATGTTGGAGGTCATCATTGCCAGCATGAGTTCGAAGCCAGGCTTTTCGATGTGCTGGCGCCGCAGCTGCCAGGTGCCTGACCCTCTGCGCGCACACCCCACGCCGTGCGGCGTGTGCAGTCCGCTCCATCGACGGCCCGATCGAAAGCCGCATCTGGTCGAAATCACGACAACCAACCCTGGCGCAGTTCGTCGCCGCTCATGTTGATGGGGCATCTTGTGCGGGCGCGAGTGATTTCCAGAGAAGAAGACGAAGGGGGTGCCGTTGTCCTGCAAATCGGACCGCATTCGGTGACCGCGATGGATTGCCTGGGGTATGACAGCGAGCGCTCTGTCGACATTGGGGAAGACGTCGAAGTCGAGTTCGCTTGCCTCCATGAAGAGGGCGAGACCTGGGCCACCGTGTTTGCTTCAAACCCTCGCAGCGAGAGGCGGCTGGAGCGCATCGGCCTATGGAGCTACAAGGTGCTCGGCGAGATCGTGTCCGTGGAATCAGCAGGGCAGGGCGCCGCGATCGCAGACTGCGGCAGCTGCCTGATTCCCTTGCCGATATCTGTGTCTGATCCGCAATGCATAGGACAATTCGTGGGTTTCACGGTTCGACGATTGGATGCATGGAGACGGTAATGCCAGTTCATGCCATCGAGGTGGCCAACACGCAGCACCGCCTTCATTTTCTTGCCTCAGGAGTCCGTGGTGGCACGCACCGACAAGCTGACGAAACTGGTCGCCGTGTTCGACCAGTTTCACGACGCCATCGCCCCGCTAGACGATCCAATGGCCCGGCGCATGGTTCAGGGCTGGGCCGGCATCAGACACCAGTACGTCGAACCTTCTGACGCACCGCGCTCGGCGTTTGCTGCCGGAATGGAGCAAGCCCTGCGCGAGACGCCGATGCTGCTTCAGTCCATGCAGCCTGAAGCGCGCAAGCACGCTGTCCGGGCCTTGGCAGTCGCGACGTCTGCTCACTACCCCGACTTCATGGGCAGGGACGCTGCACGCTTCGACAAGATCAGGGCGCGTGGCTTCATTCGCACCGAAAGCGAGTTCCACTTGGTTCGGCATCGTGTCGATCTGCTGGAGGGCGAGCCCGGCCAGGCAGAGATCCTTCAGTTGCTGTATGGGCTGCTGGGTCGATTTGAAGGGCACGACAAGTGAAGCAAACAGGTCGTCTCCGGCGGATCGATCGTTGCGGGTCCCGAACGCCAACGACAAGCGCTGCCGTGTTCGTCCAGATCGTGGCCTGGGTCTGGCAATTCGAGAGGTCGATGCCGGCTACAACTCTCCTGCGTGAGACATGACAATGCAACGACTGCCATGCGCCCGCTGTGGCGACTCCATCCATCCTGATACGGCCTCACGCAACGGCGGTCTTTGCGTGCCGTGTGTCCGCGGCAATCTCCTCTCGATCGAGGAGCGAAAGCGACATTCCCAGGAAGTACGACGGACGCGCGAGGCGTTCTACGCGGCACCGGAGTACAAGTATTGGCAGACGCTGGTCGGCAAGGTGTATGGCAAGGAGAGCGCATTCAATGACCTCAGCCCGGCAGAGCGCCTGTACTACCTGGTCAATGTGTTCGGCGGCGAGTTGCACAACGGCGGGTTTGACCAGTTCTTCACCAACACCAGCGGCGCGCGCTACCGAGAGACCGTGGCGGCGCTGGAGGAGGTGGGCGCGCAGAAATCCCTGGCACTCTTGCTGCAAGCCAAGACCATCCTGTTTTCGAATGGCGAGGTCCCTGTCGATCGGGCAGTACGGTGTTCGTTGATGCCTACGTGGGATGAGTCGCATCCCGACCATGATGCGGCGCACGAGGCGCTGGACGCACTGGACAAGCGCTTCTATGCGGATCCGGACGAGCTCGAGCAAGTGCTTGACGGCTTGGCCAAGCGCCATGGTCTGTATGAGACCGATGCCTGAGCGCTGGCAGGGACCCTCCTGTCGTCAGGTGCCTGATCGTTGAGGCGCCGAGCCGCCGCTGGCGCCCCGGCACGACACAACCCTGCCGCGCCACGGCCAGCTGCCCATTCACCCAGCGCATCAGGTCCGCCGTGGCCACCGCGCCGGTGTGGCGTGCGATCTCGTCGCCTTAGTGAAACAGCACCAGCGTTGGGGATGCTGCGAATGCGGTGTCGCACGCTGCTGCGCGGGGCGGCTCCGGTGTCGACCTTGGCAAAGCGCACTTCGGGCAACTGGGCGGCGGCACTGGCGAAGTGCGGGGCGGTCATCTTGCACGGGGCGGATGAGTCCGCCCGGAGGTTCACCAGGACTTGCAGATCGTTGCCCTGGGTGGCCAGGTGCCTGCAGATCACGAACCCGCAGGGGCCGGCCTCGTTGACCACCTGCAGGCGGTCAACGAGGCTGATGAGCTGGTGCAGTGCCTTGTCCAGCGCGGCAAGATCGCCGCCAATGCTGCCCAAGTGCCGAATCGCGCCGTCGCGCCTCCCTGCAAATTCGCAACGACGTGACCGACCATCGGTCCGGTGCATTGATGCAGCTCGGCTCGCCCCTGGCGGGCAACCGACGGTCTTGCCCGGGCGGGCCGTCTGAATTCACGAAGCCATGTTGTCTAGGCTTCCGAATACGCCACGCGCAGCCCGAGGTGTTCTGCGAAAGGCAAGAAGTCCCGGTCGGCGTGCAATAGTGTCAAGCCGTCTTCGATGCATCGGGTCGCGATGAGCGTGTCGACCGTCTTGCGTATCGTCACGCCCTTCGACCGCAGCAGACGGTAGTGCTCCGACGCCTTGATAGCCAAGTCATACCCGCAGAGATCTACGTGCGCAAACGAATCGAAGACCTTCTTCACCCACCTGAACTCCCGCTCGTCACGCACGCCCTGCAACACCTCGGCAGCGATCAGATCCCCCACCGCCAGCGGCGTACGTCCGAGCATGGAGTCCAGCAAGGCGGTCTCGGGTGTGTCAGCCGCCTTGAAATAGTCAATCCAGACGCTGGAGTCAACCAGAATCACCGATCCGTCCTCACGGCGTTCAAGTCGCCTTCCCAGGTGATCTTGCCGCGCAGTTCGCGGGCCTTCTCCTGCAGGCGCAGTTGCACCAAGGTCTTCAAGCCAAGCTCCACTGCCTCGCGCTTCGTCTTGGCGCCAGTCGCGCGAAGAGCTTCCTTCATGAGTTTGTCGTCGATCTCAATGTTCGTTCTCATGGTGTGTATCCTTCGGTAGATTCGTACACATCCTAGCACTGCTGCACTACGGCGACAGCCACCGGCAAGGCGCTTGGCCCGCGGGCCAGTGTGGTCCATCATCCGTCGAGCGGGCCAAGCGCCTTGCCGGTGTCTGCGCCTCAGCTCAAACGTTGATGCGGCTCCTCACTATCAAGTGGGAAGTGGGCGAACGCGATCCTCTGCGACCACAGATGTGAAGCGTCGCCGGTTGCCGGACGGGGAACGCAATGGAGCCTGAGGTTGCCACCCGTGATGGATGTGCGACGGCTGCTCATGCTGATATTCGAGAGTTGGAACCTCAACACAAGTGTGCGGCGCGGGGCTGTCTTGCTCCAGGGGCTGAGATCAGCGGCCCTGTGTTCCCACGCAGTCGGTGCTCAACAACGTTGTCGAGGGTTCCCCAATGGCCGCGGCTGATGATGTTGCGCAGCACCTTGTCCAGCGCGGCAAGGTCGGCGCCCATGGTGCCCTCATGCCGAGCCGCGCCGTCGCGGCCGGCATCGGCCAGCGCGATGTCGATGCTGTCCTTGGGTACGTCCAGACCCACGTACACGGTGCTAGATTCCTTCACGGCTCGTCTCCCTGTAAATTCGCAACGACCCGACCGACCACCGGTCCTGTGCATGGGTGTCGCTCGGCTCGCTCCTGGCGGGCAACCTACGATCGTGCAGGGGCGGGCCGCCCGGGTTCTCGAAACCAGTTTGTCCAGGCCGCACACATGCTCGCTTTGATCGTTGTCGCTCACCCAAGTCCGACCAGCTTGAGCCATGCCATGGCATCTGCGGCCCAACAAGTCCTCGACCGTCGAGGCTACGAATGTGCAGTCCACGATCTGTACGCCGAACAATTCGATCCTGTTCAACCGACCGGCGAAGGCGGGAACACCACGTCAACGAGCATTCTGGTTGAGCAGCACTGCTCGGAACTCGCCCGCGCCGATCTGATTCTTGTTTTCCATCCGAACTGGTGGGGTCAGCCTCCGGCCATCCTCAAGGGCTGGATAGACCGTGTGTTTCGCCTGGACACCGCGTACGGTTACCCGGCCGGTGTTGGGTTTGAAGGCGTGCCAGTTGGTCTTCTGCGCGCCCGCCACGCAATCGTCGTCAACACATCCAACACGCCCGCCGAACGGGAAGCCATCGAGTTTGGCGATCCGCTTGAAACGCTCTGGAAGAAGTGCGTCTTCGGGTTGTGCGGCGTCGGCAGTGTCATGAGGCGCATGTACGCTCCCGTCTCGGGTAGCACCGCTCAGCAACGGGCGGCCTGGCTTGCCGAGGTCGCTGCGCTCGTCGAGAGTGCGGCCTGACCGTTTCAGGGACTGCCCCCACGGTCAAGCACTTGATGGCCTGCATTCACCGTTGCTGCATGGACGAGACATCGAATCGGCGCCGAGACAGAGCACGGACTGCCACTCTGCAGATGGCCTTGTTGCATCGAGCGCGGTGCGCTGCCGATGCGGGCCCAGATGCGAACCGCTCAGCGGGGCCCCATTCCTGTCGCGTGGACGTTGTGCCCGTGCATCCGGTTCGGCGCTGCCAACTGTGCCGAGAGGATGTGTGCGTCCAGCCCCATCGCTTGCAGTTGGCGGGCCCGGTGGTGGGCGCTCGGGCTCGCCTCCATCGCCACAAGGCAAGCGCTGGGCAGAATGCTGACACCGATGGTGCCCACATGCCGGACCTCGCCCAGGCGTCCCGCATCGGCCGGCGCGATGTCGATGCTGTCCTTGTGGCCGGCTACTCCCACGAACAAAGTGCTAGATTTCTCCATGGTCCGTCTCCTTGCATGTCCGCGACGACCTGACCGAGCGCCGCTCCGGAGCATCGGTGTAGCTCGGCACGCCCCTGGCGTGCAACCTGCGATCGCGCAGGGGGCGGGCCGCCCGGGTTCTCGAAGCCATTTTGTCTAGGGCAACGCTGAATAAGTCCCCGGACTCGTTCGCAGGTCATTGCAAATCAAGGACTTGCGGACGCCGTTCCGGAGAAGCGGGTACTTGTTCAGCGTTGCCCTAGGGCGCATAGCACGAATGTTGTTTGCCATCTCCCCAGGAACGGCCGGCTGTGGCGAGGAACGCTTCGTCGCGACGCTGCCGTTCTGGTTGTCTCCAGCCTCGACCCTGCAGTTGCCGAACGAATCGACTCGGGTCACCGGAGCAAACGGGCGTCTGACGATCGAGAAACTTCATCACTTGTACACCGCCTCGCTCGGGCCGTATCCGTCCACGGATGCCGCCGAACAAGGACTCGCGCAGCTGCGGGCAGCTGTTCTGTGGTGCGCGATTGAGTTCGGCACTGGGATCCGCTATTCCGTCCAGACCGGAGAAGTAAATCTCTTTGATGAGCCAATCAAGATTCCAGCAGTGCAGCCGATGGCGCACATCGGAAAGGTCACTGGATGGGAGTGCACAGACGGCAACTACGACGCTGCAGAGGCCATTGTTCGCCCCGACCACAAGCGCCTTGTTCGATTCGAGTCCGGACGTGCGAGCTTGACCGCTGGAATTGCCATTGACCGCTTTGTCGCGAAGGCCGAAGAGGCACTTTCCTTCGATCGACTGTCGAAGGTCGCCGGCGACGACAAGCTAAGACTTGCAATCGAGGTGGCCATGTCCCACAGATTCGAAGCAAGCGACAACGCTCAGTTCATTACGTTGATCACATCGCTGGAGGCTCTGCTGCCTGATCTACCCGTCTCGCCCGCGGCCTCGGTTGCTATCGTCGAAGCTGCCCAGGTCATCCGCGACAAACGAGACACCCTTCCGCGGGAGAGCCCCGAATGGTCGGAACTGGATCGGCTTCTAGGCCGCGTCGGCAAGTTGAATGTGGACTCCATCGGCGCAGGTCTGCGTAGCTTCGTCAATGCTGCGCTCGCAAGGCACCCTGACCTCGGAGATAGCCAAGCTATCTCAAAGCAGGTCCGTGACGCCTACAACACGCGCAGTCGGCTCTTGCACGATGGGCATGTTCCACAAGAACAACTGAACGCCGGTCTCGTATTCCTCCGAGACTTCGTCCCACGCTTGCTGCGCTCCCTGTTTATGGAGGCCGCGTTGGCCTAGCACCGCGAATGCGCACTAACCCCATACAAGGGCTACCCCCACAGTCAAGCACTTGATGGCCTGCATTGAGCGTTGCTGCATGGACGAGACATCGAATCGGCGCCGAGACAGAGCACGGACTGCCACTCTGCAGATGGCCTTGTTGCATCGAGCGCGGTGCGCTGCCGATGCGGGTCCAGATGCGAACCGCTCAGCGGGGCTCCATTCCTGTCGCGTGGACGTTGTGCCCTTGCATCCGGTACAGCGCGGCCAACTGTGCCGAGAGGATGTGTGCGTCCAGCCCCATCACTTGCAGCCGGCGGGCCCGGTGGTGGACGCTCGAGCTCGCCTCCATCGCCACAAGGCAAGCGCTGGGCAGCTGCGCGCACCATGGCAGGAACTGATCGCGCCGCAACGCCCGGCTGGTCATCACACGGCAGCGCGCATCCACGGCATGCCCCTGGAACATCTGCTTGGTCAGGGCCACACGCGGCCGGGTGGCTTCTCGGCAGCGTTCGCCTCGTGTAATCTGTTCCACGGACTTCCCATTTTCAGTTTCATAACCCATAGCCAAGAAGGAGCGTACTTATGTGGAGCAAGAAGACCTCAGGTCTTATTGGCATGGTGGTCGGCGGCACTTGGTTCCTTGCCAACGTACGACATTTCAGTGAGCAAGGCATTGTGGCTATCGGCATGCCCGTTATCATTTTTGTTCTGGGCCTGATCTACTTCCGCAAAGGCAGTGCGGACGCTGAGTAACCCTTGACCACATGCCGCCCAAGCCGCCTGGTCGAGTGAGACCGTCAGCCAGCTGCGCTGGCGGCTTCCCTCAGAGACCGCTTACCTAGCACATTGAGGTTTCGAGAATGAGAGCGTTGCGATTGGTCGCAGGAAGCATAGCCATACTGACTGCATCTGCTTTTGTTGTTTCATGTTCAAAGTCGGATTCAAGCAGGCTCACTGAAGTTCTGAATATTTCAATGCTGCCACCTTCTACAACAATTGAAAAATGTGGCGAAGTTGAGCGTGACGGCGGCTTGATGTGGGATTGTGTGATAAGTACAAATGCTGCTGACCTTGATTTTCTCATGTCAGGTCACCAATTCAAGGATTTGAATGTCAAACCTCCCGAACATGTATATCTTGCAACGCCGAAGGGTTTCAAATCGGCGGACTGGATACATATTCTGTACAACGAGAATACCAACAAAGCCGCTATAGCAACTCATGCCCCGTAACCCTAGTGTCGTGAATTGGCAGTTCGTTGATGAATCCAGACGAGCCACAGCCGCCGCCGTTGTTGCGGTGCCCGCGAGGTATCCAAGCTCGCTGCGCGCCGCGCCGCGCCTCGGCATCGGCAGTTTTCACCAGGCTTCGCAATCGGTGGATCCCTCGCGACGCGGGTACAACGAACTTCCCGCGCACGACACTAGCGCGACGCCGCGAGCTGCCCATTCACCCAACGAACCAGGTCCGCCGTGGCCACCGCGCCGGTGTGTCGTGCGATCTCTTCGCCCTTGTGAAACAGCACCAGCGTGGGGATGCTGCGAATGCGGTGGCGCACGCTGCTGCGCGGGGAGGCTTCGGTGTCGACCTTGGCAAAGCGCACCTGGGGCAGCTGGGCGGCGGCACTGGCGAAGTGCGGGGCCATCATCTTGCACGGGGCGCACCAGTCCGCCCAGAAGTCCACCAGCACGGGCAGATCGTTGCCCTGGATGTAGGCGTCGAAGTGGGTGTCGTCCAGGGTGACGGGTGTCGAAGGCATCAGGGCCTGGCCGCAACGGCCGCATTGCGGGTTGTCGTTCAGGCGCTCGTCGGGCACACGGTTGCGGGTGGCACAGGCGGGGCAGACGAGTTGCATGGCAGCTCCCGGGTCAACGTCAGGAAGGGTGGGTCAGGGCCGGCTCGGGGCCGCAGCTGACGCATCCATTGTGCAAAAGCACGGGCACCGCGGGATGACGCGGGTCAAGGCGCAGCCGCAAGTCATCATCCCGCCGGCTCGGCCACCGGCCAGCCCTGCACCCATTCGAGCGCCAGCAGCCGGGCGGTCTCCTGCAGCAGGCGTTCCCGCTCGATCGGCTTGGGCAGGAAGACGTCGGCATCGGACCCGGCACCGATGGAGACCTCGTCGGCATCGACCGTGGCCGACATCGCGATGATCGGCAGGCCCTTGCAGGCATCGATCTGCCGGATCAGGCCGATGGCGCGCGGCCCGCTCATCACCGGCATGTCGATGTCCATCAGGATCAGGTCGGGGGGTGTGGCGCGCGCCCGGTCCAGCGCCTGCTGGCCGTCAGCGGCTTCCTCGACCTCGAAGCCCAGCGGGCGCAGCATGGCACCCAGTACCAGCCGGTTGGCGGCGATGTCGTCCACCACCAGCACGCGGCGCGCAGGCCCGCGATAGCCGATGATCGTGGGCGCACCGGCCGGCCCGAGCGTGGGCTGGGCGACAACCGGCATCTCGACGTCGAACGAGAAATGCGTGCCTTGCCCCGGTGCGCTGCTGACCTGGATGTCCGACCCCATCAGCCGCACCAGTTGACGGCTGATCGCCAGGCCCAGGCCCGAGCCGATCGAGCGGCGTTGTGCCTCGCCCACCTGCTCGAAGGGTTCGAAGATGCGGTGCAGCTGGTCGGGCTGCATGCCGATGCCCGAGTCGATGACCTCAAAGCGCAGCCGGGCGAGTTCGGGCTCGCCCTTGCGCACGCCGCTGGCCACAGGCGCGGGGGTGTCGATGCGGCTCACGCGCAAGGTCACGGTGCCGCGGTCGGTGAACTTCACCGCGTTGCTCAGCAGGTTGAGCAGCACCTGGCGCAGGCGCTTCTCGTCGGTCACGACCCCGCTGGGCACGTCGTCGGCGATTTCGGTGAAGAACCGCAGGCCGGCCTCCTCGGCCTTCACGCGCACGATGTCGGCAGTCAGCCGCAGGCATTCGAGCAGGCGCACTTCGGTGGGGCACAGTTCGAGCCGGCCGGCGTCATGTTTGGCCAGGTCGAGCAGGTCGTTGATCAGCGCCAGCAGGTGCTCGCCGCTGGTGCGGATGGTGGTGACGGCAAACCGCTGACGCTGGCTCAGGCCGCGGTCGAGTTCGAGGATCTGCGCATACCCGAGCACACCGTTGAGTGGTGTGCGCAACTCGTGGCTCATGCTGGCAAGGAAGGCCGACTGGGTGGCGCGGGCTGCCTCGGCCGCATCGCGGGCATCGATCAGGTGTTGTTCGGCCTGGCGGCGCAGCGTGGCATCCCGGATCACCAGCACGGCCAGGGCGCCGGCCGAGCCGGCCAGCGGGTTGGACGACACCTCCACCGGCACGGTGCGGCCGCTGCGGTGGCGTGCCGTGGCCTCGCGCGGCGCACCGCCCGATGCGCCGGGGTCGAGCCCGCTCAGGAGTTCGTCGATGGGCAAGCCCGCGGCCTCGGCCGGAGACAGCCCGAACATCGCCTCGGCGGCCCGGTTGATCTGCAGCACACGCCCCTCGCCCAGCACCACGATGCTGTCGGCCGTGTTGTCGATGATGGTGGCCAGACGCTGCTGCTCTTCTTCGAGCCGTGTGCGTGTCAGTGCCAGCTGGCGGCGGTCACAGAGGAAGCGCTCCACCGATCGGGCCATCTGTCCGATCTCGTCGTCGCCGTGCACCGGCACCTGCGGCTCGGCCGCCCCCGCAGCGGCGCCTTCCTGGGCCGAACGCAGGCTGCGGCTCACCTGCTGCAGCCGGCCCACCACGTGCCGGCCCAGCAGGGCGTGACCGATCAGCCAGGCGAGCACCAGGCTCACCGCCAGCCATCCGACCACCCAGTAGGCACTGATCCGCGAAGCGTCGACCACCCGCAGGACGGCCTCTTCATAGGCGCGGGTGAGCTGGTCGGATTGCTCGCGTGCCGAGCGGACCATGGTGCGGGCCTGGGTCTGCATCTGCAGACGGTGTTCGCTTAGCGCGGCCGAGCGCAGCTCGGCGGCTTCGGTCGAGGCCGCCTCGGTGTCGCGCAGGTAGGCGATCACATGGGCGGAATTGCGGAACAGCTGCGCGGCCATGTGCAGGTCGAGCAGGGACACGCCGTCGGACACCGCCAGCCGCGCCATCAGCTCGTCAAGGCGGGTCAGAGCGGTCTGCAGCTCGTCATAGGTCTGCTGCGCATGGTGACGCGTGGGCGCGGCCATCATGCTGTCGGCCAGCAGCTGGATCTCCTGGGTGTGCAGCTGCAGATCCTGTGCATCGTGCATGCCCTTGAGCCGCTCCTGAGATGCCTGCCGCGCTGCGCTGCCGATGCCATGCAGCGCGAGAAAGGCGGTGCTGCCGCCAAGCACGATCAGCAGCCCCATCGTGGCCAGCGCAAATGCGAACTGCCCGCGCAGCGAATGCGGCATCAGGCGCGTCAGCCAGGCCGTGACGCGGCCTGGTGCGTGTGGCGGGGCGGGGCTCTGAAGGGCCATGGTGTCAGGGCCCCTTCCAGATGCGCAGGTAGTGTTCGCGGTAGCCGTTGTCGGGGTCGTGCACCAGCCGACCGCCGGGTTTGCCGTTGGCGTTGTCGCGCGTGACCAGGTGCACTGGCGCGCTGTAGCCGCTCACGGCTTGGCCCGACATCAGCCGGTTCAGCTCGTCGACCACCTGCCAGCCCTGCAGGTTCAGGGGTTCGGCCACCGTGCCGGTCTGGTAGGAGCCGGCGTGAATGCGCATGAAAGCCGGAGCGCTGCCGTCGCCGGCCGACACCATGCTCAGCCGTCCACTGCCGATGCCGGCGGCGATGAACACCGGCACGGCATGGTCGAAGTAGATGTCGTTGATGGCCAGCATGTGGGTCCAGCGGGCGCCGTGGCGCGCCATCAGTTCACGCGTGACGGCCGGCATGCGCGTGCCGCTGTCCGAGATGGCCAGGTCGCGCACCTCGAGCAGCGTGCAGCCCCCGCACGCCCGGATGACCTGGGCCATCGCATCGGACTTGGCCGTGGCGATGGCAAAGCGTGAATCGGTGAACACGACCACCCCGGCGCGCCCGTCGGACTGCGCCACAGCGGCCAGCGCGGCGGTGCGTGCCACCGCGATCGGGTCGGTGGTCACGTTCATCGCCACCGGGGTGCCCGGGACCGGGCCGGCCTGCGGGCCGGCATGCCAGCCCACGACCGGAGGGAGCCGTGCGCCGGCCGAGCGCAACAGGGGCGCCAGCTCGCGGGCGTCGGAACCACAGATGGCGATGCCGTCGGGGCGGGTGGCCAGGGCTTCGGCCACGGCGCGTCGCCGGCCGTCGGGTGAACCGCCGGCATCGAAGATGCGCACCCGCCAGCCGATGGCGCGGGCGGCCTCACGGATGCCCTGGGCCACGCCCAGCACCCCTCCGTTGCGCAGGTCCTCGGCCACCACGGCCACCGTGCGGCCGGACGCGGCCAGCGGGCCGCTGGCCGGGCCGTCCCAGGCCTGTGCTGCCTGGGACGCCCGCTCGACGGTGCGGCGGGCCTCCTCGAGCTGGGGGTTGGCGTGTGCGGCGCCCAGCCAGGGCGCGGCGCAGCCCAGGCACAGCGCACCCAGCAACCGGCGGCGCAAGGCGGGCTGCGGGTCGGTGTGCGCCGCAGCCTGCCGATCCCGGTTCGCGCGAGCGTGCTTGTGCCGCAAGACCCTGCTCCTTGGATTGAGGAGGGCCGCCGCACGACACTGCGCGCAGCCGGCCGGACTCCCCGCTTCAGGATAGCAATCGGCCCGAGTGGCGGCAATGACCCGGCTTTCCGGTCATCTGGCGCAAGCCGTGACCCCCCCGGAATCAGGGGGAAGGTTGCCGAACCGGCGGATCAGCCTGTAACTGCCGGTAGCGCGGCCGGATCGATCCGGCGGTACATGGTGCGGCGCGTATGGCGGAAGTTCGGACGCACCCGGGCGCTCCACGGCGTGGCCCGCACGGCCAGCCAGGCCGGGCTGCCGAACGCCTCGAGGCAGGCCAGGTCATAGCTGGCGTAGTAGCGGGGCGAGCCGTTGCTGCAGTGCCGCATGGCGGACACGGTGCCCGCCACGCCGGCCAGGCCCGGCAGGTGTTCGGTGTCGTACCAGGCATTGAGCTCGGCTTCGGCCTCGGGCAGCACATCGGTGGCCACGACATAGTGGTAGGGGGCCGACTGGCCGGCCGACGCGCCGGGCAGGCTCAGCGTCTGGGTCAACGCGATCCAGCCGGTGCCGGGTGGGGGCTCGGTGGTCACCAGGCGCAGGCAGCCGTGCTGACCATCGAGCGTGCGCAGCAGGTCGGGTGTGCCGGGCAGGCTTTCGAGCGCTGCGCGGGCGGGTGGCTCGTCTTCGCGCCATTCGAAGTGACGGATCCACAATGAGGGCAGGGTCGCTTGCACACGGCACCTCGCGCTCAGTGAGCCACTCGCAACGCCACCAGCACGCGCGACACCATGTTGTAGGCCGCCACCGTGGTCACCAGCTCGACCAGGCCGCGGGCATCGAAGTGGCGTGCCAGAGTTTCCATCAGGGGGTCGGGCACGTCCACGTCGCAGGTCATGCGGTCGGTCAGCTCCAGCACCAGCAGGTCCAGCGGGTCCAGTGCAGCCGTCACCGGCGTGTGGCGCACCGCCTCGATCTGGGCGGCGGTGAGGCCGGCGCGCTCGGCGTGAGGCAGATGGGCGTCGAACTCGAAACTCGCCCGGTTGAGCACGGCCACGCGCAGGATCACGAGTTCACGCAGTCGGTCGGGCAGCGCGGTGCGGTTGCGCACGGCCGTCAGCAACTGCTCCCAGCCCGAGGCGATCGGGCCGCTGTTCAGCAGCACCTGGTACAGCGGCGAGATGCGGCCGCGTTCGGCCAGGATGCGGCGCTCGACCTCGCTCAGCGTGGGGTCGGTGCCGGGCTGGATCATCGGGACACGGGGGTTCATCTCATTCGGCCTTGATGTTCTTGTCGCGGATCAGCCGCGCCCACTTGGCGGTGTCGCGCTGCAGCAGCGCCTGAAGTTCCTGCGGCGTCGAGGGGGCGGGTTCGGCGCCGGTGGCCAGCAGCTTGTCGCGCAGGGCGGGGTTCGTCAGTGCGCGGCGCACGGCTTCGTTGAGCTGGTGCACCACCGGGGCGGGCGTGCGGGCCGGCGCGAACAGCGCATACCAGTTGTTGGTGTCCACACCGGGGATGCCCTGTTCGGCCAGGGTCCGCACTTCCGGCAGAGCAGGGTGGCGCTGGGTCGAGGCAATGCCGATGGGTTTGAGCTTGCCGCCGCGCACATGGCCGATCAGCCCCGGGATGTCGCCGAAAAAGCCGACCACCTGTCCACCGATCACGTCGGTGATGGCGGGCGCGGCGCCGCGGTAGGGAACGTGGGTGAACCGCCCGCCGGTAGCATCGGCAAGCTGCTCGATGGCCAGGTGCGGGATGCTGCCGATGCCCGATGAGGCCATGGACACCGGGTCCTTGCCGCTTTTGCTGGCGGCGACCAGGTCGGTGGCCGAGGTGGCCGGGTGCGACGCATTGACCACCAGCAGTTCGACGTTGTTGACCACCAGCGAGACGGGCGTGAAGTCGCGCTCCATGCGGTAGGCCAGCTTGTCGTACAGCGTCGGGTTGATCGCGGCCGCCCCCACGCTGGTGATCCACAGCGTGCTGCCGTCCGGGGCCGAGCGCATCACCTCGCTTGCACCGATGGCACCGTTGGCGCCGCCCTTGTTCTCGACCACCACGGTGTGGCCCAGTTCGCGGCCGAGTTGTTCGGCCAGGGCGCGGGCGACAAAGTCCACCGGACCGCCGGGCGGGAAGGAGACCACGATGCGGGTCGTGCGCGTCTGGGCGGCCGCGAGGCCGGTGGCCGTGGCGCACACGGCAGTGCACGCGGCGGCAATGAGAAGTCGGCGGGTCAGCATGAACGTGTCTCCTGTATGGGTCTGAGGAACGGGAAGCGGTCAGTCGCAGCGGGCCGTCATGCCGCCGTCGACGATCAGCTCGGTGCCCGTGATGAAGCGGGCGTCGTCGCTGGCCAGGAAAAGTGCGGCGCTGGCGGTGTCGCGCCCGTCGCCCATGAACCCCAGCGGGATGCGCTGCAGGCGCTGTGCGAGCAGGGTGTCGACATCGCCGCCGGTGCGCTGCCCGGCGAGGCGGGCTTCGACCATCGGCGTGTGCAGCTGGCCCGGCACCACGCAGTTGACCCGCACGCCGGCGGCGGCATGCTGAACCGCCACGACACGCGACAGGTGGATCACACCGGCCTTGGTGGCCGCATACGCGACCTGCGCGCTGCCGGTCCAGCGCAGGCCCGACGTCGACGCAATGTTGACGATGGCCCCGCTGCCCTGGGCCAGCATCGTGGGCAGCACATGGCGGCAGCACAGGTAGACGCTCTTGAGGTTGACGTCCACCTGCATGTCCCACACGGCTTCGTCCATCTCGACCGGGCCGCCCGGGGCCGAGCCGCCGACGTTGTTGATCAGCACGTCAACACGACCGAAGGTGTCGAGGCAGGCAGCGGCCATCTCGGCGACCGATTCGCTGCGGGTCACGTCGGCCGCCCAGGGGCGGATCGCATCGCGGGCGGCGCCGGCGCGGGCCAGGGTTTCGTGCACCCGCTCGATGTCGCGGTCGACGGCCAGCACCTGGGCCCCTTCTTCGGCCAGGCGCACGGCGATCGCGCGGCCATTGCCCCAGCCCGGGCCCACACAACCAGCGCCGGTGACGATGGCAACCTTGTTCCTGAATCTCATGGGGTGTTGTCCTCGAAGCGGTAGAGGCGTTGCGGGTTGTCGACCAGCAGGCGCTGGCGGTCGGCCTCACCGGGCGCAAAGCGCGCGATGGCCGCCACGAGCTGGTCCTCGTCGGGCACCGGACCGGCGTGGTTCGGGTGGGGCCAGTCATTGCCCCACACCACCCGGTCGCCATGCGTGGCCATCAGCCGGGCGGCATACGGCAGCGCGTCGTCATAGGGCGGGCCCTGGCCGGTGATGCGATCGATGCCGCTGAGCTTCACCCAGAAGCGCGAGTCGTCCATCAGGCGGCACAGGGTGGTGAAGTCGGGCTGGTCCAGGCCCAGGCGGGCATCGATGCGTCCGATGTGGTCGATCACCACCGGCACCGGCGAGCGGCGCAGTGCGGGGCCCAGTTCATTCAGCATCGCAGGTGCCCCGTGCAGTTGCAGGTGCCAGCCCAGCGGTTCGATGCGCTGCGCCAGCGCGAGCACCTCGTCGATGGGGGTGGCACGCCCGAGGTGGCCCATGTAGTTGAAGCGCACACCGCGAAATCCGGCCGCATCAAGCTGATGCAGCTGGATGTCGGGCACATCGGTCGGCAACAGCGCGATGCCGCGGTAGGCCCCGCGGCGCCCGAGCACGGCGTCCTCGGTCACCCGGTTGTCCGTGCCATGGCAGGCCGACTGCACCACGACACAGCGGGTGAAACCCAGGCGAGCGTTCAGGGCGTAGAGCGCGTCCTTCGGGGCGTCCTCAGTCGGCATGAAGCTGGCGTTCTGCGCATACGGGAAGCGTTCGCGTGGCCCGAACACATGGCAGTGTGCGTTGCAGGCGCCGGGGGGAAGACGGTGGTTCATGCGCCGCATTCTGGCGAGGCGGGCCCCTGTTCGTAAGGGCATGGCGGCAATAGCAGCTATGCTTGTTGGCTATGGAGCTTCGGCAACTCGAATACTTCGTGCAGGTGGTCGACGCCGGCAGTTTCAGCCGGGGTGCGGCCGCGCTGCATCTGGCTCAGCCCTCGCTCAGCCGTCAGGTGGCACTGCTCGAAGACGAGCTTGGCCAGCGGCTGCTGGTGCGCACCGGCCGAGGCGTGGTGCCCACCGAGGCCGGCGAGGCCCTGCTGGTGCATGCCCGGGCCATCCTGGACATTGCGCGCCGGGCACGCGACGAACTGCGCGATCTGCATGCCAGCCCGTCGGGGCGGGTGATCGTCGGCCTGCCGCCGCGTGTGGCGATGCGGCTGAGCGCGCCGCTGGTGCAGCGCTTCAGGGAGCGATACCCGCGGGCGGTGGTGTCGGTGTCGGAGGGGCTGAGCCAGCACCTGCGCGAGTGGCTCATTGCCGGCCGGCTCGACATGGCCCTGCTGTTCGATCCGCCGGCCTCGCCGGCACTGAGCTACCAGGTGCTGGCACGGGAGTCCTTGCTGCTGGTGGCGCCCACGGCAGGGCCGCGGCTGCCCGGGCGTGTGAGCGCTTCGTCGCTGGCCGACTACCCGATGGTCCTGCCAAGCGCACCCAACTCGATCCGCAGCCTGGTCGATGCGGTGCTGCGGCCTCGCCGCATCGAGCTGAACCTCGTGGCGGAAGTGGGCGCCGTGCAGACCGTGCTGGCGCTGGTGGCCCAGGGTGTCGGTGCGACGATCCTGCCCGAAAGCGCGCTGGCCCTGATGCCCGGTGCCGAGGCCCTGCAACGCGCAACGATCGCCTCGCCGGGCATCCGCAACAGCCTGGTGCTGGCCATCCCGAGGGCACGCCCTGCCACACGCCTGATCCAGGAGACCGCCAAGCTGTTGCGCGAACTGGACTTCCGGGCGCTCTGAGGGGCAGCGGGCCGCGCCTGGCAGCGCGGGCGGTGTGGCGGTTCGGTATAAACGATTTATACTGTTTTTACCGTTTTTTCCTACCGATCCTCCCCTCTTCAGGAGTCTGCCTTGATGCTCGATCCCGACACGTCGCTGACCGCGGCCACCGCCTCCCCCTCTGCCGCGGCCGCCGAGCCCACGGCGACCCCTTCGCCCGGCGTGGAGGCCCCACCCGCCACGGCAGCCACGGCTCCGGCCAAGCCCCGCCGCGCGGCCAAGGCGCCAGTGAAGGCCAGCAAGTCTTCTGACAAGAAGACCGCCACGACGGCCCCCGCGAAGCCGGGCAAGAAGGCCGCGAAGGCTGTCGAGAAGCCGGTCGAGTCCAAGGGCGAGGCGCAGACCAAGGCAAAGGCCAAGGCCAAGGTGAAGGTCGCCGCCCAGGCGGCAGCCAAGCCTGCCGCCAAGGCAGCACCTGAAGCTGCACCCAAAGCTGCACCGAAGGCAGCGCCCAAGCCAGCAACGAAGCCAGCAACCAAGGCGGCAACCAAGCCGGCAGCAAAGGCAGCGCCAAAATCCGCCGCCAAGCCCGCTGCGGCCAAGCCCGCGCCCGGCAAGAAGAGCGCCGCGGTCGAGTGGCCGCTGTCGCCCGCA
>CBFGPV010000056.1:0-23055 GCA_965650765.1 uncultured Burkholderiales bacterium
GAAAGGGAACTCGGCCGCCGGGCCGAGACCCGGCTCGCCCCGGCAGGGGCGATACTCGGCGCCACACACCACCGCGGCATCACGCCACCGCACACCCTCTCCCCAACCCTCTCCCGCAAGCGGGAGAGGGAGTAACCCCCCGGCTCGCCCCGCCAGGGGCGATACAGCGGCGCCACACACCACCGCGGCAGCGACTCGAAGCACCCTCTCCCCAACTCTCTCCCGCGCGCGGGAGAGGGAGTGAACCCCCGGCGCGGCGCGGCAAGCTGGTTGTCCGCGGTACGCCGCCCCTGAATGCAGCGTGACTCCGCACTGCGTGGCTCACCCCTTGCCGGACACCGCGCCCTCGTCGCGTGACCGCAGGCCCCAGCGCCATAGCTGCTCGCCGCTGAGCGGCAGCATCAGCAGCAGATGCTCGACCAGGCCCAGCGTGGCGAGACTTGCGATGAAGGTCCAGCCAGCCGACTCGAACCCGGGCGCCGTGGCGTCGGCCACGGCCTGCTGCCACGCCAGCAGGGTCAGGGCGGCGCACAGCATCAGGCTCCATGGGAACAGGCGGTTCATGCCGCGTTGGCGGAAGTAGCTGCCCAGGTGGCGCACCGGCTCGGGCAGGAAGTCTCGGTTGAGATTGCGCGCGCCAAGAAACACATTGAGCTTGGCGCTCAGCCTCAGCACCCACAGCAACCCATAGGTGGCCGGCCCGACCAGGTTGGTCCCACCCCAGGACAGCGCCAGCACCAGCAAGCCGCCGGCCAGCAGCGCCAGCTCGTGATAGGCGATGGCGGCCAGCGCATAGCCGGCACGGCGCAGGCCGCGGGCGGCCGGTGGGCAGTCGCTTCGGCGCGGCCCGGTCAGCCAGCCCATCAGGAAGGCCATCTCCTGCCAGGCCCACACCATCAGCGCGGCGGTGAAGGCCAGGTAGGCGCCGGTGATGCGGGTGTCGTCGCGCGTGGCCACCAGGCCGCACAGGGCGACACCCGCAAGCACGCTGGCGGCGCCGAGCGACCACTTGAAGGTGTGCCGCGGCAGCCCGTCCAGGTGCAGGATCAGCACGGTGCTGAACCACCACATGAACAGCGTGTAGGCCAGCGGTGCCAGGTGATCGGCCATGGGCAGCAGCCAGGACTCGGCGGCTCGTCTACCAGCTCGGGCTCAGGCAGACCCGCTCGGGCAGGGCATGGCGCTTGACCGGCAGCAGGTACAGCCGGGCAAAGGTGAATGCGCCCGCCACGCCACAGGCCGCCCAGGCCAGCCGACCGCGCACCCCCCCGCGTGCCTTGGCCGCAGTGGCCGCCTCGCTCAGGCGGTGCAGTCGCGTGAGCCCGGCCTGCATGGCCGGGTGGTCGAGGTCCAGCGTGATCGGGAACACCTGGCGGGTGATCTCGGAGGTGATCCGGAGCACGGTGTAGTCGTACTCGGTGGCATCGATGCCCATGGCGTTGTGCAGTTGCGGGCGGGTGTGGTCGCGCACGTACATCGTCGCAAACACGGCCAGCACAAAGAACCGGATCCACAGCGTGTTCAGGCCGCGCAGCAGGTGAGGCTGGGCACGCATCATCAGCGCGAACGACTCGCCGTGGCGGTATTCGTCATTGCACCAGCGCTCGAACCACCGGAAGATCGGATGGAAGCGCTTGTCGGGATGCCGCTCGAGCTGCCGGTAGATGGTGATGTAGCGGGCATAACCGATCTTCTCGGACAGGTAGGTCGCATAGAAGATGTACTTCGGCTTGAAGTAGGTGTAGGCCTTGGTGCGCTTGAGTGCGCCCAGGTCGATGCCCAGGCCGAAGTCGCGCAGCGACTGGTTGATGAAACCGGCATGGCGCGATTCGTCGCGCGCCATGTAGGTCATCAGCTGCCGGATGTCGGGGTTGTCGACATGCTTGCGGATCTCGTTGTAGAGCACGCAGCCCGAGAACTCGGAGGTGATCGAGCTGATCAGGAAGTCGATGAACTCCTGGCGCAGTTCGGGCGGCAGCTCGCGCACCTCGTCGGCGAACTCCGGCGTGCGCTGGAAGTGGTCGTGGTTGTTGTCGCCTTCGTACTCCCGCATCACCTGGTCCCATTCGGCACGCACAGGGCTCACGTCGATGCGGTTCATGGCGTCGTAGTCGGTGCTGTAGAAGCGCGGGCTGAGCAGGCTTTCGCTGCGGGCACGGTCGTTGGCCTGCTGTGCGGTGCTGATCTCGCTCGGTGCGGTGGGGAGGGCACTCATGGTCTGGCTCCTGGTTCAGCGGGCGGCCTGCGCCTGCAGCAGTTGGGCAAACACCCGGGCATTGGCCGGCCCGAAGGATTCGAGGTCGACCCGGCGCCCGGTGGCCGGGTCGAGCAGCGTGAGGCGACCGTCGGCGCGGCCGATCAGCTCGAACGGTGCGTCCGCACCCAGCGCCTGGCGGCGCCGCTCGCGGGCAAGGCCCCGCAAGGTGCTGCGCAGGAAGCCGTTGGTGCCCGGTTCGATGCGGCTCAGGGCCCGCCCCGTGGTGGCGTCGATCACCTGCACCGCGCCGTCGCTGGCATCCACGAACCGGAAGCTGCCGACCTGGCTGGCCGCGGCATCGGGCACACGCACGGCACCCATGCCGCTCAGGCGTACCGCCGTCACGGCCAGCAGCACGCACAGCAACAGCGCACCCACCGCCAGCAACGGCCCGCGCGGAAAGGCCACGGGGGCGGCCTGGGTGTGCGGCGCGGCATTCATGCCGGTTCCGGCGACGAGCCGGCCAGGCGGGCCGGCACGGCGGGCGGGCGCCAAGCGGCATCTGGGTTCACGGTCTCGGCCAGCCCGGCCGAGGCACACAATGCGCCGGCCACGATGCGGCCCACTTCGGCCGGCTCGGCCACGCAACGCAGGCTTGGTTCGGTGCGACGCACATGCCAGGGCCGCGCGTGCGGCCACAGGTGCAGGTAGGCGATGCGGTCGCTGCCCGACAGGGCCAGCGTGAGGTCGCCCGTGCCGTCACGGTGCAGCTTCAGGCGGGCCGTGTCGACCTGCCGATAGGGCAGGTTGAAGGTCACGCTCAGCACGATGCCCAGGCGCATCACCACCCGTCGATCGGTCACGGTGTAGACGGTCGTGCGTGCACTCAGCCAGGCCAGCAGGCCCAGGATGCCCAGCGCGGCCAGCGGCAGCGGCAGCACCACCAGCAGGCCCTGCAGCGTGCCGGCCAGGCCGTGTCCCTGCCAGGCCAGGTCCAGCGCCCGCCATATCAGCAGCGCGCCGAAGTACAGCGCCAGCATCGGCACATGGAAGGCGTGGCGCGCCAGCGCACGCCATTGCGGCGAACCCTGCCACAGCAGCCGCTCGCCGGCGGGCAGCGCCTCGGGCAGCCCCGGCGCCGCCTCGAACTCATGCTCGTGGGCCGGCCCCCGGGGTTGTCCCGGCCCGCTGACCGGGCCGCTCACAGCAAGGGCTCCTGGCGCTGCGGTGTGGCGTACAGCATGCCGGCGCCGTAGTAGGCCATGATGCGTTCTTCTTCCAGCAGCGTGACCTGCGCGGCCTCGCGGGTGCGGGGCACGTCGGCGAACTGCCGGCCCAGCACCGCGTGCACATGCACCGAGCCGCGGCCCTGGACCCGGGCGCGGCCGAACATGAAGTGGCCCCAGCCGCGCACATGGTCGACCCGCGCGAAGTTCATCGGCAGCAGCACCCGCCGCGCGCCCTCACCGGCCCCCACCTCGACTTCGAGGTAGCGAAACAGCATCTCCGAACGATCGACCCAGAGGTCGACCACGGTGCCACCCACCTGGCCGTCGGCACCGCGCACCGGCATGCCACGCGGATCGGGGTCACCGTCCGCCACGTCGAAGCCCGTCGTCACCCGCAGCGGCACGATGCGCGCCTCGCCTTCGAAGGTCAGGTCAGGGTGGTCGGCGCGTTGTGTGTACGACCCCGGCCCGATGCCGTCGAGCATCGGGTTGCCGGTGGGCAGCAGCGGTGCCCCGGGCCAGCGGCCACTCGGGCGGGCCGCCAGCGTGGCCGGCCGGTCGCGGTCATGCGGCGCTACCGCCGTGCCGCCGTGCTGCAGCCGGTAGGTCTTGGGGGCCGGCACGCGCGGCCAGCCCTGCACCTTCACGCGGGCATTGGTACGGTCGGACTCCAGCGGGTAGCCCTCGCGCTTGTTCTCGCGGTGCAGGTAATAGATCAGCCCTGCAAAAAAGGCCCAGAACACGTACAGCGTGATCTGCGCGACGTCGATGTACTCGGTGATGGCTCCGGTGGGCATGGCAGCCTCCTTGGTCTGGACCCGCGAGGGTCGGTGGTGTCGAACGGTGTGACGATGTGTCGGGGCCTCACCCCGGAAAATCAGCCAGGCCAAAACGGCCGGGGGGAGCGGCAGGATCAGGACGTGCGGCCTCGGGCGCCTGGCGCACCAGCGGCCCCAGCACGATCAGCGACGCAAACAGCAGGCCCAGTTCGAGGTGGTACACGATGCTGTAGCCGGTGGCCGCACCGGACAGCGCCGGCCCGAGCGCGCCCTGGCTGGCCAGCGCTGCAACACCGTCGCGCAGCACGCCACCCAAGGCCACCGCCAGGCCGGCCGCGCTGGCCTGCACGGCACCCCAGGCGCCGATGGCCAGGCCCGTGTGCTCGCCCCGGTCGAGGTTCATCGCCACCATCAGCGTGCTGACCGAATAGAGACCACCGCCCACGCCGATCAGGAAGGTGCCGCAGCGAAACACGGCAGCCGAGGCCAGCGGGGCCGCAAAGATCACTGCCGCAAAGGCCACGATGCCCACCAGCACGCCCAGGGCGGCCACGCGGATCGGATCGACCCCGCGGGTGAACCACAGCGCGGCTGCGGCAAAGGCCAGCAGCGCACCCGAGGCCAGCAAGGCAGTGAGTGCCGTGGTGGCACCGACCGACAGGTGCAGGATCTCGCCGCCATAGGGTTCAAGCACGATGTCCTGCATGCTGAAACCGGCCGTGCCCAGCGCCACGGCCAGCAGGAAGCGCGCCGTGCGGCCCTCGGCCATCAGCGCGCGCCAGGCCTGCACAAAGGCGACGCGTGGCGCATCGGGGCGGGTGCGCGACGGGTCGCGGGCTTCCTGCTTCCACAGCGCCAGCAGGTTGAGCCACATCGTGGCCAGCGCCGCGCCCTGGATGACCTGGATCAGGCGCAGCTGAGAGAAGTCCGCGAGCAGCAGGCTGAACACCAGGCCCGAGCCCACCATGCCCAGCAGCAGCATCACGTACATCAGCGCCACCACCCGCGGACGGGTGGCCTCCAGCGCCAGATCGCTGGCCAGGGCCAGCCCGGCGGTCTGGGTGGTGTGCATGCCCGCGCCGACCAGCAGGAAGGCCAGCGCCGCGCCGGCCTGGCCGATCCAGGCCGGGCCATGGGTGTCGCCCGAGAGGACCAGCAGGGCAAACGGCATGATGGCCAGCCCGCCGAACTGGATCAGGCTGCCCATCCAGATGTAGGGCACGCGTCGCCAGCCCAGCACCGAACGATGGTGGTCGCTGCGGTGGCCGATCAGCGCACGCAGCGGCGCAAACAGCATCGGCAGGGCCACCATCGCCGCGACCAGCCCGGCCGGCACGCCCAGCTCCACGATCATCACGCGGTTGAGCGTGCCCACCAGCAGCACCGTGGCCATGCCCACCGCCACCTGGAACAGCGACAGGCGCAGCAGCCGTGGCAACGGCAGCTCGCTGGACGCTGCATCGGCAAACGGCAGGAAGCGCCGGCCGACATGACGCCAGGCCGCGGACAGGGCAGGCCATGTGCTCATCACCGCA
This sequence comes from uncultured Burkholderiales bacterium, assembly GCA_965650765.1. Classification (GTDB taxonomy): domain Bacteria; phylum Pseudomonadota; class Gammaproteobacteria; order Burkholderiales; family Burkholderiaceae_C; genus Caldimonas. Next base: position 5,741 of record CBFGPV010000056.1, read on the forward strand.
CCAGCTCGAAGGCCTGCGAGGTGTAGAACCCGCTGGCCACACGCTCGCAGCGGTGGGCCTGCCAGCCTTGCAGCGACGGGTGGCCGCGCACATGGCGGCGCAGGCCCGCCTCGGCCACCGGCACGATTGCCGGTGACCGGTTGCCGGCCGGGAAGAGCCGGCCCAGCGCATGCATGGCCGCCAGCGCCGGCGTGCGGGGCGCAAAGGTGAACAGCATCGACACCTGCACGCGCGCCTGCCAGGCCTGCAGCACCTGCAGCACGTCCTCGACGCCGTAGTGGATCAGCGAGTCCATCGCCACGACATGGTCGAACTCACCGAGGCCGGGGTCGCACATGTCGCCGCTGAGAAAGCGGATGCCGGGGCCCGTCTCACGCTGCAGCTCGGCGGGCACGCGCTGGCGTGCCAGCGCCACCAGCGTGGGCGACAGGTCGATCGCCACGACCTCGGCACCGCGCCGGGCGGCCTCGACGGCCAGCGCCCCGGTGCCGCAGCCGGCGTCGAGCACCCGGCGGCCGTGCAGATCGTCAGGCAGCCAGGACAGCAGCGTCGAGCGCATGCGATCGCGCCCGGCGCGCACCGTGGCGCGGATGCGTCCCACCGGGGCGTCGGACGTCAGCCGGGCCCAGGCCTGGGCAGCCGTGCGATCGAAGTAGGTCTCGATCTGCTCGCGGCGCTGGCGATACGAAAGCGTGTCCATCGGCGGTGCTCCTTGTGCCGTGCCGGCCTCAGAAGGATTGAGCAGGCATGGCGGGTTCGTTCACACCTGCTCAGTCGAAGCCGAGCAGGTCGAAGATGTCGCGGTCTTTCAGCGCGGTGGCCTCCAGCGGGTCGCTGCCGGCCCACAGGGCCGCGGCCAGGCGCAGGTATTCGTTGCGCACTGCCTCGAGTTCGGGCGAGTCCTCCATCTCGAACAGCGTGGCCTTTTTCAGGCGGCTGCGGCGGATCACGTCCAGGTCGGGAAAGCGCGCCATCGTCTTCAGGCCGATCACGTCGTTGAAGCGGTCGATCTGGTCGGTGGCGGCGCTGCGGTTGGCGATCACCCCGCCCAGGCGCACCTTGTAGTTGCGGGCCTTGGCGCCGATGGCCTGCACGATGCGGTTCATCGCGAAGATGCTGTCGAAGTCATTGGCCGTCACGATCAGCGCGCGATCGGCATGCTGCAGCGGCGCGGCAAAACCGCCGCACACCACGTCGCCCAGCACGTCGAAGATCACGACGTCGGTGTCTTCCAGCAGGTGGTGCTCCTTGAGCAGCTTGACGGTCTGGCCGACCACATAGCCACCGCAGCCGGTACCCGCCGGCGGGCCGCCGGCTTCCACGCACATCACGCCGCCGTAGCCGGTGTAGACGAAGTCTTCCGGGCGCAGCTCCTCGGCATGGAAGTCCACCGTCTCCAGCGCGTCGATCACGGTGGGCATGAGCTTCTTGGTGAGCGTGAAGGTCGAGTCGTGCTTGGGATCGCAGCCGATCTGCAGCACCCGCTTGCCCAGCCGCGAGAAGGCCACCGAGAGGTTCGACGACGTGGTGCTCTTGCCGATGCCGCCCTTGCCGTACACGGCAAAGACCTTGGCACCGGTGATGCGGTCGGCGGGGTCGAGCTGCACCTGCAGGCTGCCCTCGCCGTCAGGGCGGCCGCGCGCCGCAGCAGGCGAGCGCAAGGCAGAAACAGGGACATGGGTGACGTTCACGCGGGGGCTCCTTCGCAGATGCCTTCAAGCCGGTCTTCGAGTTCCTCGCCCGCCTGCCGCAGGGCGGCCAGCGTGTCGGGGTCGGGGTTCCAGTAGCGGCGCTCACAGGCTTCCAGCAGCCGGGTGGCCACCTTGGCCGAAGCCGCCGGGTTCAGTCGTGCCAGCCGGTCCCGCATGGCAGGGTCGAGCATGAAGGTCTGGGTGAGATGCTGGTAGACCCAGGGCTGCACCTGGCCCGTGGTGGCCGACCACGCAAAGGTGTTGGTCACGTGGGCCTCGATCTGGCGCACGCCCTCGTAGCCATGCTCCAGCATGCCCTCGTACCACTTGGGGTTCAGGGTGCGCGTGCGCGTTTCCAGGGCCACCTGCTCCGACAGCGTGCGCACCGTGCCTTCGCCGCGCGTCTGGTCGCCGATGTAGACCGGCGCGGGCGCATGCCCCGGCCCCTGTGCACGGCGCACGGCACGGCTGATGCCGCCCAGGGTGTCGAAGTAGGTGTCGATCGTCGTCACGCCCACCTCGACCGAGTCCAGGTTCTGGTAGGCCAGATCCACACCACGCAGCACGCTGTCGAGCAGTTCGCACTGGGGCCGCGCCCGGCCGCTGCGGCCGTAGGCATGGCCCTTGCGGCGGGTGTAGGTCTCGGCGAGTTCGTCCTCGTCGCTCCAGCAGCTCGCATCGACCATGTGGTTGACGTTGGCGCCATAGGCCCCCTCGGCATTGCCGAACACGCGCAGCGCGGCGGTTTCCAGGTCCACGCCATGTTCGCTGGCATGGGCCAGGCTGTGCTTGCGCACGAAGTTCAGTTCGGGCGGCTCGTCGGCCTGGGTGGCCAGCCAGGCCGCCTCGGCCAGCATGCGGATCTGCAGCGGCAGCAGGTCGCGGAAGATGCCTGACAGCGTGATCACCACGTCGATGCGCGGGCGGCCCAGCCGGGCCAGATCGACCAGCTGCGCGCCGGCCAGCCGGCCGTAGCTGTCGAAGCGGGGTTCGGCGCCCATCAGCGCCAGGGCCTGGGCGATCGGGCCCCCCTCGCTCTTGAGGTTGTCGGTCCCCCACAGCACCACGGCCACCGTCTCGGGCAGGGCATGCCCGTCGTCGCGATGGCGCTGCAGCAGCCGCTCGGCCTGGCGTGCACCGTCGCGCACGGCGTAGGCGCTGGGAATGCGGAAGGGGTCGAAACCATGCAGGTTGCGCCCGGTGGGCAGCACCTCGGGCGTGCGCAGCAGGTCGCCGCCGGGCGCCGGGCGCACGAAGCGGCCATCGAGCGCATGGATCAGGCCGTCGAGTTCATGGTCGTGCGAGAGCCAGCGGTCGGTTTCAGCCAGGCTGCGCAAGGCGGCAAGCCGCGCCTCGTCGCGCTGCTCAGGGGCCAGGCAGTGCTCGGGGGCACGACCCTGCAGCAGGGCCAGCACCGCCTCGCGCGGCAGGCTCAGGCCATGCGAGGCTTCGGCCATGGCCAGCAGGGTGTCCACCCGAGCCGGCAGCGAGGCCGGGCGACCCAGCACATGCAGCCCGTGCGGAATCAGCGACACCTCGAGCTCATGCACGCTGACCACCAGGGCGGCCACGGCGGCGTCGCTCCACGGTGCACTGCCGGCGGCAAAACCGTCGAGGTCGAGTGCTTCGGCCTGGGCCTGGATCAGGCCGCGCAGTTCGTCGCGTTCGGCGGTGGACTCCGGCGGCAGGCCGCGCCAGCGGTCGAGCGAGGCCTTGAGGTCCACCAGACCCCGGTACAGGCCGGCCTGCGCGATCGGCGGTGTGAGGTAGCTGACCAGCGTGGCGGCCGAACGGCGCTTGGCCAGGCAGCCTTCGGACGGATTGTTCGATGCGTAGAGGTAGACGTTGGGCAGGTCGCCGATCAGGCGGTCCGGCCAGCACTGCGCCGACAGGCCCGCCTGCTTGCCGGGCATGAATTCAAGCGCGCCGTGGGTGCCGAAATGCAGCACCGCATGGGCGGCAAAGTCCTCGCGCAACCAGCGGTAGAAGGCCGAGAACGCGTGGGTGGGCGCAAAGCCGTGCTCGAACAGCAGGCGCATCGGGTCACCCTCGACACCAAAACCCGGCTGCACGCCGACAAACACCTTGCCGAAGCGTTCACCCAGCACCTGGATCGCCGCACCGTCGGCCTGCTGCCGCCCGGGGGCCGGGCCCCACTGGGCCTCGATCTGCGCGAGCCACGGCTCGCGGCGCACATGGTCGTCGGTGGGGATGCGGGCATGCACGTTTGCCGCCGCGCCAAAGCGGGCCGCGTTGCCCAACGTCACCCGCTCGCGCAGGGCATCGGCGGTGTCGGGCACCTCGACGTCATAGCCCTCGTCGCGCATGCGCAGCAGCAAGGCATGCAGCGACTCGAACACCGACAGGAAGGCCGCGGTGCCCACAGCCCCCGAGTTGGGCGGGAAGTTGAACAGCACGACCGCAAGGCGGCGCTCGTGACGCTGGCTGCGCCGCAGCGCCACCAGCCGGGCCACCCGCGCGGCCAGCATGCCGGCACGTTCTTCGTGCGCGTGCATGTCGTGCAGGCCTTCGCCGGACGGGGCCTGACTGCGCCCGCCGAACACCATCGAGCCGGTGGCACCGTCCAGCTCGGGAATGGCCACCATCATCGTTGCCTCGACCGGCAGCAGGCCACGGCTCGAGGCCTGCCAGTCCTCCAGCGTCTGGAACTCCACCGGCGTGGCCGCGATGTAGGGCACGTCGAGTGTGGCCAGCACCTGCTCGGCGCTCTTGGCATCGTTGTAGGCCGGGCCGCCCACGAGCGAAAAGCCGGTCAGCGAGACCAGGGCGTCGATGCGGCTGCGTCCGTCGCGCTGGAAGCAGCGCTCGATCGCGGGGCGCGCGTCCAGCCCGGTCGCAAAGGCCGGGATCACCCGCAGGCCGCGGGCTTCGAGTGCGGCAATCACACCGTCGTAGTGGGCCGTGTTGCCGGCCAGCAGGTACGAGCGCATCAGCAGCAGGCCGACGGTGCCCTGCACCGGCCCGCTGGGCGCGGGCAGCGCATCGGGCGAGTCGGCCATGCGGGTGCGCAGGCGCGGGTGGTACACACCGACTTCGGGGTAGTCCACCGGTGCGGGCACCGGGGCCACGCCGCGCAGCACCTGGCGGGGCCCGGCGGCATAGCGGTCCACCAGCAGGTGCACCAGGTGGGCGATGTTGTCCTCGGAGCCGGCAAGCCAGTACTGCAGCGTCAGGAAGTAGGCCCGCAGGTCCTGGGCGCTGCCGGGGATGAAGCGCAGGATCTGCGGCAGGCGACGCAGCATCTTCATCTGGCCCGCACCCGAGGCGGGCTGGCCCGACTGCCGGCTGCCCCCGCGCAGGCGCTTGAGCCAGGCCAGCGGTCCGCTGGCCGCGCCGTCCATGCTGAAGCGGCCCATGCGCGTCAGGCGCATGACCTCGCCGGCCGACATTGCGCACACCATCGCATCGCAGTGATCACGCCGGGCCTTCAGTGCCGGCAGCACCGGCAGGAAGTGGTCTTCCATGAACAGCATCGTGGCGATGACGATGTCGGCCTGCGCGATGTCGGCATGACAGCGCGCCAGCGCGTTGTCGTCGGCGCACCATTCACACGCACTGTGCACGGCCAGCTGCAGGCCGGGCAGGCTGGCGATCAGCTGCCGCTCGGCGCGGCGTGCGGCGCTGGCCAGGTGGTTGTCCATGGTCACGAGCACCACGCGCACCGGCACCGACGGCGCGCTGGCCGGTGCGGCTGCGGCCCTGCGATGCAGGGACAGCGTCTCAGCGACTGAAGTGAGCCTTGGCATCGTAGAGGGTCTCGACCGTGATGGTGGGCAGGCCTCGCACACGGGCGTACTGCTCGGTGTTGCGCCGCGCCTTGCCGCGCACGAAAAACGGGATGCGGTGCAGCTCGCGCTCGGCCTCGGGTGTCCAGCCAGCCTGCGCGGCCGTTGCCGCATCAGCGTCCGGTGCCAAGGGTGCCTGCGTTGCCACCGGCACGGTGGCGGCCGGCGTGTGCGCGGCGCCCAGGTGCGAGGGTGCGGCGTCGCCATGGAACTCGAAGTCCTCGCGGAACATCGCGAGCAGGTGCTCCTCGAGCCCCATCATCAGCGGATGCACCCAGGTGTCGAAGATGACGTTGGCCCCCTCGAAGCTCATCTGGGGCGAGTGCCGCGCCGGGAAGTCCTGCACATGCACCGGCGCCGAGATCACCGCGCACGGGATGCCCAGGCGCTTGGCGATGTGGCGCTCCATCTGGGTGCCGAGCACCAGGTCGGGCTGCAGTGCCGCCACCTGCTCCTCGACCGCCAGGTAGTCGTCGGTGATCAGGGGTTCGATGCCGATCTGCGCCGCGGCATCACGCACCCCGCGCGCATGCTCGCGGCTGTAGGTGCCCAGCCCGACCACGGTGAAACCCAGCTCCTGGCGGGCCACCCGGGCCGCTGCCACCGCATGGGTGGCATCACCGAAGATGAACACGCGCTTGCCGGTGAGGTAGGTCGAATCGATCGAACGCGAGTACCACGGCGAGCGCGAGCCGGAATCATGCGCCAGGCTGTCGGCCACCCGGGCCGACTGGCCGGTCAGGGCACAGACCTCGTCGATGAAGGCCCGTGTGCCGGTGACACCGATCGGCACCGTGCTGACGATGGGCTGGCCGTACGTGCGTTGCAGCCACTGCGCAGCCAGGCCGGCCACCTCGGGGTACAGCACCACGTTGAAATCGGCCTCGCCCAGACGGGCCAGCTCGGCAGGGCTGGCGCCCAGCGGGGCCACGATGGCCACGTCCACACCCAGGCGCTCGAGCAGGCGCGAGACCTCCTGCACGTCGTCACGGTGCCGGAAGCCCAGCGCGGTCGGGCCCAGCAGGTTGCAGCGCGGCCGCCGGGGCGCCTCGGACGGGTCCGGTTCGGCGGGTGTGCCGTCGGCGGGGGTGCTGCGGCGAGCCAGGTGGCGCACGAGCTGATAGAAGGTCTCGGCCGCGCCCCAGTTTTCCTTGCGCTGGTAGGCCGGCAGCTCCAGCGGGATCACCGGCACCGGCAGGTCCAGCGCGGCGGCCAGGCCGCCCGGATCGTCCTGGATCAGCTCGGCCGTGCACGACGAACCCACGATCAGCGCCTGCGGGCGGAAGCGCTCGTAGGCCTCGCGAACGGCCGTCTTGAACAGCTCCGCCGTGTCCCCACCGAGGTCACGCGCCTGGAAGGTCGTGTAGGTGACCGGCGGGCGTTCACCGCGCCGCTCGATCATCGTGAACAGCAGGTCGGCGTAGGTGTCGCCCTGGGGGGCGTGCAGCACGTAGTGCAGGCCACGCATGGCGGTGGCCACGCGCAGTGCGCCGATGTGGGGAGGGCCTTCGTAGGTCCAGAGCGTGAGCTGCATGGTGGCCTCCGTCGATGGGTGCCGCGCTAGGCGACCAGCCTCGCGCGCCGGTCCAGCGGTCGGGCGAACAGGCCGGCCAGGTCAGCGCACTGGTCATAGCCGTGGATGGGCGAGAACACCAGTTCGATCGCCCATTTCGTGGTGAAGCCTTCGGCTTCGAGCGGGTTGGCCAGCCCCAGGCCGCACACGACCATGTCGGGGCGCTCGGCGCGGCAGCGGTCGAGCTGGCGTTCGACGTCGGGCCCTTCGCTCAGGCGGGTGCCGGCCGGCAGCCAGGCCAGCTCGCGGGCCAGGTGCTCGCGGTGCAGGTAGGGCGTGGCCACTTCCAGCGGCAGCATGCCCAGCTCACGCGCCAGAAAGCGCGCCAGCGGGATCTCGAGCTGCGAGTCCGGGAAGAACATGATGCGCCGGCCCTGCAGCGCCGGGCGCAGCCGCGCCAGCGAGGTCAGTGCCCGGTCGCGGGCCGGGCGGGTGGCGACCTCGAAGCGCTGCGGTGTCACGCCGAACGCATCGGCCGCGGCCTGCAGCCAGGCGGTCGTGCCTTCTTCGCCCAGCGGGAAGGGTGCCGCCAGGCGACGGGCTCCGCGAGCCTCCAGCGCGCGGGCCGTGTCGGCCAGGAAGGGCTGGGCGAGCAGATAGCGGGTGCCGGCCCCCACCGCCGGGAGATCGTCCGAACGGCGTGCCGGCAGGAACTGCACCGGCGCCACACCCATCGCGGCAAACAGGCGGCTGAACTGGTCTTCGACCACGTCGGGCAGGCTGCCGACCACCAGCAGGCGCGCATCGTCGCTTGCCGGCAGCTCCGGCACCAGGGCCGCCAGACAGGCGTCTTCGCCCTGTGTGAAGGTGGTCTCGATCCCGCTGCCCGAATACGCCAGCACCCGTACCGCCGGGGCATGCTGCTGCGACAGGCGTTGGGCCGCACGCGACAGGTCCAGCTTGATCACCTCGGACGGGCAGGAGCCCACCAGGAACAGCGTGCGGATGTCCGGGCGACGCGCCAGCAGGCGCTGCACCACCCGGTCGAGCTCGGCATGGGCATCGGCCAGGCCGGCCAGGTCACGCTCGTCGATCACCGCGGTGGCAAAACGGGGCTCGGCAAAGATCATCACGCCGGCGGCCGACTGCATCAGGTGCGCACAGGTGCGCGAGCCCACGATCAGGAAAAACGCATCCTGCATCTTGCGGTGCAGCCAGATGATGCCGGTCAGCCCGCAGAAGACTTCACGCTGCCCGCGATCACGCAGCACCGGTGCATCGCCGCAGCCGCTGGCCGCCGCATGCGGCCGCTCGGACGCAATGGGAATCACCGCGCTCATGGCACCGCCCTCTGGTCCGGCGGTGCCCAGGACGGCACGGCAGGTGACGGGGCGAGCCGGGCCTGCCGCAGCTTCAGCAGGAACTGCCCGGCATTGATCACGTAGCTCGCATACGCCACCAGGGCCAGCACCATCTGGGCACGTGCATCGAGCAGGCCGGTCGCCCAGGCCACCAGGCAGGCGGTGTGCAGGGCGATGACCGCCATGCTGACAAGGTCTTCCCACCAGAAGGGCGGGGCAAACAGGTAGACGCCGAAGACGTCCTTTTCCCACAGGCAGCCGGTGACCATGATCGCGTACAGCGCCAGGGTCTTGGCCACCACCGAGGCCGTGGCCGCCTGCATGCCCTCGCCGGTCAGCAGGAAGCGGCACACCAGCACCAGGCTCACCAGGAACACGAGGAACTGCAGCGGTGCCAGCACACCTTGCACCAGGGTCCACACCGAGGCATCGCGCCGCGCCCGCTGGGCCGGCGTGTACAGCGCCGCTCGCCCGGCCGGCGCCTGGGGGCCGGGGGGTCGTTCGCGAGTGGATGTGGTGTCCATGGGCCGAATCTAGAGCCGCGCCATCACACTGTCAATCAAAATTGACGTCTTGCAAAATTGACACTAGATTCCGCTCATCGACCAGCCTGTGCAGTGACCCACGCCTAGGGTTAACGAGCGCTTGATTCAGATCAGGCAGGTCGGGATAGTCGGACCGATCGATGTTTGCCAGATCGCGGCACCTTGCACCGCCTGCCGGCAGGGGCCCCGTTGACAGTGACCGGATGCACGCTTGTCGCGCCTTGGCGCGCCAGTCCTGGCACCTGGGCTTCAGCCAGCGCTCTGCTTCCGCAAGGAGACTGCTGATGGAAAGGCTGACCAGGACCCACTCGGTGTCGGACGATGCTTCGCCCGACTCCCAGGACTGCTGGGAGTCGTTGCGAAGTGGTGAGCTGTTCCTGCAGTTCGACCAGGGTCGCCGCCAGCAGTTTGCGCAGGCCGCGCAGCTGCAGCGAGCCACTCGCGAGCCCGCCCCCGACCGACCCGACTGGCTGGCCCGCACGATTGAAGCCGAGATCATTCCGCGCCTCATGCTGGCGCACCAGACCGGGCATGCCGATCTCACCGCGCCGCGCGGCGAGCGCGTCCGGCCCGGGCCGACCGAGGTGGCCGAGCTGGTGCAGATCGTGCTCGCCAACGACCCCGCCCGGCCGCGCGAGTACGTCCAGCGCCTGCGCGCCGAGGGCGTGGCCCTGGAGGTGCTGTACCTCGAACTGCTGGCGCCCGCGGCCCGCCGCCTGGGCGCCATGTGGGAAGACGACCTGTGCGACTTCACCCAGGTGACCCTGGGCCTGTGGCGGCTGCAGCAGGTGGTCTACGACCTGAGCCCGAGCTTTCATGCCAGCCAGGCGCGCAGCCCGCATCGTCGCCGCGCGATGCTGGTGCCGGTGCCGGGCTCCCAGCACACCTTCGGCATCCTGATGGTGGCCGAGTTCTTCCGGCGCTCCGGCTGGGACGTCTGGGGCGAGCCCACCGCGTCGGGCGTTGAACTGGTGCATGCCGCCCGCAACGACTGGTTTGACATGATCGGCCTGTCGCTCGGCACTGAAGTGCATGTCAGCCGGGTGGCATCAGTTATCCTCGCCTTGCGCAAGGCCTCGATGAACCCGGGTGTCGTCGTGATGATCGGTGGTCCGGTCGTGGGCTTGCGGCCCGAACTCGTGGCCCTGGTCGGCGCCGACGCCACGGCGCCCGACGCTGCGCAAGCCGTCGCCCGAGCCGAAAGCCTCACCCCCGTGCAGGAGCGATCCTGTTGATGCCATGAACGACCGCCTCGAAACGACCCTCGTCGCGCCACCAGGAGACAAGTCCGTGAGCCAGTTTGCCGCTCCGCATCAGTCCCTGGCCGGGCTGGACGCGGAGTCCACCGCCGCGCTGATCGCCGCTGCCGCCGACGTGGCGCTGGTGATCGACGGCCAAGGCATCATCCGCGACGTGTCCGTCGCCAGCGCCGAGCTGGAACTGGTGGGCCATGAACAATGGGTCGGCCGCACCTGGAGCGACACCGTCACCATCGAGAGCCGCCCCAAGGTCGAGGCGCTCCTGAAAGACGCCGGCAACCATGCCACCCGCCGCTGGCGCCACCTCAACCACCCCTCGTCCGAAGGCAGCGACGTGCCGGTGCTGTATTCGGCCATCCAGGTGGGCGGGCAGGGCCGCGTGATCGCCTTCGGGCGCGACATGCGAGCGCTGGCCACGCTGCAGCAGCGCCTGGTCAGCGCACAGCAGTCGATCGAACGCGACTACCTGCGCCTGCGCTACATGGAAACGCGCTACCGGCTGCTGTTCGAAACCGTCTCTGAAGCCGTGCTCGTGATCGATGCCACCACCCACAAGGTGCTCGAGGCCAACCCGGCCGCCGCACGCATGATGGGCCTGCCGCTCGACGAACTGGTCGGGCGCGGCTTTGCCGAGTGCTTCGACGATCAGAGCAGCCAGGGGCTGGCCGCCTTCATCGGCGGCGCACGGGCCACCGGCCGCGCCGAGGACGCCCGCCTGCACCTGGCCGTGGGCGGCGAGGTCAACGTGGCCGCATCCCTGATCCGCCAGGACCAGGCCTCACTGCTGCTGGTGCGCATGAGCACCCACCGCACCGACGCCGACGGCCTGGCCGCCGGCGCCCCCCAGGCCAACCCCCTGGGCAAGGTGCTCGAACAGGTGCCCGATGCCTTTGTCGTGACCGACAAGTCGGGCCAGATCCTGGCCGCCAACAACGCCTTCGTCGAGCTGGTGCAGATGCCCTCGGCCGACCTGGTGCAGGGCCAGGCCCTCGACCGCTGGCTCGGCCGCTCCGGCGTCGACCTCAGCGTGCTGACCACCAACCTGCGCCGCCACGGCTCGATCCGGCTGTTTGCCACCACCATGCGCGGCGAGTACGGCACCTCGGCCGACGTCGAGATCTCGGCCATCTCGGTGCCCGACGGCGATCGACCCTGCTTCGGCTTCACCATCCGCGACGTCGGCCGCCGCCTGAGCGACGACCCGCGCGCCCGCCAGGAACTGCCCCGATCCGTCGAACAGCTCACCGACCTCGTCGGCCGCGTGCCCCTCAAGGACATCGTCAACGAAACCACCGACCTGATCGAACAGCTGTGCATCGAAGCGGCCCTGCAACTCACCCGCGGCAACCGCGCCTCGGCCTCCGAGATGCTGGGGCTGTCACGCCAGAGCCTGTATGTGAAGCTGCGGCGCTATGGGCTCAATGACGGTGGCGTGAATGACGGGGCGGAGCGGCCGGAGTCTTGATGCGCTTGATGCCTTGCCCTCGGGAGTGAGGGACAGGCAAAGCGGGAGAGTGTGCGGAACGAGGGTGCCATGCGCGATCAGGCGTAGCACCCGCAGCCTTGGCGCCCTTGCCCCCGCAACCCCGCCGGATACAACGAAGCCCCTGTGCTTGGCAGCGCTAGGACACAAGCAGGTTGGACGCCTTGCCAGTGAAGTATTCATCCATTTTTCTCGCGATCACTCTCGAAGTGAAGAATATTGTGTTTTGCAGATCGCAAGGCATAGGAACAGAAACGGAACACGCCGTCGCAATCAAGTCGGCCGTGACACTTCTGCGTTCGTCCACGGGCAATATCCCGACGTGCGCCCGAGGGCCGGAATAGGATTCGAATGCCAAGGGGGCCTTGGTCGCGTCCTTCAATTCCTGGTCGGTCGGGGCGGCGGAGCCTCGCCAGTTCAGCGCCGTGAACACCGGGTCGATGCTCTCAGTGAGCTCGACAAATCCCACCAAGACCAAAGCCGCCCTGTTGCCGCTCGGCAGGTTGAGCAAGAAGACGGATCCGATGTGGGCGTCTGTCCGAATCTTCTTGGGCTTCGACCCCGTCAGTTTGACGGGCTTTCGATCAGGTTGCACCGCTTTGAGCCGTGCCTCCAGCGATCGAAGTACCCTTCTTCGCGCCCGCACGTCCATCGGGGCACCGCGTTCCCAAACGCCGATGTCTCCACCTTCTTCGATCAGGGCCAAGGCCGCCGCCTTCAACCCATCGTCAAGCCGGCCGTATTTCCAAGCGGTGTCTGCAAGCGCGAAGTAGACAAGACACGCAACTTGTCTGTCTTTGACAAGGCTGCTGTACCGTCGCAAGATGGATTCATACGATTCCTGGTCAGACAGACCTTGCTTCAGGTTCGCCACGTAGTCATCACGAACGTCGCACGTCGTATCGTCCGAATACAGCCCGGTGCCCCAAGCGCCCATGACAATCCCTAGACGAGATGGCTTCCTGATTCCAGGCGGCCCGCGCCTGGGGCGGCCGTCGGCTGCACCCCAGGGGATCGCCGATCAACACCAATGGACCGGACCGATGGTCCGACAGGTCGTTGCAGAGTTTCACTAGGACGGGCCATGAGTGAATCTAGCATGTCGTACGTCAGACGGGCCGTACACAAGAGCAGCTAGGGCACCAACAGCGGTGACCTCCTTGCGCTCGGCACACGGCACGGCATGGCGCCCTGTCCGCGGGGAGCAACACAAGAAAATGGCCTGGCGTGAGCAGAACAAGATGCCGTGGCGTGATCGGTTCACCGGGCCTGGGCTGCACTTTGCGTCTCAGCCAAGGACGAGCGCTGCAGCCAACCCTCAGCTTCAGCCCGGAACGACGCAACCGCGACCTCAAGCGCCGACCTTCCACTCGCAGCAGCTGCAAGCACTTGAGCACGGCTGGCCTTCCGATGAAGCAGAGCGAGGGCACGCAGAGCGATGTCATCGCTCGCCAGCGCGGCGGCCACGCCCTCATGCACGAGCTTCCAGCAGGCCAGTTTCACATCCCAGGCGGACTCGGTTCCCCAGGGCAGTGCACCAGAAGTGCCACCGGTTGTGCCGATGAGGTCGGGACGCACGTATCGAGCACGGGTGTGGACCCAGTCGCACGCGCGGGCAATTTCGACGCCATCAATCACGATCCAGGCGCTGCCCCTGGTGGACCGCTTGTGGTATCGCGTCGCATGCACCTGGACTCTGCCCTCGACTGCCGGGGCGAACGGCGACTCCGTGGCGGACTTCAGTGCGGACCAGCGCATGGGTGTTGGTTGTACGGCGTAGACAAAACGGCTTCGTGAGCCCGGGCGGCCCGCCGGTAGCGTGCCGCGTTGCACCAATTCCCCCGACCGACGCTCGGTCAGGTCATTCCGGATATGGAAGGCGACGGGCCATGGAGAAATCTAGCACTTTGACCGTGGGGCCGGCCGTCCACAAGAACAGCATCAAGATCACAGTGGCACATGCCGGGCGCCTCGGCGAGGTCCGGCATGCGGGCACCATCGGTGGCAACGCCCGCCACCGCCTGAGGGCGCTGTTGCCGCTGTTGCCGCTGTTGCACAACCGGCGATCGTCGGCTGCCTGCCGCCAGGAGTGCGCATCCCCTTGTGCATGCCAACCTGGCCGCGCGCAAGCACCGCACCGCCGCGGCGCCTGGCGCTCGAACGCACGCGGACCGCGCACCGCCTCAGTCGCGCAGCAATTCCGCGATGCGCCCCTGCACCAGCGCCAGCGCCGGCGACAACGAGCGCCCCGCCAGCGTGACCAGGCCAAAGCGTGCGGTGGACGCCAGCGGCGGGTCCAGCGCGATTTCCACCAGATCGGGCGCCGCACCGCGAATGGACAGCAGCACCGCGTCGCTGCCGCGCGCCACATCGACCAGGCTGGCCAGCTCGTTGCAGCGCAGCGTGACGCAGGCGTCCGGGTGCGCGGCCGGCCCGTAGCACTCGACAAGCGTGCGGGCCACTTCGTCGCTCAGCGGAATGGAGGCGATGGGGTAGTCCAGCAGCGCGGCGAAGCGCACCGGCCGGCGCCGCCGCACCAGCGGATGCCCCCGACGGCACATGAAGGTGCCCCGCATTTCGGACAACGGCGCCACCGACAGGTCCAGCGAGGGCGGCACCGAGCGGATGTCGGCCACCAGCGCATCGAGCCGGCGTTCGCGCAGCATCAGCGTCAGCATCTCGGTGGGGCCACGGGCGATCTCGAACTGAAGCCGCGGATGGTGGCGGGCCATGTGCAGCATCAGCGGCGTCATCAGCATGGCCCCCGGCCCTGAGCCCAGGCCCAGCCGCAGCCGCCCGCCGCGGCCCTCGGCAAGGCCGACGCCGCACTCGGCCAGCGCCTGCGCATCGCTGACCAGCTGGCGTGCGCGGCGCAGCACTTCCTCGCCGAAGGCGGTGGGTTCGATGCGCCGGCCAATGCGGTCGAACACCGGCTGGCCCAGGGTGTCTTCCAGCGCACGGATGCTGCGGCTGAGCGCCGGCTGCGTCAGGTGCAGCAGATCGGCCGCCCGGCTGAACGAGCGGGTTTCGGCCAGCATGACCAGGTGACGCAACTGGGCCAGGGTCATCATGAGGTGCCTCTGCGCGAGGGTGTCGAATGAGTCCGAATCATGCTAACTGGTTTTCGTATGCATTGGACATCATGGTCTGCGCTTCCTAGCATGGTCTCCAACCCGCTCGCCCGAAGCGGGGCCACCCACCTGAAGGAGTCATCGATGAAACGCATCACCACCTGGGCGTGCACGCTGCTGGCCGGCCTGCTGCTGCCCGCCGGCGCCGTCCTCGCCCAGCCCGCCGCCTACCCGACAAAACCGGTCAACCTGATGGTTCCCTACCCGGCCGGCGGTCCGTCGGACGCCGTGGCCCGCATCTTCAATGTGCCCGTGGGCAAGGAGCTGGGACAGCAGGTGCTGGTCGAGAACCTCGGCGGCGTCAGCGGCGCGCTCGGTGCGCAGAAAGTGCTGGCCGCGCCGGCCGACGGCCACTACCTGTTCCAGGGCTCGCCCAACGAGGTGATCCTGTCGCCGCTGGCCAACGCCTCGGTCAAGCTCAAGGCAGAGGACTTCCGCCTCGTGCACCCCATCATCGACGCGGTGATGGTCGTCATCACCCGCAAGGACCTGGGCGCGGCCAGCGTGGACGAACTGCTCGCGCTGGCGCGCCGCCAGGGCGAGCAGCCGCTGAGCTATGGCAGCGTCGGCCTGGGCTCGCTCTACCACCTGATCGTCGAGGACATGCAGCAGCGCACCGGCGCAAAGTTCTCGCACATCCCCTACAAGGGCAATGCCCCGGTGCTGCAGGACATCGGTGGCGGCCAGCTCGATTTTGCGGTGCTCGTCTACAGCGCGGCCATGGGCGCGCTGGCCGACCAGGGCCGGCTCAAGGTGATCGCCCAGCTCGGCGCCACCCGCTCGCCGTTGCTGCCCAATGTGCCGACCGTGGCCGAGGGCAAGGAGCTCAAGGACTTCAGCTACCGCCAGTGGGCCGGCTTCATGGTGCCGCGCAGCACCCCCGAGCCGGTGGTGCAGCGTCTGCACCGCGCCATCACCACCAGCCTGCGCGATGACGGCGTGCGCAGCCAGCTTGCCGCGCAGACGATGAGCGCCTCGCCTGCGGTGAGCCTGGCCGAAGCGGCGAAGTTCTACGAAGCCGAGACCGCGCGCTACCGCGCCATCGCCCGGCGGATCAACCTGCAGCCGCAGTGAAGCGCAACCGCCTCTCCCCCGCACTCTCGCCGTTACCAGGGGCGAGGGCAGGGGACAGAGCAGGCCCGGGAACGAACATGACCTATCTGCTGCAAGCACTCTCCGCCCGCGCCGGCGAATTCATCGCCCTGCGGCGCGACATCCACCAGCACCCCGAGCTGGCCTTCGAAGAACACCGCACCGCCGCGCTGGTGGCACGCAAGCTCGAAGACTGGGGCTACGAGGTCGAGCGTGGCATCGGCGGCACGGGTGTGGTGGGTCGGCTGGTGCGCGGCCGGGGCACCCGCCGCCTGGGCCTGCGCGCGGACATGGATGCGGTGCCGGTCCACGAAGCCACCGGCCGGCCGTGGGCCAGCACCACACACGGCGTGATGCATGCCTGCGGCCACGACGGCCACACGGCCATGCTGCTGGCCGCCGCACGCCACCTTGCGCACGCAGGCGACTTCCACGGCACGCTCAACCTGATCTTCCAGCCCGCGGAGGAAAGCGCCGGCGGGGCGCAGCGCATGATCGACGACGGCCTGTTCGAGCGCTACCCCTGCGACGCCGTGTTTGCCATGCACAACTACCCCGGCGTGCCGCAGGGCCACCTGGTGCTGCGCGAGGGCGCGATGATGGCCTCCAGCGACTACGCCACCATCACGCTCACCGGCATCGGCGGTCATGGCGCGATGCCCCACACCACCGCCGACCCGGTGGTGGCCGCCGCCAGCATCGTGATGGCACTGCAGACGGTGGTGGCGCGCAACGTGGACCCCCGCCACACGGCGGTGGTCACGGTGGGCGCGCTGCATGCCGGCCAGGCCAACAACGTGATCCCGGCGCAGGCCGTGCTGGAGCTGAGCGTGCGCGCCGTGGACCGCGAGGTGCGCGAGCTGCTGGAACGGCGCGTCAAGGCCGTCATCACGGCCCAGGCCGAGAGCTTTGGCGTGCACGCAGCCATCGACTGGCGCCGCGGCTACCCGGTGCTGGTCAATACCGGCACTGAAACCGAGTTCGCCCGCGCCGTGGCTCGCGAGCTGGTGGGCGAGGAGCGCGTCACGCCGCAGGGCCCACCCATCACTGCCAGCGAAGACTTCGCCTTCATGCTGGAGCGCGTGCCTGGCTGCTACCTGCTGATCGGCAACGGCGAGGACGGCACGCCCGGCGCCTGCATGGTCCACCACCCCGGCTACGACTTCAATGACGACAACGTGGCCGTGGGCAGCGCCTACTGGTCGCTGCTGGTGACGCGCTTCCTGGCGGCACCTGAATCCTCTTGATGTTCCCTGTCCAGGCCCTTGGCATGCCGTCGCCCCCTGCCCAGGAGCCGCCACAAAGAGTTGGTTCGTGATACGTCGCGCGCTGTGACGCCGGGGACGCAGCCACACCACACACTTGTGTACGCGGTTCCTGGGCTCAAGCCTGGCAACGCTGGTGCTGCGTGAATCTCTCTTGCTTGCGGGAGAG
>CBFGPV010000057.1:0-22929 GCA_965650765.1 uncultured Burkholderiales bacterium
TCGGTGATGCGCGGATCGTTGATCACGCTGCGCAGGCCGGTGGCCAGCACCGCACCCAGGATGGAGTTGTCGGCCAGCTTGCTCACCACGTCGGGCGCAGGCAGGCTGGCCCGCGTGACCGAGATGACCTCATCGAGCAGGCGCGGCGGCGCCACGCGGGCTTCGCGCAGGCTCGAGAAGCGTTCGATGATCAATGCCAGCGCAATGATGGAACACAGGATCAAGGGCCAGATCGGCCAACCCGCGGCTTGTATGATCGAAAACAACGAGATCCCTCCGGAAGCGTTGGTCGCAGAGCGGCGATTATGGCCCGAAGGAACGATGGTTCCGAGTGGCGCACGTGGCAAAGTGCTGCGCTCGCGACGATCAGCGTGCATGCACCGCATGGGGTCCGCGATCCACGTTTCCTGTGGATAACTTTGTGGGAAACCACGGTGACAATGCCCGCAAAGCGAGATTTCACGCGGCCCGCAACAAATTGCTGCATGAATGAGCAAAGAAATGTTCTTTCAAATCAACCACTTGCACGAATATGACGGGCTTGTGACGGTGCCAATGCGCCGCCAGGCCTTGTCTGGCGCGGCTGTGGAGTTCTGAACCCGCGCCCCGCCTGCGTTTGCCGATGATTGACCGCCTCAGGCGCCCACTGGCGCCATCCGACGACCGAACATCACCTGCTCATGCGGCCTGGAGCGTGGCGGCGTTGCTGCGCGCCATTGCCGACGCCATGACCGCCCGCTTTGGTGCGGTGACGGTGCAAGGTGAGCTCGCCTCGTTCACGCGGGCCCCCAGCGGGCACTGCTATTTCTCGCTGAAGGACGATCGTTCTGCCGAACCGGCGCTGATTCGCGGCGCGATGTTCCGCCGTTCGGTCGCCTTGCTCGACTTCTCGCCGCGCGAAGGCCAGCTCGTCGAGATCCGCGGACGTCTGGCGGTCTACGATGCCCGCGGCGACCTGCAGCTCGTGGCCGAGGCCATGCGGCCCGCCGGGCAGGGCGCGCTGTACGAGCAATTCCTGCGGCTGAAGGCGCGCCTGGAGGCGCAGGGCCTGTTCGATGCGGCGCGCAAGCGCGCGCTGCCGGCGTTCCCGTCACGTCTTGCGGTGGTCACCTCGCTCAACGCGGCCGCGCTGCACGATGTGCTGACGGCGCTTGCGCGGCGCGCGCCGCAGGTCGAGGTGGTGGTGGTGCCCACCAGCGTGCAGGGCGTGCAGGCGCCAGGCGAGATTGTCGAGGCGCTGGCGCGAGCCGGCACGCTGCCGGGCGTCGATGCCGTATTGCTGTGCCGCGGTGGCGGGTCGCTGGAAGACCTCTGGGCCTTCAATGACGAACGTGTGGCGCACGCGATCGCGGGGTGCGCCGTGCCGGTGATCTGTGGCGTCGGGCACGAGACCGACTTCACCATTGCCGACTTCGTCGCCGACCTGCGGGCACCCACCCCCACAGCCGCCGCCGAACTGGCCGCACCGGTGCGCGACGAACTGCTCGACGATCTGGCCATGCTGGCGCGGCGCCTGCAGCAGCGTGTGCAGTCCCGGCTCGAGCGCGAGGCCCAGCGGCTGGACCATGCGGCGTTGCGGCTGGCACGCCCGGCCCAGGTGCTGTCGCAGCGGCGCCGGCAGCTCGACCTGCTGGGCCAGCGCCTGCAGTCGGCACCGGCACGCCGGCTGGCCCTGGCCACGCAGCAGCAGGCGCATCTGGCCAGCCGCCTGCAACGTGCCGTGGGGGTGCAGACCGAACGTACGGCCCAGCGGCTGGATGGGCTGCACCGTCGCCTGGAGGCGCTCAGCCCGCGCCAGGTGCTGGCGCGCGGCTATGCCTATCTCACCGACCTGCAGGGCCAGGCCCTCGTGTCGGTGCAGCGCGTGCAGCCCGACCAGTCGGTGCAGGCGGTGCTGTCCGATGGCCGCATCGTGGCCCGCGTGAACAGGATCGAAGTCGACCCGGACCCGACCGGCTGAGCACCCGGCCCACCCGGCTCGACGTCGGTCGCGACAGGGTCATCCGGCTGTGCCTACAATGCCCGTTTTCGCCCCGAAGCTCACAGACCAAGAAAGGATCCACACGATGGAACACACGCTGCCTGCACTGCCTTACGCCATCGACGCGCTGGCGCCCCATCTCACGAAGGAAACCCTCGAGTTTCACCACGGCAAGCACCACAACGCCTATGTGGTCAACCTGAACAACCTGATCAAGGGCACCGAATTCGAGGCCCTCAGCCTCGAGGACATCATCAAGAAGTCCAGCGGCGGCATCTTCAACAACGCTGCCCAGATCTGGAACCACACCTTCTTCTGGAACAGCATGAAGCCCAATGGCGGCGGCGAGCCCAAGGGCAAGCTGGCTGAGGCCATCAACGCGAAGTGGGGCAGCTTTGCCGCCTTCAAGGAAGCCTTCACCAAGTCGGCTGTCGGCAACTTCGGTTCGGGCTGGACCTGGCTGGTCAAGAAGGCCGACGGTTCGGTGGACATCGTCAACACCAGCAATGCCGCCACGCCGCTGACCACGGCCGACAAGGCCCTGCTGACGATCGACGTATGGGAGCACGCCTACTACATCGACTTCCGCAATCTGCGCCCGAAGTTCGTCGAGACCTTCCTGACGTCCCTCGCGAACTGGGACTTTGCTGAAGCAAACTACGCCTGATCCACGGCAGCGTCGGCCGCAGCGCGCGTGCCGACGCGTTCACAGGCGAGGAGCACATGCGCATCCTGTTGGTCGAAGATGACCCCGCATTGAGCATGGGCGTGGCCCGCGCGCTGCAGCGCGAGGGCTGGCAGGTCGACACCCTGGCCGACGGCGCGGCCGCCAGCGCCGAAGGCCTGATCGAGCAGTACGAACTGGCGGTGCTCGACCTGGGCCTGCCCCGGCGCGACGGCATGGAAGTGCTGCGCAGCTGGCGCAGCCGCGGCGCCCGGGTACCGGTGTTGATCCTGACCGCACGAGACGATCTGTCCGACCGTGTCCAGGGGCTGGACGCCGGCGCCGACGACTACATGGTCAAACCCTTCGACGTGCCCGAGCTCGTGGCACGTGTGCGGGCCCTGCACCGGCGCGCCTCCGGCCGGGTCGACGACCAGCTCGTGATGGGTGACCTGACGCTCGACGTGCGCCACCGCGAGTTGCGCTACCGCGGCGAGCGCATCCATCTGAGCCCGCGCGAACAGGCGCTGACCGAGCTGCTCATGGCTCGCGCCGGCCGTGTGGTGCCCAAGGACCACATCGTCTCCACGCTGTCGAGCTGGGAGACCGACTTCAGCGAGAACTCCGTCGAGGTCTACATCCATCGACTGCGCAAGCGCTTCGCCGACCTGGGCGTGGCGATCCGCACGGTGCGGGGTTTCGGCTACCTGATGGAGGCCGCGGCTCCCGCCGGTGACCCCGGCGAAACCGCGTCGCCGGACTCCGGCCCCTGAAGCCTGCGCCAGCGCGTCAGACCCCCCGTGAATCCGAGCCTGCGCCGGCAATTGCTGGCCCCGCTGCTGTGGGTGTGGCTGCTGGGCGCCACGGTGGCGGCGCTGGGTTCGTTCCGGCTGGCGCAGTATGCCGGCGACACGGCCTTTGACCGCGCGCTGCTGGACGAAGCTGGCGCCATCGCCACCCAGATCAACTGGACCGACCGCGGGCCGCTGCTCGAGCTGAGCACCCAGACGCAGGAGATGCTGGCCTGGGACAGCGCCGACCGCAATGCCTACATGGTCACCGACGCAGACGGCCAGATCCTGTCCGGCGTGGGTGACCTGCCGATGCCACCCGACCGCAGCGGCAGCTTCCTGCGGCCGGTGACCTTCGATGCCGTCTACCTGCGTGAGCCAGTGCGGGGGGCGATGTACTCGATCCGCTCGCCGATGCTCGACCAGTTCGTCACGGTGGTGGTCGTCGAGACCAAGCGCAAGCGCCTGGGCCTGATCCGGGAGGTGCAGCTCGCGGTGCTGTTGCCCACACTGGCGCTGGGCACCGTCACCTTCGGGCTGCTGGCCTGGGGCATCCGTCGCGGGGTGGCGCCGCTGCGACGGATTGCGGCCGAGGTCGCACGGCGCGATGTGACTGACCTGCGGCCTCTGCCGATGACGGAGGTGCCGCGCGAGGCCCTGCCGCTGATCGAGCGCATCAATGCACTGCTCAGCAACGTGGCACAGTCGGTGGAGGTGCAGCGGCGCTTCGTGGCCGACGCCGCACACCAGTTGCGCACGCCGGTTGCGGGCATCCGCGTGCTGTCGCAGGAACTGCAGCATGAGCTGACGGTGCAGGCGCGTGACGAGCTGTCCGGCGCGCAGGCAGCGCAGGCCACCCGGCCGCTGGTCGACGCCTTGCTGGTGTCCAGCGAACGCATGTCGCGCCTCGTGAACCAGTTGCTGAACCTGGCACGCTCCGAGGCCGCACTGCACAGCCCGGCTGCACCGGAGCTGGAATCCATCGATGTACTGCCCGTGGTGCGGGAGGCCGCCGAACCCTGGTTCGTCAAGGCCACACGCGAGCACAAGCACATGACCCTGGATGTGCCGTCCCAGCCCTGCCTGGCCCGCGCGCACCCGGTGTGGCTGGGCGAAGTGGTGTCGAACCTGCTGGACAACGCGCTGCGCTACGGCGGGTCGAGCGTGACGCTGACGGTGCGTCGCTGCGGTGAGGGGGGGGTGGTCCTGAGCGTCGAAGACAACGGGCCAGGCATTCCGCCCGAGCACCGGGACATGATCTTCGAGCCGTTCTGGCGTGGCGAACGCGCGGACACCCGCAGCACCGAAGGCACCGGCCTGGGCCTTGCGATCGTGAAGGAGATCGTGCAGGGCATGCACGGGCGCATCGACGTCGACAGCCGCCCCGAATATGCCGGCACCCGCTTCAGCGTGACCCTGGACGCCTGACGCTCGGGGCTTGCACCCCGGCCTCAGCGCGCCTGCAGCACCTCGCCGCGCAACCGGGTGCCGGGCTTGATGCCCTTCCTGGCAAACCAGCCCTGATTCATCTCCAGCGCCATGCGCACCGGCTTGTCGGAGCAGTGGGAGTCCAGGCTCTGGGGCTGCATGTCCGCGATGTTGACGATGCTGCCGTCGTCGGCCAGGAAGGCGATCGACAACGGGATCAGCGTGTTTTTCATCCAGAAGCACTGCACGCCGGGCTGCTCGAACACGAACAGCATGCCGTCATTGCTGCCCAGGCTCTGGCGGTGCATGAGGCCGATGGCCCGCTGCTCGGGCGTGCGGGCCACTTCGGCGCGGATGAGGTGCATGCCGGCGGTGATGGTCGCCGCGGGCAGGCGCTGAGCGGCGTCCTGGGCTGCGCCATACGCCGGCACGAGCGCCAGCCAGGCGAGCGCGGCCATGCGCCAGATCCGCCGGTGGGCGCTGGCCGTGATGCCTCGGCCCGTCGGGAGGCGGGGAAAGGGCTGCATCTTGATATATGTCATGAGTCGAATCGGGGGCGGCACATAGATTGCACCCATGCAATCCTCGTCGCATTCTCGCCGCTTGACCGCCTTGCAGCCACCCGAGTTCCCTGACGGGGCCCGGAAGCCGCAGGCCGACACCGCGGCGGACGCGTCACCGCCCCCCGCCGAACCCGGCCCGATGCCCGGTCACGCCGTCTCCGGCACCACGCTCGACTGGCACGATCCGGCCCAGGTGCAGCGCTGCACGCGCAGTCGCCAGGGGGAGGACGGCCAGCGCCTGAGCGAATCCTCGCTGGTGGTCCAGGGCATGTACTGCGCCGCCTGTTCCGTGACGATCGATCAGGCGGTGCGCGCCGTGCCCGGTGTCACCGCCTTCGACCTGCATGCCGGCACCGGTCGGGCCCTGGTCACCTGGGACCCGCAGCACACGCAACTTGCCACGGTGGCCGCGGCCATCGAGTCGGCCGGCTACCAGGCCTTGCCGGCGCGTTCCGCGCAGCTTGAGGCGGTGCGGCGCGCGCAGCAGCGCAAGAGCCTGTGGCGGCTGTTCGTGGCCGGGTTCTGCATGATGCAGGTGATGATGTATGCGGTGCCGTCGTACTACGCGACGCCCGGCGACATGACCGACGACGTCGCCCGCCTGCTGCAATGGGCCAGCTGGCTGCTGAGCATCCCCGTGCTGATCTTTTCCGCCGTGCCCTTCCTGCGGGGGGCATGGGGTGATCTGTCGCGCCGACGCATCGGCATGGACGTGCCGGTGGCCGTGGGCATCGTCGTGACCTTCGTCGCCAGCTCGGCGGCCACCTTCGACCCCGGCGGCTGGTTCGGCCACGAGGTGTATTTCGACTCGCTGACGATGTTCGTCTTTTTCCTGCTGTGCGGCAGGTATCTGGAGCAGCGTGCCCGCGCGGCCACGCTCGATGTGCTGGAGTCGCTGCTCGACGGCCTGCCCGAGACGGCCGAACGCATCGAAGCCGATGGCAGCACGCGCGAGGTGTCCACCCGCGAACTGCTGCCGGGCGACCGCATCCGGGTGAAGGCGGGTGACACCGTGCCGGTGGATGGGCAGGTGGTCGATGGCAGTACGCAGGTGAATGAGGCCCTGCTGACCGGCGAGTCCCGCCCGGTCTCGCGGCGCGAGGGCGACGCGGTCGTGGCGGGCAGCGGCAATCTGAGCGCACCCATCATCGTGCAGGTCGACAAGGTGGGCGAGGACACGCGCCACGCGCAGATCGTGGCGCTGATCGAACGTGCCGGCCTGGAGCGGCCAGCCTGGGCCCAGATGGCCGACCGGCTGGCCGGTCCCTTCCTGTGGACGGTGCTGCTGGCCGCGGCCGGCGCGGCGCTGGCGTGGTCGTGGATCGACCCGCAGCGCAGTGTCTGGGTGGCGGTCGCCGTGCTCATCGTGACCTGCCCGTGTGCGCTGTCGCTGGCCACGCCGTCGGCGCTGCTCGCCGCAGCAGCTTCGCTGGCGCGGCGCGGCATCCTGGTACAGCGCCTGGCATCGCTGGAACGGCTGGCGCGCACCGATGTGGTGGTGTTCGACAAGACGGGCACGCTCACCTCCGACCGCCTGGGTCTGACCGAAACCCACCTGGCCGACGGCTGGAGCGCCGACGACGCGCTCGGCCCGGCCGTTGCACTGGCCCGGGCCTCCCTGCATCCAGTGTCGCGCGCGCTGGCGGCGGCGCACACAGCGGTGTCGCCCGTTGACCTCATCGATCTGTGTGAACAGCCCGGGCAAGGCGTCCAGGGCCGTGACGCCGCAGGGCGCCTCTGGCGTCTGGGCAACCGGGCATTTGCGGCGCCAGGCGACACGCCACTGTGCGCCGACCCACTCGGCTCGACCGCCTGGCTGGGCGTGGACGGCCGTGCCGTGGCCGCATTCGGCCTGGCCGAAACCCTGCGCCCCGACGCCCGCGCGACCGTGTCCGCCCTGCAGGCGCGCGGCCTGCAGGTGGTGCTGCTGTCCGGTGACCGCATCGAGGCCGTGCAGCGCGTGGCGCAGGCACTGGGCATCCAGCAGGTGCAGGCGCAAGCCACGCCGGAGGACAAGCTCGCCTTTGTCGCCCAGGCCCAGCAGGCCGGACGCCACGTCGTGATGGTGGGCGACGGGCTCAACGACGGCCCGGTGCTCGCCCGTGCAGACGTCTCGATCGCGATGGGGCAGGGCGCTGCGCTGGCGCGCGTGACCAGCGACCTCACCTTGCTCAGCGGCCGACTGCATCACGTGGACGACGCGATCGACCTGTCGCGACGCATGGTCACGACCATCCGGCAGAACCTCGGCTGGGCCGCCGCCTACAACATGGTGTGCATCCCGCTGGCCCTGGTGGGCTGGATGCCGCCCTGGCTGGCCGGCCTGGGCATGGCCGCCAGTTCGCTGTTCGTGGTCACCAACGCCTGGCGGCTCGGGCGTCACAACCCGCCCGTCGATGATGCCGCTCCCACCGCACCCCAGGCGCTGGCGACGGCGGCGCAGACGCTCTGAGTCAAGGCCATGGACATCCTGTTCCTGCTCATCCCGCTTTCGGTCCTGCTGGTGATGGCCATCCTCGGCCTGTTCGGCTGGGCCCTGTTCGGAGGCCAGTTCGACAACCTGGACAAGGAAGGCGAACGCATCCTGAAACACCCCGACGACCCCCCCGGCGGGAAAGACCCTGAAGCCGTCTCGCCTCCAGTTGATGGCGATCAAGTGGCGCTCAAGGGTTCTCCCGAACAATCACTTCGCAACCAAACAGGAGTGTGAGGCCCATGAACTCGACCTCGTCGTCCGCATCGGCATTCAGTGCCTCGCGGGCCGTCAACTACAACGACACCGTAGTGCGCCAGTTCTCGATCATGGCCGTCGTCTGGGGGCTGGTCGGCATGCTGGTCGGCGTGTGGATCGCCGCCCAGCTGGCCTGGCCGGAGCTCAACTTCGGCATCCCCTGGCTGAGCTACGGCCGACTGCGCCCGCTGCACACCAATGCAGTGATCTTCGCCTTTGGAGGCTGCGCGCTGTTCGCCACCAGCTATTACGTCGTGCAACGCACCTGCCAGGTGCGGCTCATCTCGGACAAGCTCGCCGCCTTCACCTTCTGGGGCTGGCAGGCGGTGATTGTCGCGGCCGCCATCTCGCTGCCGCTGGGCTACACCAGCGGCAAGGAATATGCCGAGCTCGAGTGGCCGATCGACATCCTGATCACGCTGGTGTGGGTGGCGTACGCGGTGGTGTTCTTCGGCACGGTGGGCATCCGCAAGATCCGCCACATCTACGTCGCCAACTGGTTCTACGGCGGCTTCATCCTGGCCGTGGCCTTGCTGCACCTGGTCAACAGCGCCGCGCTGCCGGTCAGTGCGATGAAGAGCTACTCGGCCTATGCCGGCGTGCAGGACGCGATGGTGCAGTGGTGGTATGGCCACAATGCCGTGGGCTTTTTCCTGACGGCCGGCTTCCTGGGGATGATGTACTACTTCATTCCGAAGCAGGCCGAGCGCCCGGTCTACAGCTACCGTCTGTCGATCGTGCACTTCTGGGCGCTGATCTTCACCTACATGTGGGCCGGCCCTCACCACCTGCACTACACCGCGCTGCCCGACTGGGCCCAGAGCGTGGGCATGCTGTTCTCGCTGGTGCTGCTGGCGCCGAGCTGGGGCGGGATGATCAACGGGATCATGACCCTGTCGGGTGCCTGGCACAAGCTGCGTGACGACCCCATCCTGAAGTTCCTGATCGTGTCGCTGTCGTTCTACGGCATGAGCACCTTCGAGGGTCCGATGATGTCGATCAAGACCGTCAATGCGCTGTCGCACTACACGGACTGGACGGTAGGCCACGTGCACTCGGGTGCGCTGGGCTGGGTGGGCCTGATCTCGATGGGTTCGCTCTACTACCTGATCCCGCGCCTGTTCGGTCAGAAGCAGATGTACAGCGTGCGTGCCATCGAGCTGCACTTCTGGGTCGCCACGATCGGCATCGTGCTCTACATCGCCGCGATGTGGATCGCCGGCGTGATGCAGGGCCTGATGTGGCGCGCCGTGAACGCTGACGGCACGCTCGCCTACAGCTTTGTCGAGAGCGTGAAGGCCACCTATCCGTTCTATGTGATCCGTCTGCTGGGAGGCCTGCTCTACCTGGGCGGCATGGTGATCATGGGCTGGAACACCCTGATGACCGCGATGAACGGCCGGCCGGTGCCGGTGGCCATTCCCGCGATGAAGCCCGCCGCGGCCTGACCCCAGGACCCGACACAAGGAAACGCCATGGCTGAACAACACAACACGTCCAGCGGTTTCACCCACGAGAAGATCGAGACCAACAACTTCCTGATGATCATCCTGATCATCCTGGTGGTGTCGGTCGGTGGTCTGGTCGAGATCGTGCCGCTGTACTTCCAGAAGTCCACCACCGAGCCGGTCACGGGCCTGAAGCCCTACACCGCGCTGCAGGTGGTGGGGCGCGACATCTACGTGCGCGAAGGCTGCTACAACTGCCACTCGCAGATGATCCGCCCCTTCCGTGCCGAGACCCTGCGCTACGGGCACTACTCGGTGGCCGGCGAGTTCGTCTATGACCGGCCGTTCCAGTGGGGCTCCAAGCGCACCGGCCCGGACCTGCACCGCGTGGGCGGTCGCTACAGCGACGAGTGGCACCGCATCCACCTGAACAATCCTCGTGACCTGGTGCCCGAGTCCAACATGCCGGCCTATCCGTGGCTCGAGAAGACACCGCTGGTGCCCGAAGAGGTCGCCCCCAAGATGCGCGCGCTGCGCACCCTGGGTGCACCCTACAGCGACGAAGAGATCGCCAAGGCGCCCGAAGACCTCAAGGGCAAGACCGAAATGGACGCGCTCGTGGCCTACCTGCAGGTGCTTGGCACCGCGCTGAAGTAAGGAGCATCACCATGAACCTGGACGTCAATGACCTGCGCTCCATCGTCACGGTGGTCTCGCTGCTGGTGTTCCTGGGCATCTGTGTCTGGGCCTGGCGGCGCGGCAACCGCGAGCGTTTCGAGGATGCGGCCCGTGTGCCCTTCCAATCCGAATAGGCAGCCAAGGACTCGACATGAGTGATTTCGTTCACAGCGGCTGGTCGATCTTCGTCGCGGCCGCCACCATCATCAGCCTGATTGCCTGCCTGGTGCTGCTGATCATCGCCAGCCGCCGCAAGGTCATGGCCAGTGACAACACCACCGGTCACGTCTGGGACGTCGACCTGAAGGAGCTGAACAACCCGCTGCCGCGCTGGTGGATGGGCCTGTTCGTCCTGACGGTGGTGTTCTCGGCGATCTACCTGACTTTCTATCCGGGACTGGGCAGCTACCAGGGCACCTGGGGCTGGTCGCAGCAGGGCCAGTACGAGGCCGAAGTGGCCAAGGCCCGCAAGGAGCTGGAGCCGTTGTATGCGCAGTTCAAGTCGCGTACCGCCGAGGACCTCGCGACGGACGCCCAGGCCATGGGCATTGGCGAGCGCCTGTACGTCAACAACTGCGCGCAGTGCCACGGCTCGGACGCACGCGGCAGCAAGGGCTTCCCGAACCTGACCGACGGCGACTGGCTCTACGGCAGCGATCACGCCGCCATCCAGGAGACCATCGCCAAGGGCCGCAACGGCGTGATGCCGCCGATGGCCGCGGCCGTGGGCACGTCCGATGACGTGCGCAACGTCGCGCACTATGTGCTGAGCCTGTCGGGCAGTCCGCACAACTCGATCGCGGCCCAATTGGGCAAATCGAAGTTCGGCGCCTGCGCGGCCTGCCACGGTGCCAACGGCAAGGGCAATCCGGCACTGGGCGCCCCCAACCTGACCGACCGGATCTGGCTGCATGGCTGGGGTGAACAGGCCATCGTCAACATCATCAACCAGGGCAAGAACAACATGATGCCCGCCCACGCCGACAAGCTCAGCGCCGAGCAGATCCATGTGCTGGGTGCGTATGTGTGGAGCCTGTCCAACCGCGCGCCGACCGAACCGGCGGGCACCACGGCCCGCTGAAGCCGGGGCCTCGTCAACGGCATTGCCATGAAGTCCTCTTCGTCACCCAAGGTCATCCCGATCCAGCCCGTACCGGCCACGGCCGGCGGGGCCGGTGACGACGCGGCCAGCGAGATGGTCTCGCTGTACGCCAAGCAGGAGAAGATCTACGCCCGCGCCGTGTCCGGCTGGTTCGCCGGCTGGCGCTGGGCGTTTGTCTGGCTGACCCAACTGGTGTTCTACGGCCTGCCGTGGATCGAATGGAACGCACGCCAGGCGGTGCTGTTCGACCTGGCGTCTCGCCGCTTCTACATCTTCGGCCTGGTGCTGTATCCGCAGGACTTCATCTATCTCACGGCCCTGTTGATCATCTCGGCCTATGGGCTGTTCCTGTTCACTGCCGTCGGCGGGCGGCTGTGGTGTGGCTTTGCCTGTCCGCAGACGGTCTACACCGAGATCTTCATGTGGGTGGAGCGCCGCATTGAAGGCGACCGCTCGACCCGCATGCGCCTGGACGCCGGGCCCTGGAACTTCAACCGCATCTGGCGCAAGGTGGCCAAGCAGTCTGCCTGGATCGCCATCGGCCTGTGGACCGGCTTCACCTTCGTGGGCTACTTCACGCCCATCCAGACCCTGGCCGCCTCGGCCCTGTCGCTCGGCTTCGGCCCCTGGGAGTGGTTCTGGGTGCTGTTCTACGGTTTTGCGACCTACGGCAATGCCGGCTACATGCGCGAGCAGGTGTGCAAATACATGTGTCCGTATGCGCGCTTCCAGAGCGCGATGTTCGACCGGGACACGATGATCATCACCTACGACACCCAGCGCGGCGAACCGCGGGGTTCGCGCTCGCGCAAGGCCGACCCGAAACAGCTTGGCCTGGGTGACTGCATCGACTGCACCCTGTGCGTGCAGGTGTGCCCCACCGGCATCGACATCCGCAAGGGCCTGCAGTACGAATGCATCGGCTGCGCCGCCTGCATCGACGTCTGCAACGGCGTGATGGACAAGATGAACTACCCGCGCGACCTGATCCGCTACTCCACGCAGAACGGCATGGAGCAGGGCTGGTCGCGGCAGCAGATGCTCAAGCGGGTGTTTCGCCCGCGGGTGCTGATCTACACGGCGATCCTGATGCTGATCTCGGCGGCCTTCGTGGCCAGCGTGGCGCTGCGCAGCCCGTTCAAGGTCGACGTCATCCGCGACCGGGGCGCACTGGCGCGCATGGTGGAAGACGGACGCATCGAGAACGTTTATCGGCTGCAGATCATGAACACCACCGAGGCGCCGCAACGTTACCGCGTCACCGCCAGCGGCCTGCCGGGTCTGAACGTGGTCTCGGACGCCGAGGTCGCCATCGAATCCGCCCAGGCCCGCTGGATGCCGGTGCGCCTGCAACTGCCTCCCGAGGCCGCCACCGAGCTGGCTGGAAAGAGCTCGCCCATCGAGTTCCAGATCGAGCGCCTGGCGCATGACGACCAGCCGGCCCACACGGTGCGCGAGAAATCGACCTTCCTGGTGCCGCGCTGAAGCGCCGCTGAGACCCCCAATTCCCACAGGACACACCATCATGACCCCGACCTCAAGCACCCCCGTCACCCCGACGACGTCACGCGCCTGGTGGCGCGAGCCGATGATGTGGCTGGTGGTGGGCGGCCCGCTGGCTGTGATCATCGCCGGCATCGCCACCATCACGATGGCGGTGCGGCACCCTGATCCGCTGGTCGCCGAGGACTACTACCGCCGCGGCGTCGAGATCAACAAGACGCTGGCCGAACAGGCTGCCGCCCGTCAGGCGCTGGTGCCGGCGCAGCAGGCCCGCAACCACACGGCCACCCCTGAGCCGCAGCCGGCCGGCTCACGCTGAGGGTGACACGATGAGCACCACGCTGTCGCGCCGCTGGATGGGGATCGCCTGGCCGGCCTTCCTGATGGCCGGCGTGATCGAGATGGTGGTCTTTGCGATGGTCGACCCCGAGGACCTGCACTGGCTGGGCGGCTCACCCGTCGAGCTGACGAACTCCGGGATCTACACCCTGGCGTTTTTCTTCTTCTGGGGTGCGGTCGCGGTGGCCGGGGCGCTCACCGCCTATCTCGAACGCGAGATCCACGTCGAAGATCAGGGCGGCTGAACGCCGAGGCGGCGTCGGCGCCCAAGGGTGACAAGGGTGACAAGGGTGCCAAGGGTGAACAGGGCGGGGCGCTCAGCAGGCGCCGGCATTGACCAGGCGGCGCAACCCGTCCTGATCGAGGATGCGGATCTGGCGCTGCTTCACCTCGAGCAGGCCTTCGTCCTGGAACTTGGAGAAGGTGCGGCTGACCGTCTCGAGCTTCAGGCCGAGGTAGCTGCCGATCTCCTCGCGCGTCATGCGCAACACCAGGGACGACGGCGAAAAGCCGCGCGCCTGCAGGCGCTGGGTGAGGTTCATCAGGAAGGCGGCCAGGCGCTCCTCGGCCCGCATGCTGCCCAGCAGCAGCATCACGCCATGGTCGCGCACGATCTCGCGGCTCATGATCTTGTGGAACGAATGCTGCAGCTCGGTGAACTCGCGCGACAGCGCCTCGAGCTGGGCGTAGGGGATCACGCAGACCTGCGAGTCCTCCAGCGCCACGGCATCACAGGTGTGGCGATCCTGGCTGATCGCATCCAGGCCCAGCAGCTCGCCGGCCATCTGAAAGCCCGTCACCTGGTCACGGCCGTCCTCGGCCGACACGCAGGTCTTGAAGAAGCCGGTGCGCACCGCATAGACCGACTGGAACGAATCGCCGGTGTGAAACAGGGCCTCACCGCGCTTGACCGTGCGGCGGGTGGCCACCAGGCTGTCCAGGCGCTCGATGTCGGGGCGGGACAAGCCCACCGGCAGGCACAGTTCGCGCAGGTTGCAGCTGGAACAGGCCACCTTCAGGGCGTCGAGCTTGACCATCATGATGAACACTCACTCCGATGTTGGATTTGCCCGTGCGTGCCACATGACGCGCCTCAAGCGTTGGGCACATTGTCCGGCGCGCTCCACGCTCGCTCCTTGAGTCAGATCAAGCCTGGCGGTGGGGCGTCTGGCACATTGGCAGCACCATGGGTCACAACACCACCACCGACGACATCGCCATCGGCACGGACCTGCTGACACGCTTTGACGTGCCCGGCCCGCGCTACACCTCCTACCCGACGGCCGACCGCTTCGTCGAGGCCTTCACCGACGTGCAGTACCGCCACGCGCTCGACCAGCGCGCCAGCGGCACCGGGGCTCTGTCCGGGCGGGCCGGCCCGCTGTCGATCTATGTGCACATCCCGTTCTGCGAGTCGCTGTGCTACTACTGCGCCTGCAACAAGGTCATCACGAAACACCACGATCGCGCCGCCGAGTACCTGGCCGTGCTCGACCAGGAGATCGCGCTGCACCTGCAGGTGCTCGGCACCGGCCAGCCGGTGTCCCAGCTGCACCTGGGCGGTGGCTCGCCGACCTTTCTGAGCGACGACGAGTTGACGGGGCTGATGGCCTCGCTGCGGCGCTCGTTCACCCTGGTGCCGGGCGGGGAATACTCGATCGAGGTCGATCCGCGCACCGTCACGGCCGAACGCCTGGCCCACCTGGCGTCGCTGGGTTTCAACCGCCTGAGCTTCGGGGTGCAGGACTTCGACCCCGCGGTGCAGAAGGCGGTGCATCGCGTGCAGCCCTATGAAGACGTCGCGCGGCTCATGGCCGAGGCCCGCAAGCTGGGCTTCGACTCGATCAACGTCGACCTGATCTACGGCCTGCCGCGCCAGACGCGCGAGTCGTTCGCGACCACGCTGAGGCAGGTCGGTGAGCTGCGGCCTGACCGTATCGCGCTGTATGCCTATGCCCATCTGCCGGAGCGATTCAAGCCGCAGCGTCGCATCGTGTCGGCCGAGCTCCCCAGCGGCGGCGACAAGGTGGCCATGCTGTCGGCGGCGATCGCCAGCTTCCTGGGCATGGGCTATGCCTACATCGGCATGGACCATTTCGCACTGCACGGCGACGCGCTCGCCGCGGCCAAGCGCCAGGGCCGGCTGCATCGCAACTTCCAGGGTTACGGCACCCAGCCCGATGCCGACCTGATCGGCCTGGGCGTGTCGGCCATCGGCCGGATCGGCGCGACTTACAGCCAGAATGCCAAGACCCTGCCCGAGTACTACGACGCGGTGCGCCATGGGCGCTTCCCGGTGGTGCGCGGCCTGTCGCTGAGCAAGGACGACCTGGTGCGCCGCGCCATCATCATGGCGCTGATGTGCCAGGGCCATGTGCTGTACGAGTCGATCGAGCTGGCCTATCTGGTTGACTTCCGCACCACCTTCCGAAACGAGCTCGAGCGCCTGCGCCCGATGGCTGACGACGGGCTGGTGCAGCTGGACGACGAAGGCATCCAGGTCACACCGATGGGCTGGTTTTTCGTGCGCGCCATCGCGATGGTGTTCGACCGCTACCTGCAGGCCGACCGCAGCCGCGAGCGCTTCTCCAAGATCATCTGATGTCCGCCAGCCTGGTCATGGCATCGCTGCTGATGGGTCTGGCCGGCAGCCCCCATTGCGCGGCGATGTGCGGCGCAGGCTGTGCCGTCGTGTCGGGCAACCAGCGCGGCCTGTGGAGCTTCCAGGCCGGCCGCATGGCCGGCTATGCGGCCGCCGGCGCGCTGATGGCAACATCGGCCGCCGCCCTGCAATGGGGCTGGAATGCCACCTCGGTCCTCAAGCCATTCTGGGCGATGCTGCACGTGGCCATCGTCGTGCTGGGGCTGTGGCTGGCCTGCACCGGTCGCCAGCCCGCGTGGCTGGACCGCCTGTCACAACGTGTCTGGCAGCGCCTGCGCCATCGCACGCTGGGTTGGGAGTTCAGCCGCCTTCCGCGTGAACTGCGCGCCGCCGGCGCCGGGGTGCTGTGGGTGCTGCTGCCCTGCGGCCTGCTGTACTCGGCCCTGATGGTGGCGGCGCTGGCCTCGACACCCGTCCAGGGGGCCGGCGTGATGGCCGCTTTTGCGCTCGGCTCGGCCCTGGGCCTGCACCTGGGTCCGACGCTGTGGTGGCGGTTTGCCCGGCCAGGCGGAGCGCCCGCGGCCAGGGCGCAGGCCGGGCAGTGGGCGATCCGCCTGGCCGGCCTGACCCTCGCGCTGGCCTCAGGCTGGGCGCTGTGGCACGGCGTCTGGATGGCGTTTCTGGCCCCGGTGTGCCAGTGAGTCGCAGGCCCTGTGGCGCAGGCCTGCGCGATCTGTGGTCACCCGGCAAGTGTTCTGACAGCTTGACTGCCTTAAAATCCCTGGGTTAGACCTTCTCAACTCGGCTTTCCAAACCGTACCGCGCGGAGCTTTCTCACATGTACCAGCACATCAAGGTGCCCGAGGGTGGGCAGAAGATCACCGTCAACAGCGACTTCTCCCTCAATGTCCCCGACCAGCCCATCATTCCCTACATCGAGGGGGATGGCACCGGTTTCGACATCACCCCGGTGATGATCAAGGTGGTGGACGCCGCGGTCGCCAAGTCCTATGGCGGCAAGCGCCAGATCCACTGGATGGAGATCTACGCTGGCGAGAAGTCCACCAAGGTGTACGGCCCGGACGTCTGGCTGCCTGAAGAGACCCTGCAGGTCCTGAAGGATTACGTGGTGTCCATCAAAGGCCCGCTGACGACCCCCGTGGGCGGCGGCATCCGTTCGCTCAACGTCGCGCTGCGCCAGGAACTCGACCTCTACGTCTGCCTGCGCCCGGTGCGCTACTTCAAGGGCGTGCCGTCCCCGGTCAAGGAGCCCGAAAAGACCGACATGGTCATCTTCCGCGAGAACTCGGAAGACATCTACGCCGGCATCGAGTTCGAGGCCGAGAGCGACAAGGCCAAGAAGCTGATCAAGATCCTCCAGGACGAATTCGGCGTCAAGAAGATCCGCTTCCCCGAGACCTCGGGCATCGGCGTCAAGCCCGTCTCGCGCGAAGGCACCGAGCGCCTGGTGCGCAAGGCCATCCAGTACGCGATCGACAACGACAAGCCCTCGGTGACGCTGGTGCACAAGGGCAACATCATGAAGTTCACCGAAGGTGGCTTCCGTGACTGGGGCTACGCCCTGGCCCAGAAGGAGTTCGGCGCCGAGCTGATCGACGGCGGCCCGTGGTGCAAGTTCAAGAACCCGAAGACCGGCCGCGACATCGTCATCAAGGACGCCATCGCCGACGCCTTCCTGCAGCAGATCCTGCTGCGTCCGGCCGAGTACTCGGTGATCGCCACGCTGAACCTGAACGGCGACTACGTGTCCGACGCGCTGGCCGCCCAGGTCGGTGGCATCGGCATCGCCCCGGGCGCCAACCTGTCCGACTCGGTGGCCATGTTCGAAGCCACCCACGGCACCGCCCCGAAGTACGCCGGCAAGGACTACGTGAACCCGGGCTCCGAGATCCTGTCGGCCGAGATGATGCTGCGCCACATGGGCTGGACCGAAGCCGCCGACCTCATCATCAGCTCGATGGAAAAGGCCATCCTGAGCAAGAAGGTGACCTATGACTTCGCCCGACTGCTCGACGGCGCCACCCAGGTCAGCTGCTCCGGCTTCGGCCAGGTCATGATCGACCACATGTAATCAGCGCGTCACCCGCGCCGCGCGCCGCGCGCCGTGTCGCGCGTGCGCCCGTGCCCCGCCAGGGCCCCTGCGTTCCCCGGAACCAGGGGCCTTGTCGCGTCTGGCGACCCCGTCGCAAGCCGGCAGCTTGCCCCGCCAGCCCCTGCACTTGCGTGAGCGCAAGCGCCGAGCCGCCACATCACGATACGGTACGGTCTGAACTTTGCCGCCTGCAGCGGCTCCACCCTGGTCCGACAGCGCCCATCCACTTCAAGCCATGGAGCCTACCGACGTGAACCGCAATGAAACTGAATCGATCGTGGAGGCGCGAGCACGTGTGCTGGCGCTGATGGTGGCCGCCAACGGCCGTGTCGACCCGCGCGAGCTTCAAGCGCTGGACGAACTCGGCGCCTTCGAGCGCATCGGCGTGACACGCGAACGTTTTGTCGCGCTCGCCGAGGAATGCCTGCAGGACGTGGGTGCCAGCCTCGCCGAGGCCACCTGGCTGCGTGCCCGCGACCAGGCCTACCTCGACCGCCTGCTCGAGGCCGTGACCGACCCGGACGAGCGCCTCCTGCTGTGCCGCCTGGCCGCCGCCGTGGTGACGGCCGATGGCCGGGTGTCCGGCGACGAGCGCCTGGTCTACGACCATGTCCTGGCGCGCTGGCGCGTCAGCCGGGTCATGGTGACGCAGGCGATCCTTCAGC
Organism: uncultured Burkholderiales bacterium; assembly: GCA_965650765.1. Classification (GTDB taxonomy): domain Bacteria; phylum Pseudomonadota; class Gammaproteobacteria; order Burkholderiales; family Burkholderiaceae_C; genus Caldimonas. Next base: position 18,609 of record CBFGPV010000057.1, read on the forward strand.
GTGTGGAGCGCGCCGCGTGAACACCCGGCACACCCACAGGTAGAACAGCGGCACGAAAAAGATCCCCAGCACGGTGGCACTGATCATGCCGCCGAGCACACCCACACCGATGGCCCGCTGCGAGCCCGACCCGGCCCCGGTGGCCAGCGCCAGCGGCAAGACGCCCATGCCGAAGGCCAGCGAGGTCATCAGGATCGGCCGCAGGCGCTGACGGCAGGCCTTCAATGTGGCTTCGAGCAGGCCCATGCCCTGGGCCACGAGGGTCTGCGCGAATTCCACAATGAGGATCGCATTCTTGGCCGACAGCCCGACCGTGGTCAGCAGGCCGACCTGGAAAAACACGTCGTTGAGCTGCCCGCCGAGATGGCTGGCTGCCAGTGCCCCCAGGATGCCCAGCGGCACCACCAGCATCACGCTGAACGGGACCGTCCAGCTTTCATACAGGGCGGCCAGGCACAGGAAGATGAACAACACCGACACGGCATACAGCATCGGCGCCTGGGCACCCGACATGCGCTCCTGGTAGCTGCGCCCTGACCATTCGTAGCCGATCCCCGGGGGCATGTCTCGCAGCAGCGCTTCCATGGCCTGCATCGCCGCGCCGGAGCTCACGCCGGGAGCGATGTCGGCCTGGATCTCGTAGGCCGGACTGCCGTTGTAGCGCACGAGCTGGCGCGGCCCGTTGATCCAGCGGCTGCTGGCAAAGGCGGCAAACGACACCATCTCGCCTTGCGCATTGCGCACATACCAGTGGCGCAGGCTGTCGGGCGAGGCCCGGAAGGCGCCTTCACCTTGCACCAGCACGCGCTTGACGCGCCCGCGGTCGACAAAGTCGTTGACGTAGCTGCCGCCCAGGGCAATCGACAGCGTCTCATTGATCGTCGCCGTGCTGACGCCCAGCGTGCCGGCCTTGTGGTCGTCGATCTGGATCGACAGCTGGGGCGTTTCGGTCAGGCTGTTGGTGCGTGGCCGGCTCAGCTCGGGCCGTTGCGCTGCGGCATCGATCAGGCGGTCACGCGCATCCGACAACGCCTGGGCCCCCAGCCCGCCGAGGTCCTGCAGGAAGAGCTGGATGCCGGCGCTGCCGCCGAGGCCGCGCACCGTGGCGGGTCGGACCACAAACACGTTCGCATCGCGCACCTGTCGCCCCAGCTCGCGGCTGAAGCGTTCGGCCAGCGAACCGGCATCCTGTCCGGGGCCGGTGCGTTCGCTCCAGTCGGTCAGGCGGATGAACCCCTGGCCCGAACCCTGGTCGCCGCTCGACCCTCGCACCAGGTTGTAGTAACGCACCTCGGGCTGCTGCGCGAAGTAGCCCTCGATGGTCTGCATGACCGCCTCAAGGCGCTCGGACGTGGCGCCCGGCGCCATACGCACCTGGATCTGCAGGCCGCCTTGGTCCTCATCCGGCAGGAAGGACGTCGGCAGGCTGCGGTACATCGCGGCCACACCGACCAGCAGGATCCCGTAGATCAGCAGGCACCGCCCCGTGCGCCGCGCCAGGCCGTTGACCTGGCCCACGTAGCGTTCGGTGAACTGGTCGAACCGACGGTTGAAGCCGCCGAAGAATCGGTCCAGCAGCGGCCCGAATGGCCCGCCATGCGCAGCATGTTCACCCTTGTGCACCGGCTTGAGCAACGTGGCGCACAGGGCGGGCGACAGACTCATGGCCACCAGCACCGACAGTACCATCGCGGTCACCACGGTGATGCTGAACTGGCGATAGATCACGCCGGTGGAGCCACCGAAAAACGCCATCGGGATGAACACCGCCGACAGCACCACGGCAATGCCGACCAGCGCACCGCTGATCTCCTGCATGCTGCGTCGGGTGGCTTCACGCGGGGACAGCCCTTCCTCGCGCATGAGTCGCTCGACGTTCTCGACCACCACGATCGCATCGTCGACCAGCAGGCCGATGGCCAGCACCAGACCGAACATCGTCAGCGTGTTGATCGAATAGCCTGCCAGCGCCAGCACGCCGAAGGTGCCCAGCAGCACCACCGGCACCGCGATCGCGGGCACCAGCGTGGCACGCAGGTTCTGCATGAACAGGTACATGATCACCACCACCAGCACCACCGCCTCGATCAGCGTCTTCACCACGCCCTCGATCGACACGCTGATGAAGGGCGTGGTGTCATAGGTGACGGTTGCTTTCATGCCCGGCGGAAAGAACGGCGCCAGCTCCTCGAGCTTGGCCTTGACCGCCTCGGCCGTCACCAGGGCGTTCGCGCCGCTGGCCGGGTAGACCGCCATGCCCGACGCAGCCCGCCCGCTGCTGCGCACGCTGGTGGTGTAGCTGTCCTGGCCCAGTTCGACACGGGTGACGTCGCCCAGGCGGATCACCGAGCCGTCAGCTTGCACCCGCAGCACGATGTTGCGGAACTCCTCCGGCGTCTGCAGCTTGGCGCGCGCCGTGACGATCGCCGTGAGCCGCTGGCCCGGCGGGGCCGGCTGGGCGCCGATCTGACCGGCGGACACCTCGGTGTTCTGGGCGAGCAGGGCAGCGCGAATGTCACCGGGGACCAGGCCATAGCGCTGCAGCCGGGTCGGGTCGAGCCAGATGCGCATGGCGTAGCCCGAGCCGAAGACCGTGACGTCGCCGACACCTTCGATGCGGCTGATGATGTCCTGCAGCGTGCTCGACAGGTAGTCGCCCAGGTCGGTCGAGGTGACCTGCGGGTCGTCGCTGTTGAGCGTCACGACCATCAGGAACTCGCTGCCCGCCTTGGTGACGCGCACGCCTTGCGCCTGCACCGCCTGTGGCAGCCGCGAGATCGCCTGCTGCACCTTGTTCTGCACCTGCATCTGTGCCACGTCAGGGTCGGTGCCCGCAACAAAGCTCAGCTGGCTGCTGGCGCTGCCCGAGGCATTGCTGGACGACTCGATCGACACCAGCCCGTCGATGCCTTTGAGGCTCTGCTCGATGATCTGCGTGACCGAATCCTCGATGGCCTTGGCCGAGGCGCCGGGGTAGGAGGTGTTGATGTTGATGCGGGTCGGCGCGATGTCCGGGTAGCGCTCCAGCGGCAGCGTGAGCACGGCGGCCGTGCCGGCCAGCATGATCACGATCGCCAGCACCCAGGCGAAGATCGGGCGATCAATGAAAAACGACGCCATGGCAGCCCCCTCAGCGTGCGCCGCCCGGGGCCGTGGCCACCGGGCTGGCCGCCACCGGGGTCACGACCTGGCCGGGACGCACCCTTTGCAGGCCTTCGACCACCAGGCGATCCCCGGGTTTGAGCCCGTCAGTCACCAGCCATTCGTTGCCGACCGTGCGACCGAGCTTCAGGCGGCGCCGCTCGAGCTTGTTCTCGGCGCCGATCACCAGCGCCGTCGCTTCGCCCGTTGGCGAGCGACTGACACCTTGCTGCGGCACAGTGATCGCGCCCTGGTCGGTGCCGGCCGTCAGCCTGGCCGTCACCACCATGCCGGGCAGCAGCGTGCCGGCAGGATTGGGCACCGTGGCCCGGAGCGTCACGGCTCCCGTGCCGCGATCGACCGTGACCCCGCTGAACTGCAGCGTCGCCGGTTCCGGATGGACAGACCCGTCCTCGAGGATCAGGCGCACTGCCTGGGCCGAGCGGGACGGAGCCTGCGCGTCGCCCTGCAGTTGGCGGCGCAGCATCAACAGTTCAGTGCTGCTCTGCACGATGTTCACATGCATCGGGTCGGTCTGGACGATCGTGGTCAGCGGGGCGGTCTGGTTCGCCGTCACCAGCGCGCCGGCCGTGACGTTGGACACCTCGATGCGCCCACCGATCGGCGCCACGATGCGAGCCCGCTCCAGCTGGAGTCGCGCTGCGTCGAGCGTGGCGCGAGCAATGGCCACGTCGGCCTGCGCCTGCCGCAGGGCCGTCGCGCTGTCCTCGGCCGCCTCGCGGCTGATGGCGTCGGCGCGCAGCAGGGCCGCGTCCCTCTCGGACTTGGTTCGCGCGGCGGCCACCTGCGCCTCGGCCTTCTGCAGCGCGGCGGCGGCGCGGTCGCGTTCGGCGGTGAAGGCGGCCGCATCGAGCTGATACAGGGGCTGTCCTGCCTTCACGCGCGAGCCTTCGGTGAACAGGCGCTGCAACACGATGCCGCCCACCTGCGGTCGGACCTCGGCGATCTGGCTGGCACTCAGCCGGCCGGGCAGGTCGAGTTCCAGGGGCACGTCACGTGTCTTCACCTCGACAACGCCGACTTCGGGCGGTTTGGCCCCCTTGGCGCTGGCACCGGAGGACGCGGCGCGCTCACCGCAGCCGGCGAGCGCCAGCAGCGCCAGCGTCACAAGGAAACGCCGGGCCGCCCCAAGTTTCCTTGACCCCCGCGGGGGGCGGGC
>CBFGPV010000058.1:0-22616 GCA_965650765.1 uncultured Burkholderiales bacterium
TCGGCATAGGGCTGGTCCGCACCCTCCTCGCCATCGGCCCGCCAGCGATGCACCGCGGCGGCAATGCGCGCCACGTCCTCGTCGTCGAACACGCGGATCACGCGTGTCTCCATGCGCCCCAGCTTGCGTGCGTCGACGAACAGCACCTCGCCGCGCCGGTCGCGGCCCTTCGCACCACCGCCGGCCGCGGCACCACGCTTGTCCTTGGCCAGGAACCACAGGCAGGCCGGAATCTGCGTGTTGAAAAAGAGCTGCGGCGGCAGTGCCACCATCACGTCCACCACATCGGCCTCGACCATGGCCTGGCGGATCGCGCCCTCGTTGTTCTGGTTGCTGCTCATGCTGCCGTTGGCCAGCACCACGCCGGCCTGGCCGCGCGGGCCCAGGTGGAACAGGATGTGCTGCAGCCAGGCGTAGTTGGCGTTGCCGGCGGGCGGCGTGCCATGCACCCAGCGGCGATCGTCCTGCAGTCGCTCGCCGCCCCAGTCACTGATGTTGAAGGGCGGGTTGGCCAGCACGTAGTCGGCGCGCAGGTCGGGGTGCTGGTCGCGATGGAAGGTGTCGGCCGGCTCCTTGCCGAGGTTGAAGTCCATGCCGCGGATGGCGAGGTTCATCGCCACCAGGCGCCAGGTGGTCGGGTTGGCCTCCTGCCCGTAGATGCTGATGTCGCCGAACTTGCCACCATGGCTTTCGATGAACTTCTCGCTCTGCACGAACATGCCGCCCGAGCCGCAGCACGGGTCGTACACCTTGCCCTTGTGTGGCGCCAGCACCTCGACCAGCACCTTCACCACGCTGGCCGGCGTGTAGAACTGGCCGCCCTTCTTGCCCTCGGCACTGGCGAACTGGCCGAGGAAGTATTCGTAAACCTCGCCCAGCAGGTCTTTCGCGTGGTGGCCGTTGCTGCTGGTGAAGCCGATGGTCGAGATGAGGTCGATCAACTCGCCCAGCTTGCCCGGTTCGAGTTGGGTGCGGCCGAAGCGTTTGTCGAGGATGCCCTTCAGGCGGGGGTTGTCGGCCTCGATGGCGTCCAGCGCCAGGTCGATGCGGGTGCCGATGTCGGCCTGCTTGGCGTTGGCGCGGATGGTCTCCCACCGGGCCTGCCCCGGCACCCAGAAGACGTTGGCGGCGGTGTAGTAGTCACGGTCCTCGGTCGCCAGTGCTCGGTCATCGGCGTCGGGCAGGTAGAAGTCGTGTGTCTCGTCGGCAAACGCCGCTGCGAGCACCTCGCGGCGCTCGTCGAAGGCATCGGAGATGTACTTGAGGAAGATGAGGCCGAGCACGATGTGCTTGTACTCGGCGGCGTCCATGCTGGAGCGCAGCTTGTCGGCGGCAGCCCACAGGGTTCGTTTGAGGTCTTGGTTCATTCGGCCGCGGTCAGGGTCGGAAATCGGTGGAACAGCAGGCTCATTTTCGCGCGGCCTTCAGCCCCGCGCGGCCCGGCACCTTGGCAGCAGGCACAGCGGTGATGCCGTGATCACGGCAGTAGCTGAGCACCATCACCTCCAGCATGGACGCAACGCTGCGCCGCTCGGCTTGTGCGGCAGCGGCGATCACCGCTTTGACATCGGGGGAACACGGGCGCTGACGACCTCGGTCTTCGTGACAGCCACGACGGGACTCTTGCGTGGAAAACGCCGGCAGTCTGCAAGCGTACCCCATCCTGTCAGGCGTGCACCGCCAGCGTATGGCCAGCGCCTGTGCGAGCACCCGCACGAGGGCGCCGCGGCCCACGTGATGCAAAGCCGTGGACGGCAGGAAGCTGAGGCCCCAACGGAAAACGGGTCAGCACCTTGCAGTACTGACCCGTTGACTCTTCTTATTGTTGGCGCGGCTGGCAGGATTCGAACCCACGACCCCTTGGTTCGTAGCCAAGTACTCTATCCAACTGAGCTACAGCCGCCAAGACAGCTATTATGCCACGACACCGTGGCGCTTCGTCAAGCGATTCTTGCGGCCTGGCGATAAAAAGTTGCGGCGCGGGTGACGTCGCCTTCGCGCTCGGCCAGTTCGGCCAGCGTGACCAGGGCCTCGCGGCGTTGGGCGGGCGGCAACTGGGTGTCATCGGCGCAGCGTTCGAGCTGGCTGCGCGCCTTGCCCCACAACTGCAGTTGCACCAGGGCCATGCCGAGCACATGGGCCACCAGGCCGTCGCGCGGGTGCGCGGCGGCGGCCGCTTCCAGGCGGGGCAGCCAGTCGGTGCCCACGCCATCCAGCGCGCGCGAGAGCGCAGTGCACAGCGCCGTGCGTTCGTCGTCGTTGCGCTGGGCCATGCCGTCCCAGAAGGGCTTGAGCAGCGAGCGGGCTTCGTCGGGTTCTCCGAACTGCACCATGCGGCGCGCCGCCCGCGACGCGACGAAGGTGTCGCGCCGATCGGCGGTGTCGAGCTGCTGCCACACCCGGCGCAACTGGTCGCCATCGCGTGCGGTGTCGAGCGCCTCGATCGCGAGCGATCGCAGCAGGCCTTGTGCGGCCAGCGGCGAAAACGCCTGATGCTTGGCCAGCAGCCGCGCCATCTTCAGGGCCTCGACCGGGCGGTGCGCCATGCGCGTGGCCTGCAGCTTCAGGCGCAGCGCATGGGTGCGTCGGGCGGCGCCGGGTGACAGGCCGGCCATGAGCTCGAGCGCTCGTTCGGGATCAAGCTCCTCGAGCGCCCATTCGGCCGCCAGCAGGCGTGCACCTTCTTCGGCCGGCCGAGCCGGGCCCAGGGTGCGGGCGGGGGCCAGTGCCAGCGCCAGGTGTTCGTCGCGGCGGGCGCGGTCCTGCAGGCGATGCATGCTGCCGGCAGCCAGGGTCTGGGCCAGCACCTGGAATTCGTCGGTGGCGGCCAGTTCGGGGGTCTCGTGGCGGATGGTCAGGGCACGCAGCGCCGCCTTGTGCGCGCGGGTGTAGCGGGCCCCGAAGTACAGCGCGATCGCCTCGCGCAGCGCCTCCTGGGCCGAGCGCTCGCGGTTGGCCACGCGCCACTCGCGCGCACGCTGCGGCAGCCCGATCAGTACATCCAGGCCACGCAGGGCGAAATACACGCCCATGCACACCAGGATCAGCCCGACCAGCACCAGGTTGAATGAGAGGTCGACCCGCCACGGCGCCCAGAACAGGGTGACCATCGCGTCGTTCTTGCCCAGCAGGGAAGCAGCCACGGCGGCCGCCGCGGCCAGCAGCAGCAGCCAGATCACGGTGCGCATGCGCCTGCCCTCCTCACCGGCCCGCGGCCGCGGCCTGCAGCGCCGCCAGCGTGTCGTCGGGGCGCGGCACGCCGGATTGCTGGGCCTGCGCCGTCACCTGTCGAGACAGTTCGGCCACCAGCAGGGTCTTGCGTGCGGTGCGGTCATAGTAGGTGTCGAGCGCCTGCTGCACCACACGCAGGTCGGACTGCACCGTGTCGAACTGCCGGCTCAGCAGCGCCAGCCGGGCATTGAGCAGCCGCAGCTTGAGGTTCTCGCGCAGGAAAAAGGTCTGCTCCGGGGTGACGAGCATGGCCTCGGGGCGGTCGATGCGCGTGACCCGCACCAGGGCACGGACCTCCTCCCAGATGCGGTCGGTGGTCGACTCCCACCAGGCCTGCGGCGGTGCCGAGGCTGCCGCTGAAGCCGGCTGTGCCGCCGCGGCGGCCCTGCGGCTGGTCGCCGACCGCGCGGGCGGCGCCGCCACCAGCGGCAGCTCGTCGACCAGCCGCACGGCCTCGTCGAGCTTGATCACCAGGGCCGAGACGTCGGCCACGCCGACCGCCTTGACGCGCTCGAGGTCCCGGGCGATGGCCCGGCGAACGCGTTCGAGCCGCGGCTGGTTCACCCGCTGCAACCGCTCTTCAGCGGCACGCAACGCGGCCACCAGCGGCTCGGCACTGCCGGTGATCGCAGCCTGCTGCAGGGCGACTCGCAAGGCGGCCTCGATGTCGACGATGAGGTTTTCATCGCGCGAGCGGGACATGGACTGCATCAGCTCGTCGAGCTGGCTGCGCTGCAGGGCCACCTCGGCCACCTTGCCTTCGATCAGCGCGACCTTGGCCACGGCATCGCGGGCCAGGTCCTGGGCCTGCCGCGCAGCCGCACGGGCCTCGGCCGATTGCTCCTGGCTGTCCTGCTGGCGGCGCACGAGCTCCTGCTCGAGCGACTGCACACGTTGTTGCGCCTGATAGGCCAGCGCCACGCTGGCCACGCACAGGATGAGCAAGGCGGCACCCGCCGCCCACAGCAGGCCCCGGCCAGCCGCGCCCGGCGCAGGGTGCAGGGCCAGGGGGTCCGTGGTGCGGAAGGTGTCGGGCGCCACAGGCGCACCGGAGGAGGACGGAGTGTCTTTCACAGTGCGCCGGATTGTATCGAGGCCCCGCCGCGGGGCCTGCAGCTCACTGCACCGGAGCGCCGGCCTGGAACCAGCGCGCCAGCAGGGCGCGTTCGGCATCGGTGATGCCGGTGGCGTTGTTCATCGGCATGAGCTTCTGTACCACCGCCTGCTGATAGACCGCCTGGGCATGCTGGGCGATCAGCTCGGGCGTGTGCAAGGCCACGTTCTTGCTGGGCAGTTGCGCGTTGTGGCACATCGCGCAGCGCTGGTCGATCACCGTCTTGACCTGCGCAAAGTCGACCGGTGCGGCCGCCACGGCCGGGTCGGGCGCGGCTACCGGCTTGGGTGCGATCCAGAAAGCCACGCAGGCCAGCACGACACTGCCCGCGGCCGCATAGCCCCAAGGCGGCGTCACGTTCTTCAGCTTGGCCTTGTGGCGGGCCACGAAGAAGTGGCGGATCAGCGCGCCAGCCAGCATGAACAGCACCAGCACGGCCCAGTTGTGCTCGTGGCCGTAGGCAAACCCGTAGTGGTTGCTCAGCATCGAGAACAGCACCGGCAGCGTGAAGTAGGTGTTGTGCACGCTGCGCTGCTTGGCTCGCTGGCCGTGGATGGGGTCGACCGGCTGGCCGGCCTTCATCTGGGCAATGACCTTGCGCTGCCCCGGGATGATCCACACGAACACGTTGGCGCTCATGGCGGTGGCGATCATTGCGCCCACCAGCAGGAAGGCCGCGCGCCCCGCGAACAACTGGCAGGCCAGCCAGGACGCGAACACGATGAAGGCAAAAACGAGCACCCCGACGATCAGGTCGCCGTTGGACCGGCGCCCGAACGCACGGCAGATCACGTCATAGACGACCCAGAAGGCCACGAGGAAGCCGAGCGCACCCGCCACGGCGGCGCCAGGCGACCAGTCGTAGACGTTCTTGTCGACGAGGAAGGTGCCTGCATTGAGCAGGTACAGCACCGTGAACAGCGCAAACCCGGTCAGCCAGGTGGTGTAGCTCTCCCAGTAGAACCAGTGCAGGTTCTCGGGCAGTTGCTTGGGTGCGACCAGGTACTTCTGCGGGTGGTAGAAGCCCCCGCCGTGTACAGCCCACAACTCGCCGTCCACACCCTTGGCCTTGAGGTCAGGGTCCTGCGGGGCGGTCAGGCTGCTGTCGAGAAAGACGAAGTAGAAAGACGAGCCGATCCAGGCGATCGCGGTGATGACGTGAGCCCACCGCAACAGCAGATTGACCCAATCGAGCACATAAGCATCCATGCTTGACTCTCGTGGATGTGGTCGCATGCGGCCTGCAAGAAGCTGGCCAGAGCGAAATCACCTTACCACGGCGGGCTCTGTAAGGAGGACACGTCGCGACCAGACACTCCTGACTTGCAGGGGCCGGGCTCCGCGGCGACGTTGACTGAAGTGTATACACTTTGCGTGTGTGCATCCCACGGGTTAACCCCGAGACGACACCACACGACGGCGGCTCAGCTGCCGCGGTAGGTCGAATAGGCCCAGGGGCTGGCCAGCAGCGGCACGTGGTAGTGGGCCGAGGCGTCAGCGATGCCGAAGTCCAGCGGCACGGCGCCCAGGAACGGGGGTTCGGGCAGCTCGACGCCGCGCGCGCGGAAGTACGGATCCACCTCGAACACCAGGCGGTAGGTCCCTGGCACCAGGGCATCGCCCTCCAGCAGCGGGGCATCGGCACGCCCGTCGTGGTTGAGCAGGATGCGCTTGACGCGGGTGGCGGCATCGCCGTCCAGGCGGTAGAGGGTGACGCCCATTCCGGCCGCGGGGCAGCCGTTCATGGTGTCGAGGACATGGGTGGTGAGTTTGCCCATCGTGTGGTCTCGTGCAAAGGTGTTGGAACTTGCGGTGATGGAGTCTGCCGGGTCAAAGCCTGTTGCAAACCCTCAAAAAGTGTATACAGTTTGGCGTACACCGCAAGCGAAATCTCCACCGGACCGCCCATGCCCCGATCCACGCCCAAGCTGCAGGTCGTCGAGACCGACCGCCCCGCCGACACCCGGCCGCCAGCGCGCCGCGCCAGGCGCAGCACACCGGCCGCCGCACCGGCCAGCAGCACGCAGCGCATCGTCGAGTCGATCACCGGCGCCATCGTCGAACGCCGCCTGATGCCCGGCACCAAACTCGCCGAGCAGAAGATCGCGGACATCTTCAAGGTGTCGCGCACCATCGTGCGCCAGGCACTGAACCAGCTCAGCCGCGACCGGCTCATCACGCTCGAACCCGCTCGCGGTGCGTTCGTGGCTCAGCCCAGCGTGGAAGAGGCGCGTGAAGTCTTCCAGGTGCGCCACATGCTCGAAGTGGGCATGGTGCGCCAGCTGTGCCAGGCCATCACGCCCGAGCAGGTCACCGAACTGCGCAATCACCTGCGCGACGAACAGCAGGCCGTGCAGCGCACCGACGTCTCCGGCCGCACCCACCTGCTGGCCGACTTCCACGTCGTGCTGGCGCGCATGCTGGGCAACCAGACGCTGGCCGAGATCCTGCAGGACCTGGTCTCGCGCTCCTCGCTGATCTCGCTGATGTACCAGACCTCGCTGTCGGCCGAACATTCCTTCGAGGAACACGTTGCCATCGTCGACGCCCTGGAGCGGCGCGATGCGCGTGGCGCGGTGCGGCTGATGGAGTCGCACCTCGAGAACGTCGAGCGCAACCTGCGCCTGCACCCCCGCATGCCAGACCTCGAATCGGTGCTGGCCCCGCGCGGCTGAGCCCCACACTGCCCTTCCTGACCCTTGTTCGCCCCCCTACCCTCATGAGCCAACCCACCACCCCCTACCCGCGCGACCTGATCGGTCATGGCCGCAACCCGCCGCATGCCCGCTGGCCCGGCAACGCCCGCATTGCCGTGCAGTTCGTGCTGAACTACGAGGAGGGCGGCGAGAACTCGGTGCTGCACGGCGACGCCGGCAGCGAGCAGTTCCTGTCCGAGATGTTCAACCCGGCCAGCTTCCCGGCCCGCCACCTGAGCATGGAAGGCATCTATGAGTACGGCTCGCGGGTCGGCGTGTGGCGCTTCCTGAAGGAGTTCGAGCGCCGTGGCCTGCCGATGACCATCTTCGGCGTGTCGATGGCGCTGCAGCGTCACCCCGAGCTGACCCGTGCCTTTGTCGAACTGGGTCATGAGATCGCCTGCCATGGCTGGCGCTGGATCCACTACCAGAACATGGACGAGGCCACCGAGCGCGAGCACATGCGCATCGGCATGCAGATCATCGAGGAGCTGACCGGGCAGCGTGCGCTGGGCTGGTACACCGGGCGCGACAGCCCCAACACACGCCGGCTGGTCGCCGAGTACGGTGGTTTCGAGTACGACAGCGACTACTACGGCGACGACCTGCCCTTCTGGACCCAGGTGGTCAAGGGCAATGGCGAGCTGGCACCGCACCTGGTCGTGCCCTACACGCTGGACACCAACGACATGCGCTTTGCGCTGCCTCAGGGTTTTTCGCAGGGCGAGGACTTCTTCACCTACCTGCGCGACAGCTTCGACGTGCTGTACGCCGAAGGCGAGGAGTCGCCGAAGATGCTGAGCATCGGCATGCACTGCCGCCTCCTGGGCCGCCCGGGCCGCTTCAAGGCGCTGCAGCAGTTCCTCGACCACGTGCAGTCGCACGACCGCGTGTGGGTCGCCCGCCGCATCGACATCGCACGCCACTGGAAGCAGACCCACCCCTTCAACCCCGACACCGCCTTCGTGTGGCGCTGAGGCCGGAGACACCATGCTGACCCTGAACCAACTCAATGCCGCGGCACCCGCCGAATTCGTGGCGCTGCTCGACGGCGTCTACGAGCACTCGCCCTGGGTGGCCGAAGGGGCCCTTGCGCGGCGCCCCTTCCGTTCGCTGGCCCACCTCAAGCGTGCCCTCGTGGAGTCGGTGCGCGAGGCCGGCCGCGAGGCCCAGCTCAAGCTGATCCGTGCCCACCCGGAACTGGCCGGCAAGGCTGCCGTGGCCGGCCAGCTCACTGCGGAGTCGACGAACGAGCAGTCGCGCGCCGGCCTCACCCACTGCAGCCCCGAGGAATTCACCCGGCTGCAGCAGCTCAACGCCGACTACAACGCACGCTTCGGCTGGCCCTTCATCCTGGCCGTGCGCGGCGCCCGCGGTCTGGGGCTGACCCGCACCGAGATCATCGAGATCTTCGAGCGTCGCCTGCACGGCCACCCCGACTTCGAGCTGGCCGAATGCCTGCGCAACATCGACCGCATCGCCGAGATCCGCCTGAACGACAAGTTCGGTGTCACGCCCGAACTCGGCAACCAGGTGTGGGACTGGGCCGAGGCCCTGGCCCAGCACACCGACCCGGGCTATGCCGAGCTGGGCCAGCTCACCGTCACCTACCTGACCGATGCGCACCGCGCCTGTGCCCAGCGGCTGTCGAACTGGATGCATGAGTGCGGCTTTGACGAGGTGCAGGTCGACGCGGTGGGCAACGTGGTCGGCCGCTACCACGGCACCGACCCCAAGGCGCGCGCCCTGCTCACCGGCAGCCACTACGACACGGTGCGCAACGGCGGCAAGTACGACGGCCGCCTGGGCATCCTCGTGCCGATGGCCTGTGTGCAGTCGCTGCATCGCCAGGGTCGCCGGCTGCCCTACACGCTCGAAGTGGTCGGGTTTGCCGAAGAGGAAGGCCAGCGCTACAAGGCCACCTTCCTGGGTTCGGGCGCGCTGATCGGTCAGTTCGACACACGCTGGCTCGACCAGGCCGATGCCGATGGCATCACGATGCGCCAGGCCATGCAGCATGCCGGCCTGTGCATCGACGACATCCCGCGCCTGCAGCGCGACCCGGCCGCCTACCAGGGGTTTGTCGAGGTCCACATCGAACAAGGCCCGGTGCTCAACGAGCTGGACCTGCCGCTGGGGGTGGTCACCTCCATCAACGGCGGCGTGCGGTTCGTGGGCGAGGTGATCGGCACGGCCAGCCACGCCGGCACCACCCCGATGGACCGCCGGCGCGACGCCGCCGCGGCCGTGGCCGAGCTGGCGCTCTACATCGAAAAGCGTGCCGCGGCCGACGGCGATTCGGTGGGCACGATCGGCATGCTGCAGGTGCCCAACGGATCGATCAACGTGGTGCCGGGCCTGTGCCGCTTCAGCCTGGACCTGCGCGCGCCCACCGACACGCAGCGCGACGCCCTGGTGCACGACGTGCTGGCCGAACTGGCCGCGCTGTGCGAGCGGCGAGGCGTGCGCTACAAGCTCGAGGAGTCGATGCGTGCTGCAGCCGCCCCCAGCGCACCGGCCTGGCAGGCGCGCTGGGAACGGGCGGTCGAGTCGCTGGGCCTGCCGGTGTTCCGCATGCCCAGCGGCGCCGGCCATGACGCGATGAAGCTGCACGAAGTGATGCCTCAGGCCATGCTTTTCCTGCGTGGCGGCAATGCCGGCATCAGCCACAACCCCCTGGAAACCATCACGAACGACGACGCCCAGCTCTGCGTCGAGGCGTTTGCCCACCTGCTCGAACAACTCTGCGAGAACCCGTCATGACCGCATACAACCAACTCGACGCCTGGATCGACGCCCACTTCGACGAGCAGGTCCGCTTCCTTCAGGAACTGGTGCGTGTGCCCACCGACACCCCCCCGGGCAACAACGCGCCGCATGCCGTGCGCACCGCCGAGCTGCTCAAGGGCTTCGGCTTCGAGGCCGAGCAGCACGCCGTGCCCGAGGCCGAGGTCAAGGCCTGCGGCCTGGAGACCATCACCAACCTGATCGTGCGCCGGCGCTACGGGGACGGTCGCACCGTCGCCCTCAATGCCCACGGTGACGTGGTGCCCCCCGGTGAGGGCTGGACCCACGACCCCTATGGCGGCGAGATCGAGGACGGCAAGCTCTATGGCCGGGCCGCCGCCGTCAGCAAGTGCGACTTCTCGACCTACACCTTTGCCGTGCGCGCGCTGGAATCGCTCGGCCTGCCGCTCAAGGGCGGGGTGGAGCTGCACTTCACCTACGACGAGGAATTCGGCGGTGAGGTCGGCCCGGCCTGGCTGCTCAAGCACGGCCTGACCCGGCCGGACCTGCTGATCGCCGCGGGTTTCAGCTACGAGGTCGTGACTGCGCACAACGGCTGCCTGCAGCTCGAGGTCACGGTGCACGGCAAGATGGCGCATGCCGCGATCCCCCACACCGGTGTCGATGCCCTGCAGGCCGCGGTGAAGCTGCTCAATGCGCTGTATGCCCAGAATGACAAGTACAAGTCCATCACCTCGAACGTCACCGGCATCCGGCACCCCTACCTGAACGTGGGCATGATCGAGGGCGGCACCAACACCAACGTCGTGCCCGGCAAGGTCGTGCTCAAGCTCGACCGCCGCATGATCCCCGAGGAGAACCCGGCCGAGGTCGAAGCCGACATCCGCCGTGTGATCCGGGAAGCCACACAGGACCTGCCCGGCGTGACGGTGGACGTCAAGCGCATGCTGATGTGCCACCCGCTCAAGCCGCTGCCCGGCAATGCCCCGCTGGTGCAGGCGCTGCAGACCCACGGCGAGATCGTCTTCGGCCAGGCCATCCCGACCATGGGCACGCCGCTCTACACCGACGTGCGCATCTACTGCGAGCACGGCATTCCGGCCGTGATCTATGGCGCCGGGCCGCGCACCGTGCTGGAGTCCAACGCCAAGCGTGCCGACGAGCACATCGTGCTCGACGACCTGCGCCGTGCGACCAAGGTGATTGCCCGCAGCCTGCTCGACCTGCTGAGCTGAGGCAGCGGCAGCCGCCTTGGCGTCACGCCCCGAAGGCCTGCCGGTACTTCGCCGGCGTGACACCGACACGCCGGCTGAACTCGCGGGTGAAATGGGGCTGGTCGGCAAAGCCGCAGAGAAAACCGACTTCGGCGATCGAACGCGGCGTCTGCGCCAGCCACCAGGCCGCGGCCCGCGTGCGCGCTTCGGACACCACGGTGGTGAAGCTCAGGCCGGCGCGCTGCAACATGGCCTGCAGCGTGCGCGGGGCGCAGGCTGCCGCGCGTGCGGCCTCGTCCAGGCGCGCCGGTGCGGCCAGGTCGGCCAGCAGATGTCGCGCCACGGCATGGGCCGCGTCGGACCAGGGCAGCGGGTCACACAGGTCGATCGGCGCTGCGAGCGCCGCGCGTGCCGGCTGGGGCCGCGCTGCGGGCCGCTCGGCCACCTCGGCCCAGTCGAGTTGCCAGGTCTGCCAGGTCTGCAGACTGCCGCCGGCCTCCTGCGGCTGCCATGAGCGGTCGGGCCGATCCGGCCCGTCGGGGTGAAGCCGGACCCCATCGACACGGGCCTGCAGGCCGACCACACCGATCAGCTCGAGCGCCGCGACGATCACCCCGAGCACGACCAGGCTTTCAGCCGGCCAGGGCCGCGCGCCGGCACGGCGGGCCTCGTGCACCAGCACAAGGTGCCGCGGCCCGGCCTCGGCCACCCGCACGCGATGGTCGGAGTGCACATAACGCTCCAGCCGACTCCAGCGCGCGAGCAGGTCCTGCGGGTGACGGGCCGGCGCCAGCGCCTGGTAGGTGGCGTCGCCGGCGATGTGCTCGATGCCTCGCCCCAGGTCGACCAGGCCGGCCAGCCCGCCTTGTGCCACGGCCGCAGCCACGAGCGCGCGTTTGGTGTCGAGGCTGACATGGGCGCCGCGCGCATCGAACGCAGGCACCAGCATGCCCTGACGGCTCATGCCGGCCGACAGCAGCCTGACCATCGCAGCGCTTGCAAACTCGTTCATCGCACCGTCCCTGGGCGGCACCTTACCTCAAGCCAGGGCCGCTGTGACCCAGGCGGGGTCGATCGGAAACTGCGTCGGGCGCACGCCCAGCGCGTCACGCACGGCATTGGCAATCGCACCGGCCCCGGCCACCATCGCGGTTTCGCCGGCCCCGGTGGGCGGCTCCCCCTCGTCGATCAGCTCGATGTGCATCGGCGGCACGTCGCCCAGGCGGGGCAGCGGGTAGTCGGCAAAGCTGCTGGCGCCCACACCGTCGGCCACGAGCGGCAGGCGTTCGAGCAGCACCATGCCCAAACACCACACCAGATTGCCCTCGGTCTGGGCCCGCACCTGCCCGGGATTGACCACCAGCCCGCAGTCATGGGCGCACCACAACCGGGTCACCTGCACACGCCCGCTGGTGCGGTCGATCACCACGTCGGCCACCACGGCGGCAAAGCTCCTGCCCTTGTAGACGCCACAGGCCACCCCCCGCCCGCGCAGGGCGACTCGGTCACGCTCGCGCAGGGCGGCACCGTCACGCGCGCGCCCCCAGCCGGCCCGCTCGGCCACCCGGCGCAGCACCCGGGCCAGGCGTGGCTCGTCGATGTGGTCGAGCCGGAAAGCCACCGGGTCACGGCCGCAGGCACGGGCCGCCTCGTCGATGGCCGACTCGACAGCCAGCCGATTGGGGCCCGCCCCCAGGCCGCGCCAGGGGCCGCTGTGCACCGGCAGCCGCACGGCCTCGAACTCGACGCGCTGGGCCGGCACCGCATAACCGAGCTCGCTGCCACGCGACACGCCTCCGTCGCCGACCACATCGGCCAGGCGCTGCATCCACGGCGGCATGCCGGCCGGGGTGAACAGGATGTGGCTGCTGACCAGCGCATGCCACCACTGGGTGATGCGACCCTGGTCCAGGCGCACGCGGATGCGGTGCGACGACGGGGGCCGGTGGAAGCCCTGCTGGAACTCCTGCGCCCGCGTCCACCACAGCTTGACCGGCTGACCCACCGCGCGTGCGAGCACGGCCGCCTCCAGCTCGACGGTGCACAGGGTGCGCCCGCCGAAGGCGCCACCGATGCGCATGGCCTGCACCACCACGGCGTCGGCATCGGTGCCCAGGTGGCGGGCCAGCACGTCGCGCACGTAGAAGGCGTCCTGGGTGCCGGTCCACACGGTCATGGCCACCGCTTCGCCGCGGGCCCCGGGGCGGGCCACCGCACAGCGCGGTTCGATGCCGGCATGGGCGGCCATCGGCACGTCCAGCCTCAGGTTCACGTCCCAGCGGGCGGCCGGGTCGAGGCGGTCGCTGCGCGGCGCGTGCTGCAGCGCCCCATCGGCCAGGCGGGCATCGACGTCGATCAGCGCCGCGACGGCCTGCGGCTCGAAGTGGTCATCGACCTGCCACTGCGGGTCAAGTGCCGCGGCAATGCGGTCCAGTGCCGACGGCGTGCGCGCCACGATGCCCAGCCCTTCGCCCGCGCCGTGCTGCAGCGCGGGGTCGCGCACCAGCGCCACCAGGCCCGCGTCACGCCGCGCGGCCGCTTCGTCGCAGCGCAGCAGCCGGCTGCGCAACTCGGGCGAGGCCGGCGCGCGCAGCACCCGCCCGAACAGCATGCCGGGCAGGCGCACGTCGGCCGCGTAGAGCGGCTGGCCGGTCACGATGGCCAGCCCGGCGTCGATCGGCGCCGTCGCACCCACCGCCTGGGGCACGCCCGGCTCCGGGCGTCCGGGCCAGCGCAGCGAACGCAGCTCAGCGGGCGGCAGGTCACGCGCCTCCAGCCAGCCTTCGGTGCGCCCGGCAGCCAGCGCCTCGCGCAACGTCGCACAGGCCTGGGCCAGCGGCAGGGCATAGTCCTTGATCGAGTCGCTGCCCACGGTGGCACGCACGCGCTTGAGCTCGGCGGTCGACATCGGCAGCACGTCGATCAGCGTGGCATCCACGCCCAGCTCGGTGCAGGCGATCTGGCGCAGTGCCGTGCCGATGTTCTGGCCCATGTCGATGCGCGGCAGATGCAGCTGGTAGCGCCCGCCGTGGTGGCGGATCCAGCCCACCGCGTCGGCGCGCGTGGGCGCCGGCCGCTTCGGGATCACCGGGATCAGGCTGCAGCCCGGCACGACCACGGCCACCGTCAGCGCCGCACCGGCGGCGGCCAGAAAGGAACGCCTGCGCATCGTCACGCCCCCTGCCCCGGCCGTTCCACCGCCAGGGCAATGGCCGCCCGGATGCGACCCTGGGTGCCGCAACGACACAGCTGCGGTGCCATGGCCTCGTCGATCTGGGCCTCGCTCGGGCGGGGGTGGGCCGCCAGCAGGGCGGCTGCGGCCATGATCTGCCCGGCCTGGCAGTAACCGCATTGCGGCACCTGCACCGCCAGCCAGGCCTGCTGCAGCGCATGCAGCTGCCCGGGCCGGCCCAGGCCCTCGATCGTCGTGATGCGCCGGTCCAGCACACCCGACACCGGTGTCACACAGGCCCGGCGCGCCTGGCCATCGACCAGCACGGTGCAGGCGCCGCAGGTGCCCACGCCGCAGCCATGCCGTGTGCCGACCTGGCCCAGGCCTTCGCGCAGCAGCCACAACAGCGTGTCGTCCCGGTAGGCGGGCGGCACGTCGACCGGGTGTCCGTTGAGTTCGATCTTCATGAAACCAGTATCGAAACCCCACCGGTCGCTGTCTTGAACAATTGCGCACGGCCCAGCCACCCGGGCGCCGAACGCACAGCGCACAAAACCGCCATCGCGGTGCAGGCCGCCGCCTGGCCAACGCAAGTGCGGGGACACCTGATTCAGTTTGGTGCGCGAAACGGCTATGGTGCGCATGTCGTGCGACTGTCAGCTTGCATGCAAGACTGCGCACAGAACTTGCAATCCCAGGCCATCTGTCCTTTTCTGATCGAACCGGAGAACCGATCCATGACCCACTCCCCCCGCTCCCTTTCCCTGGGCAAACGCGCCCTGCTCGGCGCCGGCGTGGCGCTGGCACTGAGCTTCGGCAGTGTGGGAGCGCGTGCCCAGGAGACCAGCGTCAAGTTCCAGCTCGACTGGCGCTTCGAGGGCCCGTCCGCGTTTTTCCTGCTGCCGGCTGCCAAGGGCTACTTCAAGGCTGAAAAGCTCAACGTCACGGTCGATGCCGGCAACGGCTCGGGCAATGCGGTGAACCGCGTGGCCTCGGGCACCTACGACATGGGGTTTGCCGACCTGGCCGCGCTGATGGAATTCCACGCCAACAACCCGACCGCACCGAACAAGCCGGTGGCGGTGATGATGGTCTACAACAACACCCCGGCGGCGGTGTTTTCGCTCAAGAAGACCGGCATCAAGTCGCCGGCCGACCTCGCCGGCAAGAAGCTCGGCGCCCCGGTGTTCGACGCCGGCCGCCGCGCCTTCCCGATCTTCCAGAAGGCCAACAACGTGCCCGGCGTGACCTGGATCAGCATGGACCCGCCACTGCGCGAGACCATGCTGGCCAAGGGCGACGTCGATGCGATCACCGGCTTCTACTTCACCTCGCTGCTCAACCTGGAGGCGCGCGGCGTCAAGCCCGAGGACATCGCTGTGATGTCCTACCCCCAGCACGGGGTGAAGCTCTACGGCAACGCGATCATCGCGTCCGAGGAATTCCTGAAGAAGAACCCGGACGCCGTGAAGGCCTTCCTGCGTGCCTTCACCAAGGGCGCGCGCGACGTGCTGGCCAACCCCAAGGCCGCCATCGAGGTGGTCAAGGCCCGCGACGGCATCATCAACACCGCCCTGGAAGAGCGGCGCCTGAAACTGGCGATCGACTCCTCGATCGCCACCGCCGACGCGCGGGCCGAAGGTTTTGGTGACGTGAACCGGCCACGCCTGGCGCTGATGGCCAGCCAGGTGGCCGACGCCTTCAACACCAAGACCCGCGTCGACGCCGACGCCGTGTGGAATGGCAGCTTCCTGCCGGCGGCGGCCGAGCGCAACATCTTCAGGAAGTGACCGCGCCGATCCAGGCGATGCCGCCCGCGCCCGGTGCGCCGGCGGCGGGCATCCCCCTTGACCGCAGGCGCCGCACCGCATGAATGCCTTTGTCGATTTCAGGAACGTCTGGCTCGCCTACAACGACGAGCTCCTCGCCCGGCAGCAGTTTGCCGTCGAGGAGATCTCGCTGCAGGTGCGCGAGGGCGAGTTCATTGCCATCGTCGGCCCCTCGGGCTGCGGCAAGTCCACCTTCATGAAGCTGGCCACGGGGCTGAAGCGCCCGTCCAAGGGCAGCATCGTGATCGACGGCCAGCCGGTCAACGGCCCGTTGAAGATCACCGGCATGGCCTTCCAGGCGCCGTCGCTGCTGCCCTGGCGCACCACCGTGGACAACGTGCTGCTGCCGCTGGAGATCGTCGAGCCCTACCGCTCGAACTTCAAGTCGCGCCGCGCGGAGTACGACGCCAAGGCGCGCCGGCTGCTGCAAAGCGTGGGGCTGGGCGGCTACGAGGACAAGTTTCCGTGGCAGCTGTCCGGCGGCATGCAGCAACGCGCGTCGATCTGCCGGGCGCTGATCCACGAGCCGCGCATGCTGCTGCTGGACGAACCCTTCGGCGCGCTGGACGCCTTCACGCGCGAAGAGCTCTGGAACACGCTGCGCGACCTGTGGACGCAACAGCGCTTCAACGTGATCCTGGTGACACACGACCTGCGCGAGGCGGTGTATCTCGCCGACACGGTGTACGTGATGAGCAAGAGCCCCGGGCGCATCCTGCACCGCCGCGAGATCGACCTGCCCCGCCCGCGCGACCTTGAAATCACCTACACCGAGAAGTTCACCGCCCTCGTGCATGAACTGCGCGGTCACATCGGCGCCATCCGCGACGGGCGCCCGGCCTGAGGCGCACCGCCCACCGCCGAGCGCCTTCCCTGGGACATCCTCATGAACAACAACAGGCAATTCGAACGCTGGGCGCCGTGGCTGCTGCTGGTGGCGGTGCTGGTGCTGTGGCAGGCCATCTGCACCGGCTTCCAGGTCTCGGAGTTCATCTTCCCGAGCCCGGCCCGCATCTGGGAGCAGATGGTCGAGTTCCGCGGCGAGATCCTCAAGCATTCGTGGCGCACCTTCTGGGTCACGATGGCCGGCTTTGGCATTGCCATCGTGGTCGGTGTGCTGCTCGGCTTCCTGATCGGCAGCTCACGCCTGGCCTATGCGGCCGTCTACCCGCTGATGACCGCCTTCAACGCCCTGCCCAAGGCGGCCTTCGTGCCCATCCTGGTGGTGTGGTTCGGCATCGGTGTGGGGCCGGCGGTGCTGACGGCCTTCCTGATCTCGTTCTTCCCGATCACGGTGAACATCGCCACCGGCCTGGCCACACTCGAGCCCGAACTCGAAGACGTGCTGCGGGTGCTCGGCGCACGTCGATGGGACGTGCTGATCAAGGTGGGCCTGCCGCGCTCGATGCCGTACTTCTACGGCTCGCTCAAGGTCGCGATCACACTGGCTTTCGTGGGCACGACGGTATCCGAGATGCAGGCCGCCAACGAAGGCATCGGCTACCTGCTGGTGTCGGCCGGCTCGGCCATGCAGATGGGGCTGGCCTTTGCCGGGCTGGTGGCCGTGGGCATCATGGCCATGGCGATGTACGAGCTGTTCGCCTGGGTCGAGAAGCGCACGACGGGCTGGGCCCACCGCGGGTCGCACTGAAGCGGCCGCCGCCCCCCATGTTCTAGGGAACCGGCCACGGCCGGATCGGGCCATGCGTCTGCGAGAATGGCCCCATCCACGGTTCGGGGGCACAAGAGGATGAGTCAGGCGCAGATCGGGGGGTTTCGCATCGCGGGCGTGAGCACCTGCGTGCCGCCCGGTGTGGTCGACAACCTGGCGCAGGGCGAGGCCTTTGGCGCCGAAGAGGTGCGCAAGGTCGTGGCCATGGCTGGTGTACGCCAGCGCCGCGTGGTCGAAGCGGGTGTGACCGCCGCCGACCTGTGCTTCGAGGCCGCCGAAACCCTGCTGGCCCGCCTGGGCTGGAGCCGCGAGTCGGTGACCGGGCTGATCCTCGTCACCCAGTCGCCCGACTACTGGCTGCCTTCGTCGAGCTGCATGCTGCATCAGTGGCTGGGCCTGTCGAGCGACTGCGCCGCCTTCGACGTCGGCCTGGGCTGCTCGGGCTACCCCTACGGCCTGTACCTGGCCGCCTGCATGATGCGTGGCGGCGGGCACCAGCGCATCCTGATGCTGCACGGCGAAACGCCGAGCCGCTTCCCCGGCCCTGATGACCATGCCACCACCTTGCTGTTCAGCGACGCCGGCTCGGCCACCGCGCTCGAACTCGACCCCGAGGCCCCGCCAGCGTCGTTCTGCCTGCACACCGACGGCCGCGGTCACGGCGGGCTGATCATCCGCGGCGGCGGCTTCCGCGACCGGGAACCCGCCAACCCGGCCGATCGTCATCTGTTCATGGACGGCGCGGCCATCTTCAATTTCACGATCAAGCGGGTGCCCCCGCTGATCACCGACCTGCTGACGCTGTCGAAGCGCAGCATCGACGACATCGACAGCTTCGTGCTGCACCAGTCCAACCGCTTCATCATGAAGCACCTGGCCAAGAAGTGCGGCCTGCCCGAGAGCAAGGTCCCGCTGATCCTCGAAGACACCGGCAACTGCGGCGGTCCGTCGGTCGCGGTCACCTGGACCCGCACCACACCGGCCGAACGCAGTGCAAGCCTGCGTTCCATGCTGATCGGCTATGGTGTGGGCCTGTCCTGGGCCGGTTGTGTGGTCGATCTGCCGCCCCAGGCCGCCCTGCTGCACGCCGACTACACCGGCTTGCTGGCCCGCCAATGATCCAGCCCACCGCACCGCAGGCCCGAATGCAGCACGCCACCGGGCCGCGCCGCCCCGAGGAACCGCATTGACGAAGATCACGCTTCAACAGGCGCTCGACATGCTCGGCGAGGCCTTCATGGAACCCGCCAGCGAGCTCCCGCTGGATCGCTCGCGCGACAGCATCCCCGGTTGGGACTCGATGGGCGCCCTGGCGCTCATCGCCGAGATCGACGAGCGCTTCGGCATCGAACTCAGCGCCGAAGAATCGCGCCAGATGACACGCATCGGCGACGCCCTGGACTTCCTGCGCAAGCATGACCTCCTTGCCGACTGAGGCCCCTGCCGCGCCGCCGGCGCGCCGCGCCGTGCCGTTTGCGAGCACCACACGCATCGTTGCGCGCGGACTGGGCATGACGGCCGACGCGCTGACCAGCGCCTTCCGCCCGGCGCGGCTGGACGACCTGCCCGACATCGTGGCGCTGCGCCAGCGCGGCATCGACACCCGCATCCTCTGGGACGACACCGCCTACCTGTCCTGGCGCTACCGGCTCGGGCGGCCCGGCGAAGGTCTGGGCGAGCTGTGGGTGGTGCGTGACGGCGCCGACCTGCTGGGCATGATCGGCACCCAGGACTGCACGCTGCACACCCGCGAGCGCCGCTACAGCGGCGTGCAGGTCATGGACGTGCTGGTCCACCCCCGGGTGGCGGATGCCGGCCTGGGCATCTGGATGAACCAGGCCCTGTTCCAGCGCCATGAGTTCGTGCTGGCCGTGGGTGCCAACGCCAATTCGCACGGCATCGTGACGCGGTTGTTCACCCACCAGATGGCGCGCAATGCGTATGCCTACCCGATCGACCTGGGCAACTACATGGCGCGGCGGCTGGGTTCCGACCTGATCGGCCAGCCGCTGGGCCAGGCCGCCGGGCGCATGCTGGGGGCCTGGCATGCGCTGCGTCGCGCCCGCCTGCCGGCCGGCGTGGCCCTGAGGGCGCTGACACGCTTCACTGCAGCCGATGTCGACAGCCTGAATGCCAGCGGTGCCGACCCGCAGGACGTGCGCATCGAGTGGAGCGCCGAGCGGCTCAACCACCGCACCTTCGACAACCCGCGCGCGCCCTACACCGTCACGGCGGCCTGGCGCGGCGACCAGTGCGTGGGTTATGTGGCTTCGCGCATCGTCGAGCGCGAGCAGGCTGCCCCCTACGTGCACCTGCTCGACTGGCGGGTGCCGGCGCACGACGGTGCCGCCGTGTTCGGCGGGCTGCTGGGCGGGCTGATCGCCCAGGGGCGCCGGCACGGTTGCACCACCATCCTGACCGACCTGCTGCATGCCGCCGGTGAACGCATGCTGACCGAGGCCGGCTTTCGCACCGGCCGGCCCATGCCGTACAAGATCGTCGGCCTCTATACCGAGCTGCCCGGCCTGGCCCAGCGGGCCGGCGAGCCGGGCCGCTGGCGCATCACCGACATCGCCTCCGATGTCGACGGGCTGTAGCGCACCATCGCGGGCAACATCATGTGTGGCATTGCCGGCCTGATCACCGCACAGGGCGCCCCCCGGCCCGACGGCGCGGCACTGCGCAGCATGATCGATGCGCTGCATCACCGCGGGCCTGACGGCAGCCGCACCCTGCTCGACGGGCCGGTCGGCATGGCCCATGCCCGGCTATCCATCATCGACCTCGAAGGGGGCTGGCAGCCCATCAACAACGAGGACGACAGCGTGCGCGTGGTCTTCAACGGCGAGATCTTCAACCACATCGAGCTGCGCGAGGCGCTGGAGCGGCAGGGCCATCGCTTCTACACGCACTCCGACACCGAAGTGCTGGTGCACCTGTACGAAGAACATGGCGACGCCTTCGTCACGCACCTGAACGGCCAGTTTGCGCTGATGCTGCATGACCGCAGGCGCCGACGTGTGGTGGTGGCACGCGACCGCGTGGGTATCCGCCCGGTGTTCTACACGCGCGTGCGCGGCGGACTGGCCCTGGCCTCCGAGGTCAAGGCCCTGTTCACGCTGCCCGAGGTGCCACGGCAGCTCGACCCCCTGGTGCTCGGCGAGGTCTTCACGTTCTGGAGCCCGCTGGCCGGGCGCACCAGCTTTGCCGGCATCGAGCAGCTGCCGGCCGGTCACCTGATGATGATCGAGCTGGATGCGCCCGAACTGCAGCCGCGCATCACGGCCTACTGGGACTGGACGTTCCCGCCCGCCGTTGAGCCCGACCCGGTGGACGAGGACCGCTGCGCCGATGAACTGCACGCGCTGCTGGTCGACGCGGTGCGGCTGCAACTGCGTGCCGACGTGCCGGTCGGTGCCTACCTGAGCGGCGGGCTCGACTCGTCGGTCATCACGGCGCTGATCCGCGGCTACACCACCACGCCCTTGCGCACGTTCTCGCTCGGCTTCGAGGACGCCGAGTTCGACGAACGCGAGCACCAGCGCGCGCTGGTGGCCCACCTGGGCACACAGCACAGCGAGATCGTCGTCGACCGGAGCACGATCGGCCGGCACTTCCCGCGGGCGGTGTGGCATGCCGAGATGCCGCTCGTGCGCACCGCCCCCACACCGTTGATGCTGCTGGCCGGCCATGTGCGCGAGCAGGGCTACCGGGTGGTGCTGACCGGTGAAGGCGCGGACGAGGTCTTTGCCGGCTACGACATCTTCAAGGAAGCCGCGATCCGCCGCTTCATGGCGCGCCAGCCGACCAGCACCTGGCGGCCCCGGCTGCTGGAGCGGCTCTACCCTTACCTGCAGGCCTCACCGGGCCGAGGGCGCGGGTTTGCCGCCGGATTTTTCGGTGCCGACCTCGGCCGGCCCGACGACCCCGGGTTTGCACACGCCACCCGCATGCGCAGCACGCAGCGCATCTGGAACTTCCTGCATCCCGAGCTGCGCACACGGCTGCAGGCCTGGGACGCCCAGGCCGCCCTGGCGGCTGACCTGCCCGCCGGTTTTGGCCGCTGGAGCGCCCTGGGCCGCGACCAGTACATCGAAGCACACACGCTGCTTTCAGGCTACCTGCTCAGCGCCCAGGGCGACCGCATGGCCATGGCGCACTCGATCGAGGCCCGCTTCCCCTTCCTCGACCACCGCGTGATCGAGTTTGCCAACCGCCTGCCGCCGCGACTCAAGCTGCGCGGCCTGCTGGAAAAGTCCATCCTGCGCCGCGCAACGGCACGCGACCTGCCGCCGCGCATCGTCACCCGCACCAAACAACCCTACCGCGCCCCGGACAGCGCCTGCTTCTTCACGCAGGGGCAGTTGCAGCCCTGGGCGGCCGAACTGCTGTCGCCCGCCCGCCTGGACGCCACCGGCCTGTTCGACGCCACCGCCGTGGGCCGCCTGGTCGAGAAGTGCCGCGCCGGCCGGGCCATCGGCTTCCCCGACAACATGGCCTTTGTCGGCGTGCTGTCCACGATGCTGCTGCAGCACCAGCACGTGGAACAACGCGGCCTGGTCTCGACCTGAGGAAACCCCATGCCGCTGAGCCAGGCCTTGATCGACAGCGCCGAGCGCTGGCCGCACCAGACAGCGCTGGTGTGCGGGTCGCAGCGGCTCGACCGTCGGGAACTGCACCGGCAGGTCGTGGCACTGGCTGGCGCGCTGCAGACCGAGGCCGGCGTGCAGGCCGGCGACCGCGTGGCCCTGATGCTCGACAACAGTGTCGAGATGGTCTGTGCGCTGCATGCGGTGTGGCACCTGGGTGCCGTGTGCGTGACCATCAATCCGCTCACCCGCAGCGACAAGCTGCAGGCCCTGCTGGCCAGCACGCGCAGCGCCTGCCTGCTCACCCAGGCCAGTCTGGCACCGGTGTGGCAGCCGGTGCTGGGCACGGTG